>JBAZUN010000072.1:0-18432 GCA_041661365.1 Candidatus Latescibacterota bacterium
CAGCGTGATGGATTTGACGGCGCTTCCTATTATGACCTGCCCTATCTGGCCGAGCGCCAGGTAGAGGTGCAGGGAACCCCGAAGCTGGCGGCCGCCGCTGCCACCGATGCCCGGGGAGCCTTCAGCCTGCCGGCCCTGCCAGGGAGGTACACCGCTATCGCCCTGCCCAACTGCGGCCGGGGAATAGGCACCGTCTCCCACGTCGATCTGCACGGCGTTCAGAGCCTGGACCTGACCTTGCCTACCCCGGCCCGGGTGTGCCGGATCTACGGCACCGTGACTCCGCCGGCTGAGGTACCCCGGGACATGATGATCCTGCGGGCCGTCGACGCCTCGGCCGGTCTGGTCTCACAGACTATCGTTTACGAGTGGGGCCACTACCTGCTCGAAGCTCCTCCCGGCGAATACAAGGTATACGTGGGGATGGCCAACGCGGCCCAGGGAGTTCACCGAGTCTACGACGCGGGCCGACGCCGGTTCGACCACGACGGACCGTGGGATATCGACCTGACCGCGGCACCCACCGCCGTGGCAGAGGCGGCAGGCGCTTCCCTGCCGACGCAGACGAGGCTCCTGCCCAACTGCCCCAACCCGTTCAACGGCGCTACCCTGGTGAGGTACGAGCTGGCTATGCCGGGATCCGTGCGCCTCGAGGTGTACAACGTCCTCGGCCAACGGGTGCGCGAGCTGGCAGCAGGCTGGGAACAGGCCGGGCCTCACGCCGTGGCTTGGGACGGCCGGGATCAGGGCGGCCGCGCGGTCGGCACCGGGGTCTACCTCTGCCGGCTCCAGGCCGGCCGCCGGATCCAGGTGCGTCGGATGATGCTGCTGGAGTGAGTCCTACCCCAGAAAGGAGGAGCCCCCCTTGACCCCCAGGCAACGCTTCCTGACCGCCCTGCACGGCGGCAAGGCCGACCGGCTCCCCGTGGCCACCCACTGGGTCCACGGCTATTTCCTTCATCACGTGGCCGGCCTAGAGGAACAGGCGTTCTACGACGAGTACGGGTTCGACCCGATCCTCTACCTGGCGCCGCATCGACCGGACGAGGCGCGCGGGCATTACTACGACCCGGAGCAGACCGGGATCGGCTTCCTCGAGAACCGCCGGGTCGTCAGCGACCAGTGGCGAATCCATAGCGAGGAGATCCCCGGCGGCGAATACCCGCTGACGCGCTGGCGCATGGTCACCCCCAAGGGAATCCTGACCATGGTCCTGGCGGCCGACGCCTACTCCTCGTGGGTGATCGAGCCGCTGGTCAAGGAGCGGCGGGAGATCGACCTGATCGCTGAGTTCTGCCCCGCGCCCCTGGCCGACCTGGTCGCGATCAACCGGGCCGCCGAGGAGTACGGGGAGCGCGGCCTGGTGCGGTCCTACGTCTGCTGCTTCGACCTCTTTGGCCAACCCGGCACCTGGCAGGACGCCACCTGCCTGGCCGGCACCCAGGTGATGATCCTGGCGACCTACGACGACCCAGAGTGGGTCCACCAGTTCCTGCGGATCCTGCAGCGACGGAAGCGGACCTACCTGGAGTCGCTGGCCGGGGCCCGGTACGACCTGATCGAGCTGGGCGGCGGGAGCGCCTCGACCACGGTGGTCTCGCCGCGGCTCTTCGACGAGTTCGTCGCACCTTACGACGCGGCCCTGATCGAGACCGCCCACGCCGTGGGCCAGCGGATCGCGTACCACACCTGCGGCGGGATGATGCCTCTGCTGGAACGGATCGCGGCGATGAAGCCGGACGCGGTGGAGACCTTCACCCCGACGGCCATGGGCGGCGACGCGCGGCTGGCCGAGGCCCGGCGCCGCCTGCCGCCGGGGATCTGCATGATCGGCGGCTTCGACCAGCAGCGGTTCCTCAAGGGGTGCACGCCGGAGGAGACCCGGCGCGAGGTCCGCCGCTGCTTTGCCGAGGCCGGGCCGGACGGCGGGTACGTCCTCTGTCCCTCGGACCAGTTCTTCGACGCCGACCTCCCCCTGATCCGGGCCATGACCGACGAGGCCCGGCGCTGCACCTACGGCTGATCGCGGCCTTGACAGCGTGCACCGCAAGGCTGCTCGTATGGGGAGTCTCCCGTAGCCGGAGGTGAACGAGATGAGGGTGAAGGCCGACCGGGTCTACCTGTACCGCACGGCGATCGACGATGACGTGGCCCCGTTCGGTCGCTACGAGGAATTGGCTCACGACGCGCTCAGCCGCCTGGACCTCGATCTGCCCGGGACCGGCACCCTCGCCTTCAAGCCCAACATCACCATCCCGGCCGAGCCGGACACGCGCATCGTCACCCATCCTGGTTTCGTGGTGGGCCTGCTCCGACGCCTCCTCGAACTAGGGGTCTCCCGCGAACGCCTGGTGGTCATGGAGGCCTGGGGCACGCCGCATACCGACGCCGGGCGCCAGCACCACCATGCCAATCACCACCGGCACCACGCCAACTTCCCCGAGCACGGCAACTGGCGCCCGCACGGGCACCTGCCCGAGGTCAGCGGGTACGACGCCGCGCTCGCCGCCCTGGGCCTGTCGCTGACCAACCACGACCTCTCCGAGGGGGTGGAGGTACCGCTGCCGGACGGGGTGGTCTTCCGCCACCTGAGACTCACCCACCACGCCGCTCAAGCCGGCTTCCTGTTCAACGTGCCGGTGGCCAAGTGCCACAACCTTTCCTGCACCACCCTCACCACCAAGAACCTGCAGGGCCTGGCGCTGAGCCCGCAGCGCCACATGTGCACGATCCAGGCTGAGGACGAAGGGGTGAAGGCAGAGGAGCTGACTCGGATCACCGACAGCGGGCTCAGCCTGCACGAGGAGCGGTTCTGCCACAAGCACGCCGACCTGGTGACCGCCGTGCGCCGGACGGGCGTGCCGCGCCTGTGCGTGGTCGACGGCCTGATCGGGCGCGACGGGACGGCCTTCAACGAGGGCCGCAACCACCCCCTCGGCTGGGTTCTGATCGGGGACAACGAGGTGCACGTCGACGCGGTGGGCACCTACCTCTTCGGCCTGGACCCCGAGAAGACGCCGTACCTACGGGTGGCAGCGGCGCGGGGACTGGGCACCAACCGGGTCGCCGAGATCGAGGTAATCGACCTGTCCAGCGGCAGATCGCTCGACGCGAAGGCCCTGGCCGGCCACCGCCACGCCCCGCCGCTCATGCCGGTGGCCCGGTACGAGAACGGGTACTACCCCCGCTTTCGAGAGGACGGCTCGGTGGTCCCCTGGGCCCTGGACCGGGTCAACGAACAGCGCCGGGCCGATGGCCTGGAGCCGATCCCCGCCCGGTGATCGGAGTGGCGTCTCCGGCAAGGAGGCGCCGCACTCAAGCCATGTCCGCGGATCACTCCCGGGCCGATGCCCTCTTCTTCGACGGCAATCGCCACCTGGAAGGCGGCAGAGCCGCGGAGGCCGAAGGCTGCTTCCGGCAGGCCCTGACCCTGGCCCCGGATCACGCCGAGGCCTTGGCCAACCTGGGGTTGCTGCGAGAGCAGGCCGGTGCCCTGGTCGAGGCCGAGGACTGCTACCGCCGGGCCATCGCCCTTCAGCCCGAGTGCGCCCGGATGCACCTGAACCTGGGGGCGCTCCTCACCAGCCAAAGGCGCTTGGTCGAGGCCGAGTCGGTGCTGCGTCAGGCCATCCGGTTGGAACCGGAGGCCGCGGCCGGGTGGTCGAACCTCGGGGTGCTGCTCACCTGTCAGCAGCGGGAGGCCGAGGCCGAGGCGTGCTGCCGCAAAGCCGTGGCCTTGGACGGCGGGTATGCCAAGGCCCGGTACAACCTGAGCTACCTGCTGCTTCGCCAGGGCCGTTTCGAGGAGGGCTGGGAGTGCCTGGAGGCGCGCGAGTGGTACCGCGCCCTGACCCGTCACTTCACCTGCGCCCGCTGGCGCGGCGAGGCCCTGGCCGGCAAGTCGGTGGTCATCGGCTTCGAGGGCGGCCACGGCGACATGATCCAGTTCTGCCGGTACGCCGCGGTCCTGAAGGACCTGGGGGCCGCGTGGATCTCGGTGGTCTGTCAGCCGGGACTGAAGGCCCTGTTCGGGACCCTGTCCGGGGCGGCCGAGGTGCTCTCCTGGGAGGACGAGGTGCCGGCCTCGGGGTGGGATTACTGGACCCCGCCGATGAGCCTGCCCCTGTACTGCCGGACCCGGCTGCACACCATCCCCGCGCCGATCCCCTACCTGAAAGCCGATCCGGTCAGGGCAGCCAGATGGTCCGCCCTCCTTCCTCCGGCCACCCTTCGCGTCGGCCTGGCCTGGAAGGGGAACCCTCGCTTCCACAACGACGAGGAGCGCTCCCTGCCGTCCCTCGACCTGCTGGCCCCTCTGGGAGGAGTGGCTGGAATCTCGTTCGTCAGCCTGCAGAAGGGTCCGGGGGAGGAGGAGGCCCGGCAGCCGCCCCCCGGACTGCCCATGGTGGCCCTGGGCCATCTGTTCGACGACTTCGCCGACACGGCCGCGGCCGTGGCCAGCGTCGATCTGGTCATCAGCGTCGACAGCGCCGTGGCCCATCTCGCCGGAGCCCTTGATAAGCCCTGCTGGGTGCTGCTGGCCGACTACCTGACCGACTGGCGCTGGCTGACCGGCCGCGAGGATTCGCCCTGGTACCCGGAACGCCTGCGCCTCTTCCGCCAGCCTCCCGGTGGCGGCTGGCCCCCGGTCATCGCGGCCGTGGCCGAGGCCCTGAAACAATGGTCACAGGCGCGGGGCGCGGAGTGACGAACCGTAAAGGTCTTGCGGGTGAACCCCTCGACCAGCTCGGGCCTGCCGGCATCGACGTAGACCATCCGCGGGGAGAGCCGCACCTCCTCGAAAAGCCGGGTTACCCTCGGTTCAACCGGCCATGCTGTGGAGGGCCACGCCGTTCCCCTCGGTGTCGCGGAAGTGGGCGATGTACCCGTGCTCACCGATCGAGGTCTTCGGGCTGATCACCGTGCCCCCGTTGGCCTCGACGCGCGCCAGGGCGGCGTCGAGGTCGGAGACGCTGAAGTAGACCGTGGTGCCGACCGCGGCCGGCTGGTGGCGGGGTGACTTCACCAGGGCGCCGCCGGCGCCGGGACCTCCCTGCTGCATGGGGAAGAAGACCATCTGCAGGCCGAACATCTCGGCCGCGCTCAGCTCCAGGCCCAGCGCCCGCTCGTAGAAGGTCTTGGCGCGGTCCAGGTCGGTGGCGGGGATCTCGAACCAGTTGACGGGGTTGCACTCGGCCATGGTGAGACCTCCTGTAGACTGGGCCTGCCCGGCCCGGAATGGGGGTGAAAACGACTCCCGGCGACGGCGGTCCGCCTCCTCCGGTCAGGACGAACATACCGGTGAGTCGCCACGCGGCAAGGCCCATCCCCGAAGCGCCGTCGGGGCGTCGACCGGCGCCGCGGGCACGGCCAGGCCCGCTCCAGGACACCGCAAGTCCTCTCCTCAAGCCGGCTCCAGTTCCTCCTCGCCCGACCCGTCTAGTAGAGCGTCCGAGAAATAGGTTGTGACACCGAGCGGGGCGAGTCGCCCGGCCAGCTAGGCGCGCGAACGCCCTGTATCGACAGACAGATACAGGAAGCGAGCGGAACGACGCTGGCCGGGATGAATCGACCCGCGAATGCCAAGGTATTTCTCGGACGCTCTACTAGATTCCGACACCGAAAGTTGATCGCCCTGTAACCCGACCGCCACGCGCGATCGGTATCTTCCCGACCGTTCACGAACCGTTCGAGACTGGAGACGTTCCCGGGGCGACCGTTCCGGGCAGCGGAGGCCCCTCGTGCGGCTGACCTGACCCGTTCATGGTCGGCTGCAGATCCTTTGCGGGAGAAGACGGATGAAGGTGCGAGTCGTTGGGCTGCTCCTGATCCAGATGATTCTCTGGCAGGCTGCCGGCGCTGAGGAGACGGCGATCCTGGCCGGTCAGGTGGTCGATGCCGAGACCGGCGATCCCCTGGTCGGCGCCAACGTGGTGCTGCGGGACACCAACCACGGCCGGATCTGCGACGTGGAGGGCGAGTTCCGCCTCGACCGGGTGCCGCCGGGGACCTACGTCCTGGTCTGCTCCATGATCGGGTACCGGCAGGCCACGGTGACCGGCGTGCAGCTCTCGGCAGGAAGGACCACGCGACTTCCGGTGAGTCTCAAGCCCGAGGCGATCGCGATCGACGAGGTCGTCGTCGAAGCTCGGGCTCTGCGCGACAACGAGGCCAGTCTCCTGCGCGAGCGGCAAAAGGCGACGGCGCTCAGCGACGCGATCAGCGCGGAAGCGATCTCCCGCTCGGGGAGCGGCGACGCCGGCGACGCGGTCAAGCACGTCACCGGCGCCTCCATCGTGGACGGCAAGTACCTGAACATCCGGGGGCTGGGAGAGCGGTACAGCACGGTCCAGCTCAACGGTACCGAGCTGCCCAGCGCCGACCCGGACAGGAGATCCGTGCCCATGGACCTCTTCCCTTCCCAGCTTCTGGACAACATCGTCACCGCCAAGAGCTTCACCCCGGATCGGCCCGGATCGTTCACCGGCGGCGCCGTCGACCTGAGCACCCGCAGCCTGCCCGAACGGCTGATGGTATCGGCCTCGACCTCCTTTGCCTACAACACCCGGACCAGCCTCGCCAGCTCCTTCCTCGGGGGCGAGCGAGGACGATGGGACTGGCTGGCCATCGACGACGGCACCCGGGAGTTGCCTGGGCCGCTGGCCGATCCGAACGGCGTCGTTCCCGACCTGGGCGCCTCCTTCAGCGACGGGGACAAGGCCCGGCAGCTAAACCGGCTGTCGAAGTCGTTCTCGCCGGTGATGGCGCCGACCGAGCGCCGCGCGCCGCTCAACCACAGCGCCTCGCTGGCCGTCGGCGACCAGCTCGGGCTGTGGGGACGGCCCCTGGGGGTGTTGGGCGCGCTGAGCTACAGCCGCTCCTACAGCAGCTACGACGACGGCACCTCAGCGCAGTACCAACTGACCGGCCAGGTCGACCAGGTCACCGGACTGAGCAACCAAGCCCTCCTGCGGGACCATCGCTCCTCGGTCGAGGTGCTCTGGGGGAGCCTTCTCGGGTTGTCCTACCGGCCGGGAACCGAGCACGAGCTGGGCCTGACCTTCCTCTACAACCGCAGCGGCGAGGACGCGGCGAGGTACCTGGCCGGCTCCCTGCCGCGCGACCTGGACGAGGCGGCGGTTTACGAGACCCGCGTCCTGCACTACACCGAGCGGAGCCTGCAGTCCCTGCAGCTTGCCGGCAAGCACGAATTCGCCTCTCTGGGACGGACCCGGATCGAGTGGACCGCTTCCCGCGCCGAGTCAGCCCAGGAGGAGCCGGATCTGCGCTACTTCACCGACAACTACGCCCCGATCGACCGGGGCGACCGGATCGACACCCTCTTCGCCATCCTCACCAACCTCTATCCCGGCCCGACGCGGTACTTCCGCGACCTGGAGGAGCGCAACCGCGCCGCCGAGATCGGGGCGGCGATTCCTCTAGGCTTCGCCGGCCGGTCCACCGGCACGGTCAAGGTGGGCGGCGCCATCCTCGACGTCGACCGAGCCTTCAGAGAGCGCCATTTCCTCTTCCGGCAGGACAACATCCGCTACGACGGGAACGCCACCGGGTTCTTCCAGGCCGACAAGGTCGGGCTGGTCGACAGCACCGGGACCCTCTACCGGTTCGGCAACTACGTCGTCGACGCCTCCGCACCCTCGAGCAACTACGACGGGGACCAGCGGATCCTCGCCGCCTACGGCATGGTCGACCTACCCCTGGTCCTGCGGCTTCGGCTGATCTCCGGGGTGCGGTACGAGTCGACCTCGCTGCGGGTGACCAGCCAGGACCCCTCCCTGGCCGCGGGCGGACTCGACCTGGGAGATTGGCTCCCGTCGGTCAACCTGGTCTACCAGTTGGGACCGGACATGAACCTGCGCGCCGCGTATGGCCGCACCCTGGCCCGGCCGACCTTCCGCGAGCTGGCGCCGTACGCCTCCTTCGACTTCGTCGGCGACTACATCTTCGTCGGCAACCCCGACCTCGAGCGCACCCTGATCGACAACCTTGACCTGCGCTGGGAGTTCTTCCCCCGGCCGGGCGAGACCTACACCGTCAGCCTGTTCGACAAGGAGTTCCGCAACCCGATCGAGCGGGCCATCCGCACGGTCAACGGCGAGATCGGGTA
This sequence comes from Candidatus Latescibacterota bacterium, assembly GCA_041661365.1. Classification (GTDB taxonomy): domain Bacteria; phylum Latescibacterota; class UBA2968; order UBA8231; family UBA8231; genus CAITNQ01. The sequence continues at coordinate 8,129 of JBAZUN010000072.1, forward strand.
CCAGAACGTGGACGAGGCTCGGGTTTGGGGCCTGGAGTTCGAGCTGCGCCAGGGGTTGGCCTTCCTCGCACCCGAGCTCGACGGGCTGGTGGCCGGAGCCAACCTGACCCTGTGCCGCTCCGAGGTTTCCATCCCTGCGACCGAGCTGCTGATCCGGCGCTCGCTGAACCCGGCCGCCTCGGCAACCCGGCCGCTGCAGGGGCAGTCGCCGTTCCTGCTCAACCTGGACCTGAGCTACGCCAACCCACGCACCCGCACCACGGCCGGGTTGTACTACAACCTATTCGGCCGGCGCCTGTCCGAGGTCAGCCTGGGCGGCACTCCGGACATCTACGAGGAGCCGCGCGGCACCCTGGACGCGACCTTGGCCTGGGGGATCAACCACGCTTATCAGGTCAAGCTGACGGCCAAAAACCTGCTCAACCCGGCGGTCCGTCAGGTCTATCCGTTCCAGGGGCGCGAATACGTGGCCCACGAGCACCGCAACGGTCGCTCCTTCGCGGTCGGGCTGGCGTACACGGTGGGCCGCTGAACCGGTTCCCGCGACGGCCGACCTCCTACCGCAGGATTGCTCCCGGATCGCCGGAAAATCTGCACCTGATCGCCACCTGATCGTTACGCAGGCTGGTGAAGTTATCGACGGCGAACCGTTCGCTGCTGTCGGGCCATCCCTATCCCGGCAGTCTCTCTACCCCTTCAGAGGAGGTTTCCCTGATGATGCGCAAGCTCGCGTGGGGGTTGGCGGCTCTGCTGCTGCCCTCCCTGGCCGAGGCCCAGGACACCCTGGTCGTCACCGACGGCTCGATCCTGCCGGGGCAGACCGTGACCTGGACCGCGAACCGGACCTACGTCCTCAACGGCCGGGTCTTCGTCGACAACGGCGCAACCCTGAACATCCAGGCCGGCACGGTCATCAAGGCGATGCCGGGAACCGGCGAGAACGCCAGCGCCCTGATCGTCGCCCGGGGGGGCCGGATCTACGCCCGGGGAACCGCGACCCAGCCGATCATCTTCACCGCCCTGGCCGACGACGTGACCAATCCCAACGACCTGCCGGTCGATACCCGCGGCCTGTGGGGGGGGGTCATCATCCTCGGCATGGCGTCGCTCAATTCCACCCCCGGCCAGACCTCGATCGAGGGGATCCCCACCACCGAAACACGGGGGGTGTACGGCGGGAGCAACGACGACGACAACTCGGGCGTGTTCCGCTACGTCTCCATCCGCTACGGCGGCTCGATCATCGGCGCCAACAACGAGATCAACGGCCTGACCCTGGGCGGGGTCGGCCGCGGCACCACGGTTGAATACGTCGAGGTGATGAACAACGCCGACGACGGATTCGAGTTCTTTGGCGGCACCGTCAACACCAGGTACCTGGTCAGCGCCCTCAACGACGACGATGCCTTTGACTACGACGAAGGGTTCCGCGGCAAGGGGCAGTTCTGGGTAGCCATCCAGTCAGCCGCCTACGGGGACAAGGCCGGCGAGCACGACGGCGGCACCACCCCGGAGGACGGCCGTCCCTACGCCATCCCGGTGATCTACAACGCCACCTACATCGGCTCGGGCACGACGGCGGCCAACGCCACCAGCGCCGGGCTGATCCTGCGGGACAACGCCGGGGGGAAGTACTACAGCAGCATCGTCACCGACTTCGTCGGCCGCGGGCTCAACATCGAGGACGACGCCACCGCGGTCGAGGACAGCCGCCGCCGGCTGGAGCAGGGGGACATCGTCTTCGCCAACAACATCTGGTGGGGATTCGGCTCCGGCGCCACCACCCTGGAGACGGTCTCCAGTCAGTCCTACACCCGCGACCACCTCACCGCCAACGGCAACCGCCTTGTCGACCCGCTCCTGACCAGCGTGGTGCGCACCCCGTACCTCGGCACCCTCGACTTGCGGCCGCGACCGGGCAGCCCGGCCCTGACCGGGGCTGCAGCCCGTTCCAGCGATCGCTGGTACACCTACGCACCGTACGTCGGCGCCTTCGGCGCCACCAACTGGATGGCGGGATGGACTGCGCTCTGCCCGGTCAACCACGCGCCGGTCCTGGCCGGACCGATCCTCGACCAGACCCTGACCGCGCGAGCCGCGGCCACCGTCATTCCACTGTCCGCATGGGCCACCGACGCCGACGGCGACGTCCTGACCTACATGGCCAGCTCGAGCCGCCCGGCGGTGGTCGCCGTGGCCATCTCTGGCAGCCAGCTACGCCTGACCCCGAAGGCAACCGGCACCACGTCGATCAACTTACGGACCTCGGACGGCAAGGGGAACGCGGGGGTCAGCCAGCGCTTCACCGTGACCGTGCGCGCGGCCAAGGAGGCCAGCGACGGATCCGAGTCCCAGGAGCTCGGGCTGGAGCAGAACCACCCGAACCCCTTCAACCCGAGCACCAGCGTGACCTTCTCCCTGCCGGCCGAAGGATCGGTGCGGCTGGCGGTCTTCGACCTGCTCGGGCAGCAGGTGGCCAGCCTGGTCGACGGCACCCTGGCCGCCGGCCTTCACCAGGTATCTTTCGACGCCTCGCACCTGGCCACCGGGATCTACGTCTATCGCCTGGAGACCCCGGCCGGCGCGATCACGCGGCGGATGACCTTGATGCGGTAACCCTCTCCCGGTCATCTCTCTACGGAAAACGGACCCCGGTCAGAAGATCGGGGTCCGTGCGTTTTCACGTTCTAGGCCGCTGGTCAGCCGGCGGAGGAGACCTGGTCCAGGATCCGGCGCAGCGTCCGTGAGAGCTGCTCAGGACTGAACGGCTTCGCCAGAACCGCGAGGACACCCAGGGTCTCGCACTCCTGCCGGTCGATCCCCTCCACCAGCCCGGAGAACAGGACGACCGGCAGCCCCGGCCGGATCAGGAGGGCTTCGCGGATCAGGTCCAGGCCGGTCATCCCGGGCATCGTCTGGTCGGTCAGCAGGAGATCGACCTCGGTTGGAACCGAGCGCAGATGGTCGAGCGCCCCCTGGGGATCGTTCCTGACGGTCACCTGGAACCCCTCGCGGTGAAGGGCAGCGGAGACGATCTGCGTCACCAGGGGCTCGTCGTCCACCACCAGGATCCGCTCGTCCATCCCCCGCGCCGCCTCCGGGTCTTCCTCGGCAAGGGTGACGGTCATGTCTGTCGGGCATTGCAGCAGATAGACCCGGAAGGTGGTGCCCTTCCCCGGCTCGCTCTCCACCGTCACCACCCCACCGCAGCGCTCGACGATGCCGTGTACCACGGCCAGGCCCATCCCCGTGCCCTCGCCCGGCCCCTTGGTGGTGAAGAATGGATCGAAGACACGGGGCAGCACCTCGGGATCGATCCCCTCGCCGGTGTCGCTGACCGACAGACACAGATGCGGCCCTGGTCCCAGCTCGAGCCGCGCCCCCCACCCCCGGACCGGTCCCTGGTGCTCATCCAAGGTCACTCGCAACACCCCGACCTGCCGCCTCATGGCGTACGAGGCGTTGGCGCACAGGTTCATCAGCACTTGGTGCATCTGGGTGGGATCGGCCATCACCCGGTCGTTGGCCGCCTGCAGACCGGTCGAGATCCGCAGGGTCGCCGGCAGGGTGGCTCGCAGCAGTTTCAGCACCTCCTTGACCACGGGGGTCAGGTGGAGGGGGATCGGCTCGCGCTCCTGCTGGCGGCTGAAGGCGAGGATCTGGGCCACCAGATCGCGGGCCCGGTACGCGGCCTGACCGATCTGCTCCACGTAGACGCGATGGGGATGTTCCTGCTTGCCCAAATCCAGCTCCATCAGCTCGGTGTAGCCGATGATCGGCGTCAGGATGTTGTTGAAGTCGTGGGCGATGCCGCCGGCCAGGGTGCCGATCGCCTCCATCTTCTGCGCCTGCCGCAGCCGGGCCTCGGTCTGGCATCGCAGTTCGTTCTCGCGCTGCAGCTCGAGGTTGCGCTCGATCAATTCCTGGGTCTTCCGCTGCACCGTCCGCCGTAGCAGCAGAATCAGGCCGGCCAGCAGGAGGAGCAGCGCCAGTGCTACCCCGAACCCCAAGGCCAGCTCGCGGACCCGGGGCGATTCCTCCTCGGCACGAGCGAGTTGCTCCAGCAAGGCGTGATAGGGCGAACCGGGCTCGGCCTTGAGCCGCGCGAGGTGGTAGTCGAGCGCGTCCAGCAGATCGCGGCTGCCGCTGGCCGGGCCGGCGAAGCGTAGCTCGGTGGGCGCCAGGATGAGCGGCGTGGAGTGGACCCCGTCACCGGACGGGGCAAGGATGCCGTACAGGCGGTCGATCAGACCGGCATCGAGCCAGCCCTGCTCCAGCGCCGCAAGGACATCGCGGTAGTGCGGGAACTCAACGAACTGACAGTGGACGTCGAGCTGTTCGGCCACTTTCCTCAACTCTGCGTATGCCGGATCGTCGTGTTTGACCCCGACCGCGCGCCCGTCGAGATCCAGCACGGAGAGAACCTGGACGCGATCCCGGGCATAGACCTGGGACCAGGTGGAGATCACCGTCACCCGCGAGCACTGCCATGGTCCGGACTGGTCCGGCAGGTAGGGAACGGCCAGAAGCAGGTCCAACTCCCCCGCGGCCAGCCGCGACAGGCCTTCAGTCAGGGATCCGGCCACCCAGCGGAGCTGCCATTTTTCGTCGGCCGCCACCTGCTTGAGCAGCGAGACGAACAGGCCACCGTCGGCTTCGAGGTCGCCGGAGTACCCGGCGTGGGCGGTCATGTCGCTGTGGCACAGGGGAGCGTAGTCGTAGACCCCCACCCGCACCTCGCGCCGGGGTTCTTCCACCACCGCGGCCAGGGGAAGGGCCAGGGCGGTCAGCAGCAGGCAGATCACGGTGGACATGTCGGGTCAGGAGAGAAGCCGACGGGCGGACCTCAGGGAACGAGGAAAGGTTGACCGTCGTAGGTGAGCCAGCTCAGGAGATTGAGGGACTGGGACCGGACCTGGGCGGGAAGCGGTGCATAGAAAAGGCTGGTAGTGTGTTCCTGGCCGGTAGTCAGAACCCACTGCAGGAACCGGGCCAGGGCCGCGGCGTGTCTCCTGGTCCGCCGATCGTAAGCCTGCTCCTGGTAGACCACCAGATAGGTGAAGGCGCTGATCGGGTACCCCCCGGGTACGGGGGTGTCGGTCAGCAGGATTCGGGTGTCAGGCGGCAGCTCCACCTCAGCAGCGGCCGAGACCGAGACCGGTGACGGCTTGATGTATTCCCCGTGCCGGTTCTGCAGCAGGGCCGCCGTCAGGCGTTGCTGCACCGCGAAGTTCAGCTCCAGATACCCGATGCTGCCCGGGATCCTCGCTACGAACTGGGCCACCCCCGGATTCCCCTCCACCCCGATCCCGGCCGGCCAGGTGACCTTCGTGCCCCGGCCCACGCGCGCCTGCCAGGCAGGGCTGACCTTGGCCAGGTAATCGGTGAAGATGAAGGTCGTTCCACTCCCCTCCGAACGGTGCACCACGGTGATCTTTTGCCGAGGCAGCGAGCCGCCGGGGCAGACTGCGGCCAGTCGCTCGTCGGACCAGCGGGTGACCTGTCCGAGGAAGACCGCGGCCAGGATCTCGGGGGTCAGGCGCAGCTCAGGCTGACCCGGCAGGTTGTAGGTGATCACCACCGCACCGACGCAGGTGGGCAGGTGCACGACGGCCGCCGGTGCCAGGCGCATCTGTTCGTTGGTCAGGTACGCGTCGGTGGCGGCGAAGTCGACCCATTTCCCCATCAGCCGCTGAACTCCCTCACCGGAGCCCACGGCCTGGTAAATCGCCCTTACCCCGGTTTCCTGGCCAAACAGGTCGAACCAGCGCTCGTAAAGGGGGAGGGGAAAGGTGGCCCCAGCGCCGGTGAGGATGCCGTCCGTCACGGTGGCGGCAGGGGAGCCCGTGGCGGACAGGACGGCGATCAGCAGCAGGCGGCGGATCACGGTCGCGGCTCGGCGGCGGCAAGCCGTGCGACCCGAATGAACCAGGCGGCCGCCGCCTGCCCGGCCGGTGCCTCCATCGCCCCGGCCCAGGACAGTTCCACCTCGGGGCAGAGAAGAAGCGGGGCGGCCGGTCTGCCGGACAGCCGATCGTCGGCGTCGCGGGTCAGCCGTTTCCGCTCCAGGGCCCATTCGTATCCGTGGATGACGGTGTCGAGGACCTCTTCCCACGAGAGGCACTCGGCGCGGGTCCTGCCGGTCCGACCCAGTTCGCCGGCCCGCTCCGGATCCCTCAGAAGCTCCCCGACCGCCCGCACCAGCGCTGCCGGGTCGCCGGGAGGGACCAGCCTTCCCGTCCTGCCGTCCTCGACCAGTTCCAGGGGCCCGCCTGCCGCGGCTGCCACCACGGGCAGTCCAGAGGCCATCGCCTCGACCACCACGTTGCCGAAGGTTTCGGTGTCCGAGGGAAAAACGAACAGGTCGGCCGTGGCATAGGCGCGCGCCAGCTCCTCGCCCTGCAGGAACCCGGTGAAGGTGGTCGGCGTGCCGGCGAAGAGCCGCTGGAGCCGGGATCGCTCCGGGCCGTCGCCGACCAGTACCAGCCGGATCTGGCGGAAGGTCTGCACCACGGGCAGCAGAAGGTCGAGCCGCTTCTCCGCGGCCAGGCGGCCGACGTAGAGCAGCACCGGCGCCTCGGGCACGCCCAGGGTCCACTGCCGTCGAAGCTCCGGATCGCGGAAACGGGGATGGAAGCGCTCGGCGTCCACCCCGTGGGCCCAGATCGCCAACCGCTCGAAACCGTGGCCCGCCAGCTCGCGGTGCACGGCCCGGGACGGCACCAGGTTGAGATCGGCCTGGTTGTGCAAGTGCCGCAGCAGGGCCCAGGTGGCCCCGGTCAGGCCGCCGAAGCCGTAGCGCCGGACGTAGCCGGGCAGATCGGTGTGATACGAGGCGACCAGCGGCAGGCCGCGCCGGCGGGTCCAGCGCAGTCCGGCCACACCTAGGGAGATCGGGTTAAGCAGATGGACCAGGTCCGGCTCGAACCCCTCCACCAGACCGGCGATGCGGGTCCACGGCGGTGCCAGGCGCAGCTCGCGGTAGAGCGGGAAGGGGTAGGCCCGCACCGCCTCCACCCGGGTGTCGGCGTAGCGATCGGGAGCCGGCGCGGGCGCCAGCAGCAGGGACTCGTGCCCCTTCCTGGCCAGGTGCTCGAGGAGGTGGCAGAGGGTCCGGACGACCCCGTCGACCTTGGGCAAAAAGGTCTCGGTGAACAGGACGACGCGCATGGCTCAGCCCCCCCAGATGGCCAAGGTCGGAATCCACAGGCCCGCGCCCAGCAGGGCGCCTCCCATGGTCTGCAGCGGCGTGTGGCGGGCCAGGTAGACCCGCGACCAGGCGATCAGCGGCACCCCCGGTCCCAGGAGCGCTCCGCCGGTTCCCCAGAGGAAGACGGCCAGGACCGCCAGCCCGGAGGCCGCGGCGCAGTGGACGCTGACCTTCCAGCGCAGGGTGAGACCCAGGAAGAAAGCGAGTTGGACCAGGTGCAGGACCGCCAGCACGACCAGCAGGTGCGGTGCACCTCCGAGCCCCAGGGCGACGACCGAGCACGCCCCGGCGACGATGGAGAACACCAGGGGCCGGAAACGCTCCTCGCGGACCCGAAGGTGCATGTTCGTGACTCGACCGCGACGGACCAGCCAGGCGATGTAGAGGACCGGCAGCAGCACGGCCAGCAGCGCGTGCAGGCCGGCCCAGGCCCAGGCGGCCCAGGTGCCCGTGGCGCGGGCGGTGAGCAGGGCGGCAATCAACCCCAGGCAGGGCGGGCTGGCGACCTCGGACACGAAGCGCGCCAGGGTCGCGGCCATGGGCGGCCAGCTCGTGCCGGGGCAGGAACGGGTCGCTCCGGTAAACACGGTCATGGCGCTGGTCTCCCGGTTAGGGGGAAGCGGGTGACGCTGCGATGCGTATAGTACTCGCCTTCTGTTTCTTCCCGGTGTCGACTTCGGGGCCGTCCGGAGAGGACCGGGTGAAGACCCCGTTACGGCGGCGATCACCGCCCGGCGCCCGGAAGGAACGCCGCGGCCGACACCTGTTCCTGACGCCGAGGACACCGGACCGTCACCGGCGCACCGTATCATGGGCATGGGTGCGCCGCCCCTGCGACGAATTCGGCTGCGCTAATACGCCGCGACGCCCGCAAGACGTGCCCCTTCCGCTGCCGCCAGGCGCCGGGCCGCGGTTCGAGTGGGGATGCGCTCCTGCCCGGCCCAGTCGACCACCGTGACGCGGCCGCGGTGATCCTCCGCGAGCGCGGTGCAGCTCTCTACCCAGTCGCCGGGATTTCCGTAGAAGACGCCGTCGCAGTGGTCGACGCCGGCGACGTGGATGTGGCCGGCCATGACCCCGTCGCACCCGACGGCACGGGCATGCCGACAGAGGGCCTGCTTGAAGCGGGCCACCATCTCGAGGACCCTGGATTGACGCTCCTTGATCGAGCGGGCAAAGGACCAGTAGTCCAGACCCGCCGAGCGACGCAGGCGATCGACGACCCGGTTGACCAGCAGCAACTGGCCGTACAGGACGGCCGCCACGCCGCTGAGCAGACGCTGGTGCCGGACGACGAAGTCGAACTCGTCTCCGTGCATGAGCAGGATGCGACGGCCATCGACCAGCGGATGCACCGCATGGAGCGCGAGGCGGACGCCGCCGATCTCATTCCCGGCGTACTGACGCAAGGCATCGTCGTGGTTGCCGGGGATGTAGGTGACCTCGGTTCCCTGACGCGCGAGCGCCACCAGACGTCGGACCACGGCGGCATGAGACGGGGGCCAGTACCACCTCTTCTTCAGACGCTGCACGTCGATGCCGTCGCCGATGATGTAGAGGTGCTCGGGGGTCACCTGCTCGAGGCAGGCGGTCAGGTACTCGACCTTGCAGGCCCGGGTCCCCAGGTGCAGATCGGAGAGGAACAGGGTGCGCGCTGGCATGCGGTTCTCCCTGGCTGTCAATGGCTCCGGGCGGCTGGCGCGAGCTATCGCGTCAGCCCCCTCTTCCTTCCGAAGGTGCTCGACGGAGGCTACGTCCTCGTGATCGGCCCGTGAAAACCTTGCGCCCTTCCGGTGACGAATCCGGGGACCGGCCGCTCCGCCTGCTGTTCGTCTGCCACACCCTGCCGCCCCTCGGCCGACCCCTGGTCAACGTGGGCGGGATGCAGCGGGTGGCCGGCGAACTGGCCGAGGCCCTTGCCCGGAGGCCGGATCTATCGGTGCGAACGGCGGCACTGCGCAGCTCGTGGCGGTGGACCTGGCTGCGCACCCCGTTCTTCCTGCTCCGCGCCGGATCCCTGGCTCTGTCCCTGGCCGGTAAAGGCCAGGTCGATGCCGTGCTCTACTCCTCCCTGCTGAGCGCCGCCCTGCTCTGGCCCCTGCTCGGGAGGCTGCGGCGGCGAGGCGTGACGTGCGCGGCCGTCGCCCACGGGCAGGACGTGCTCCATCCCTGGCCGGTGTACCAGCAGCCGGTGCGGCAGGCCCTGAGGCGGCTGGCCGCCGTCGCCGCGGTCAGCCGCGCCACCGGCGACGCCTGCCTGGAGCGGGGTCTAGCCGCCGACCGTCTGCGGGTGATCCCCAATGGGGTCGACGCCGGGCGCTTCCCCTCGCAGGCCGGGCTGGGTGCGGCTCGAGTCGCGGCGCGGATCGGACGGGAGCCGACCCTCCCCCCCGACGGCTTCCTGATCTGCAGCGTGGGGCGTCACGTGCGGCGCAAGGGATTCCTCTGGTTCGTCGAGCGGGTGATGCCGCTCCTGCCGGCCTCGGTCCACTTCTGGCTGGCCGGCGAGGGGCCGGACACCCAGGCGATCTCAAGCGCGATCGCCAGGCGGGATCTGACCGGCCGGGTGCGCCTGCTGGGCCGGCTTCCGGAGCCGGAGCTGGTCAGGCTCTACTGCTCCGCCGATCTGTTCGTCATGCCCAATGTCCAGGTCGCCGGTACAATGGAAGGGTTCGGAATCGTCCTACTGGAGGCCGGGATCTGCGGCCTGCCCGCGGTAGCGGCGCGACTCGAGGGGATCCAGGACGTCGTCGCCGACGGGCGGAACGGCATACTGATCCCCAGCGGCGATGCCGGCGCCTTTGCCGGAGCGATCTGCCGGGGGCTGCGCGACCGGGCCTGGCTGGCCTCCCTGTCGGACCAGGCGATCGAAGCCGCCCATCGCCTGAGCTGGGATCGGGTGACCGCCCAATACGCGGAACTGATGCACGGCCTGGACGGGGTTTGGACACCCCTCACCTCCGGACGAAGCGTCGCCAGGGACGAGACTCTTCGTCCGCTCCCACACGGCTGAGTCGCGGCGATCTACGGCATCCTGCACCGCCTCGCCACAGACTAGTGTCGCGTCCGAGAAATACCTTGGCATTCGCGGACC
>JBAZUN010000073.1:0-18286 GCA_041661365.1 Candidatus Latescibacterota bacterium
GAGAATATCCACCAGGTCGACCGCCCGGCCGGGAGTGCGGCGCTGCGGATCTTCCAAGATGACGCCCTTGAGGTCTTCCTCGACGCCGACCACTCGGGTGGCCAATACGCGAATTTCGCCGAGTTGAGTCCGGCGGAGCAGCTCCTGCGAAACGGCACCGAGGCCAATCATTTCGTCATCGCCGGGCCGCCGCCGGATGACGTCTACTTCGTGGGTTTTTCGGCGGCGGCGTGGTACGCTCTTGCCGATGGGCCGTACACGGCGGTGGCATACCGGGTCGACGGGGCTGTCGCGGGACGGACTGCGATCAGTTACGAGGCGATGTTCGTTCCCTTCGACCGGGTAGACGTCCATGCGGTCTTCCTCAGCGATGAGCACCGGTTACAAGAGGGTGAGATCCTCGGCTTCAACCTGGAGTTCGACGACTACGACCGGGCCTCGGAGTTGCTGGACGGCAAGTGGTCCCTGTCCGGAGGGTACAACGGGTTTCAGCTTTCCGAGCGCTTTGCTGACTTGATGCTCATGCCCATCGAGGGTATCTTTAGTACCAACGTGGGTGAGTGCTCGTGGGGGCGGCTCAAGGGATCGTTCGCACGGTGGTGACACCAGGGACGGACGACGGATGGCGCCGATGAAGTGGACGATGTGGAGTCTGGCTCTGCTGGCATCCGGCTGCGGGTACCAGTATTACGCCGGGCCCGTGCGTCCGGTGGCCACGCAGGCAGACGTCGTGTTGTCCGTCGCCGACGATGGCACGGTCACCTACACTCGTGAGCGGCTGGAGGTCAAGCTCAGGCCGATGTCAGCCGCCGAACTCGACCGGCAGTTCCAGGCCCAGTCTACGGGACAGATGGAGTCGACCAATCCCTACACCTTTACCGGCAGCGCTCCGGCAACGACCTTTCAGGAGCAAAGCCGGTTCATGGTTTTTTGGCTGGGCGTCAAGAACTACGCCTACCCCAAGGTCAAGATCGATCCGAGTAGGATGGTGGTGCGGGCCAACAACGGCCGCGAGTACTGGAGCCTTGGGTTTGAGCAGTTGGATGCCTACCACCGCGCCTATGCGTTGGGGTACCGGGGTAACGAGTACGCGCGTTATCAGGAACGGCGGGATATCCTGCGGCGGACTCTGTACCGGGGCGATGAGGTGTTCAGCGGCCAGGAAACGGGGGGGTACGTCGTGTTCCCGGCGCTGCACCCCGATGTGACCGACTTCGAGGTGGCCGTCGACGACGTGGTCCTGCGGTTCGACTACGCCAACGAGCCCACCGAGGCCGTTGACGTTCGCTACCGATTCACCCGCGACACCGGCAGGATATACGGGGATGGCCGGGTAGCCATCAACCCGCACGACACGAGTTCGGACAACTGAGGGCATTCCCAGCAAGAAGGAGGAGAGGTCTGATGAAGACTCCCAAGTACATCGGTGTGGTCGCGGTCGTCGTCCTGCTCGGCTCGGCGCTCAGGGTGGAGGCGGTCGCCAACATCCAGAACACCGGTGCCGGAGCGCGGGCCGCGGCGCTGGGGAACAGCTTCGTGGCCGTGGCCGATGACCCGGACGCCGTCTTCGAGAACCCGGCGGGCCTGGGCCAGGTCACCCACAAGCAGTTGGCCTACACCAATGTTTCTCTGTTTTATGGTGGGGTCGAGGGGGACGACCTGGGCCAGCACGTCGCCAGCTACGTCCAGCCCCTGGGCAGCCGGATGGCCGTCGGCCTCGGTTATGAGCGCATCGGCAGCGACCTGATGGCCGAGAACGGCGCCTTCCTGGCCCTGTCCTACAAGCTCGGTCAGAACCTCAACCTGGGACTGACCGGGAAGTACCTCTTCTGGCAGGTCGACGATTTCGACGACAACGACCCGGTTTCCGGCTCCAGCAAGGGGAACCTGGGCGTCGATGTCGGCATGCTCTGGAAGAGCCCGATCCAGGGGGCGCAGTTCGGTCTTCTGCTCAAGAACTTGAACCAGCCAAACATGGCCAAGACCTCCGTTCCCGGCGACAGCGACGCGGGTAAGCTGCCCATGGACCTGCACCTGGGGGCGGCCTACCGGGTCCGCGAGAATTCCCTGGTCAGCGTCCAGTGGGTGCTCCGCGACCTGTCTGATCAGAAGGACAGCCGGCTGTTGATCGGTGGCGAGATGCGGGTCGTCGAAGGGTTGTCGCTGCGGGCCGGCGGCAGCAAGCTGTTCGAGGAAGACGCGACGGGCGATCTCAATGCCGGCCTCGGGTATCGCTGGGGTAAGATCCTGTTCGATTACGGCTACAACCTTCCGCTCGACCTCACCGAGACCAACGGCGCCCATCGGTTCTCGTTTGGATACCAGTTCTGAGCCGCGTCCCGGGGACGGGGGACACACTAGCGTGAGTAAGGAGACGGTGCCATGGTGATATGGCTGGGGCTAGTTGCGGTCGGTCTTGGGTTGGGGGCCAGCGTCTTCATGCCGGTGCCCCAGAACCTCATGACGAACTTCGATGCCGGCCAGTCCCTCTACGCCTTGGGCGAATACGAGGGGGCGATCGTCGAGTACAACAAGGTCGTCAAGTTCAACAGCCGGGCCGTCCGCGTCGACAGCGTTCGGGTGAAGTTCAGCGACCAGCTCGAGCTGCCGGTGATGGCCGCGGCCTGGTACCAGCTCGGGAATTCGCGCAAGAAAAGCGGCAAGCACAACGAGGCTGTCGATGCGTATCGGCACGTGGTGAGCGGGCCTTCCGTGCCTGATCGGTTCCGGTCCATGGTCCAGTACGAGATCGCCGAGAGCCGCTTCCTGGCCAAGCAATACACCGATGCGGCCGCCGAGTACATGCAGTTCCTCAAGCTGTTCCCGAAATCGGAGTTGGCGGGCAAAGCCTACTACTACAGCGGCTGGAGCGAATTCAACGCCAAGGAGTACGACAAGAGCATCGAGACCTTGAAGCAGATGCTGGCGGCGTACCCCAACGACAAGTACGCTCCTGACGCCCAGTTCCGCATTGCCAGCGCCTACTTCGAGAAGGAAGAGTACCAGACCGCCGCCGAGATCGCGCAGCAGGTACTCGACGCGTATCCGAACAACCCGATCATCGCTCAGGCCGAGTACCTCAAGGCCAGCTCCCTCGACAAGCTCGGTCGGGCCGACGATGCCATCGCCTCCTATCGGAACGTCCGGGGTCTTTACGATCGCATGTTCGAGTTGCTGCGCGGGTCCTTCCGCGAAGGCAAGAACCTGGACTTCGAGAGTTACCGGGAGTTGTTCGAGACCTCGTCGCTGCGCGTGGCCGAGATCTTCCGCAAGGACGGCCGGTTCGAGGAAGCGTACAACGAGCTGATCGCGGTCCAGGAGATCGCCGAGGAGCGCTTCTACAAGGCGAAGGTCCAGATGCGCATCGGCGACAACTACATGGAGTGGAAGCGGTACGACGACGCCTGGGAGGCGTACGACCAGGTCATCAACCTCTACGCCGATACGCCGTATCCACCCAACGCCCAGTACAACAAGGGGGAGGCCCGCTACTACGCCGCGAAGTACTCCGAGGCACGCGACGACTACCTGGCGGTGATCCAGAACTACCCGGACGTCGACACCGAGCTTCGCGCGCTGGCTCTGTACAACGCCGGCTTCGCCTCGGAAAAACTCGAGGACTACGCCAAGGTCGAGGAGCTGTTCAACGAGGTCGTCGAAAAGTATCCGCGTTCCGAGTTCGCACCGGTCTGCCTCCTCCGACTCGGGCAGCTGAAGTACAAGAACGGCCAGACCGAGGAAGCCTTCGCCATCTACGAGCAGTTGGCTGACGCGTACGGCTCGACCAAGACCGGTGCCGACGCGCTCTACGGCCTGGGAATGCTCTACCGAAGCCAGGGGAAACTGCCCGAGGCGCTGGCGGCTTTCTCCAAGGTTACCCCCGAGGCCGGCGATACCTACGTGGCGGCCCTTACCGGGAAAGCCGGAATCCTGGTCGAGCAGGGCAAGGCCGAAGAAGGTCGGAAGATGCTGGTCGAGCTGCTGCAGACCGTGGCTGGAAAGCCCGAACTCGAGGCCAAGGCCCATTACCACCTGGCGCAGCTCGATCTCGGCGCGAAGAAGAATCAAGAGGCGGCGGCCGGATTCACCAAGGTCATCACCGAGTACCCCGAGACCACGCCGGTACGCGACGCGCATTACGGTCGAGGCTTGGCGCTGTTCAATCTAGGCAAGTACGAGAAGGCCCTGGAGGACTACAACCTGCTCGTCAAGTCCGATCTGCCGGCCGACATGATGATCAAGATCAAATACTCCATGGCCCTGGCCTACGCGGCCCTGACCCGCAATGTCGAGGCCACGGCTCTCCTCAAGGAGGTTATCACCTCACAGGATAAGGAGTTGGTGCGATCGGCTCGGCTCAAGCTGGTCACCATCGCCGAGGAGCAGGACCCGGCTGAAGCCATCGCCACCTACGAGGCCATGCTTCCCGAGATCACTGCTCCTGAGGATCGAGAAAAGATCCTGGTTCGCCTGGCGAACAGCTACTACCGGGTCGGCCAATACCCCAAGAGCATCGAGGCGGCGCAGCAGACCCTGGACGCTGCGCAGTCCGAGGAGATCAAGGCCAACGCCCTCTTCATCCAGGGGAGCGCCTACTTCAAGAACCGCGATCTCAACAAGGCCCTCGAGACCTTCAAGCAGGTTACCGACCGGTACCCGTCGAGCGCCTGGGCCAAGGCCGCTCTGTTCCAGATCGGCGTGGCCTACAACGATGCGTCGTCTGGGCAGACCGCTGCCCTCACTCCGATGGCCAACGCCTTCAAGGATTACTACACGAAGTACCCGGACGACGAGAAGGCGGTGCACGCCTATTACTACTGCGCCTGGGCGATGTACCGCCTGGGTAACTGGAAGGAGGCCAGCCGAATCTTCGGAGAGATGGTCGATCACTTCCCGAAGACTGAATACGCGGCTGAGGCGCTCTTCCGGGCCGGCGAGGCCGCGTTCAATCGACGCGCCACGACGGACGAGGACAAGGATGCGCACTTCAGGGAGTCCGTTGTCTTCTTCGACCGATTGCTGAACAACTACGTGAGCTCCGACTATGCCGATGACGCCCTCTACTCCAAGGCGTGGTCGCTGATCAACCTCAACCAGCAGGAGGGTGCCATGCGCCTGCTGGAGGAGGTGGTGGCGCGCTTCCCCTACGACCGGTACGGGCCGAAGAGCCAGTTCACGGTCGGCGACTACTACTATAGCCTCAAGGAGTACGACAAGGCCAAGGACAGCTACCAGCGCTTCCTCGATCTATACCCCGAGGACAAGCTGACCTCGTCCCAGGACCTACAGTTGCGCAAGAAGGCTGAGACCCTGATGGGGCATCTCAGCGAGATCCGGGCCTACAACCTGTATCTCGAGGGCGAGAAGTTCTTCGACGAGAAGGAATACGACGACGCGGTCCGTATCTTCCGCGAAGTCATGGAGAAGTTCCCCGACAGCATGCAGGCGGTCAATGCCGGCGTGCAGATCGGTGTGGTCTACCAGAATCAGCAGGACTTCAAGAAAGCCGGTGCCGCATACCGCGACGTGGTGGATCGGTACGGCACGGTGACCAAGTTCGAGACCCAGGTCGAGTTCGCCAAGCAGCAGCTCGATACCATGGTGAAGGCCCAGGTCCTGTGAGGATGATCAAGGCTGCCCGATGTTGACCGAGGACGTGCAGCGCGTCGTTCGTCGATAGGCAACCAAGGTGCGTTCAACGCCTACCTAAGGAAGGAGATGGTTCATGGAGTTCTCACTATTGGGCATGTGGGCGAAGATGGGCTTGATGGTCAAGCTCTTGATGTTCCTGCTGGGGGCCATGTCGGTGTATACCCTTGCCGTCATGCTGGAGCGGGCCTTCGTCCTCAGGAAGGGCAGGGCTGCCTCGTCGGTCTTCGCGGGGCTCGTGGACAAGGACGACCCGAACCTGCGGATGAGTCACGTCATGAAGGTTGCGGCCGATCCCGAGCGGGGGAAATACTGCTTCCTGAGCCAGATCGTTGGCGCCTCGCTCAAGGAGGCTGACCTGCTGACCAAGGAGGGGCAGAGTCCGGCCGTCATCTTCGAGGCGGCCCAGGACACCCTCACCCGAGCCTTGGTGTTGACCACGACCCAGTTACGGAAACGGCTGGTGACGCTGGCCACCGCGGCCTCCGGTGCTCCGTTCATCGGGCTGTTCGCCACCATCATGGGTCTGATCCGCTCCTTCCAGGAGATCGCCACGACCGAGTCAGGTGGTATCGGAGCCGTGTCTGCCGGTATCGGTGAGGCCCTTATCGGCACCCTGGTCGGTCTGTTCGTGGCCATCCCGGCGATGTGGGCGTACAATTTCTTTGCTGACCGGGTTGACCATATGACGGTTGAGTTGAACAGCACGGCCGGCCGCGTGGTCGAGCGTCTGCTGCGGCGAGAGTTCCCGACCAGCAAGGCGTAAGCGAGGCCGTCTCCGAAGGAGGACGCTACAGTGCAAGCAGGATCTGGCAGCGGTCCCGGAAAGATCCAGTCGGGCATCAACGTCACCCCGTTGGTGGACGTCGCCCTGGTATTGCTCATCACCTACATGGTTATCACCGCCATGATTCGGCAGGGCGTCAACGTTGAGGTGCCCATCGCCGCGCACGCGACCAACCGTTCTACCGCAGACCAGGACAAGTTGACCACGGTAGCCATCAACGAAGAGAAGGCCATCTTCCTCAACCTGAAGCCGATGGCGGATGTGTCTCAGCTCGAGCGGGAGCTCATGCTGGCCTACCGTGGCCACGAGGGGCAGCCGGTGATCCTCAAGGGCGCCAAGAACCTGGAATACGGCGACATCCTGTCCCTGATGAACACCTGTCGGCAGATCGGGGTCGCGGAGGTCGAGTTGATGGCCAAGAAGGCGGATTCTGACGAAGGGTAGGACCTGCGCGCCTTAGGCGCGTTGGCGATTCCTTTCCCATAAGGACTGGAGACATGTCCAAGCGGGCAAAAGAGCGACTGAACATTGGACAGCTCTCATCGGAGATCAACATCACCCCGATGGTCGACATCGTGTTGGTGCTGCTGATCTTCTTCCTGGTGATCACCCCCGTCATCCTCTACTCCTTTGCGGCCAACCTGCCGCAGTCGGGCGGCGCGGCGTCGGCCTGGAAGGAGGAGCAGGAGTTCCTGGTCTCGGTCACGGACAACAACCGGATCACGGTGAATGGGGTCGAGGTCAGCGAGGAAGACTTGGTGAAGAAGCTGGAAGAGTTCTTCCCGCCGAACGAGCAGCGCGAGAGGAACGTGATCTTCTCGGGCGGCAAGAAGGCCAGTTACGAGCGGGTGATCGTGGTCATGGACATCCTCAAGCAGCACGGGGTCGTGGCGATAGGAATCCGTTAGGCCTGGGACTTCGCTTTCTCAGGGCTCTTGGCCCTGGAGGTAGGAGATGTCAGATAGGCAAGAGGTTACAGGAAGCCAGGCCTTTACCCCCCCGGAATTCCACAAGGAAGCTCGGACGGGGACGGCTCTGTCGCTCCTGGTTCACGCAGTGGCCTTCTTCCTGCTCTTCCGCCTGGGAGGTAAGGACGAGGAAGTGACGGTCCAGCGGGTGGTCTTCGATCCCCCGCGGCCGATCCTGCAGAAGAGCTTTGAATTGGCCAAGCGGCCCGAGATCTCCGAGGTGCAGATGGAGATGCTCCAGTCCGTTGCCATGACCCCCGACGTCCAGCTCTCACAGGACATGTTTGCCACCGGGTCAGGAAGCGGGGGGGCCGCGGATGTGATCGGGGGCGCCCCGACGAGTCTGGGGAGCATGAACCGGGCAGGTCTCGATGCCATGGTCGGCAGCAAGGCGATGGCGCCGACCTCGGAGCAGGTGAAGATGGCCGACCTGTCAGCCTCGATGGGTGCCACCCAGCAAGCCTTGAGCTTAAGCCAGGAGTTGCTGAACGTTCAGGACCTGGACATCGGGCGGTACCAGGCGGTCATCATCCAGGATCCGCAGAACAAGAAGAAGATCAAGGGTTACTTCAACATGACCGTGATCGACTACGATCTCGCCGACAAGAACGCCGATCGATTCCCGACCGCGGTCGAGGAGTTGATGCGGTACATGCGGGATCACACGGAGATCAAGGCCAAGATTCAGGGGAACACGGTCGAGTTGAGCGATCCCTCCATCTTGTCGATGCCCTTGATCTACATGACTGGAAACAGCGCCACCCTGCAGATCAGCGACACCGAAAAGAAGAACCTTGGCGACTACCTCAAGGGTGGTGGGTTCATGTTCGCCGAGGAGATCCGCCAGAGCGATGCGACGACCGGGCTCGAAGGCCGTGGGGCTGGAACCTCGGGGACTCCCTTCGACCGCCAGTTCAAGGCGCTGATGAAGGACCCGTCGGTTCTGGGAACCGATGGGGACAAGTGGCAGAAGATCGCCAAGAGCCATGATCTCTACAGCAGCTTCTACGAGTTCCGGGACGGACCGCCGATGGGAGGATGTCCCGGCGGAAACGTGTTCGACCTGGAGATGCTGGAGTTGCGCGGGCGGGTGGCGGTGGTGTTCAGCGATCTCAACATAAGCTGGTACTGGGGTGATCCGTTGTCCGACTCCCGCGAGCCGGGGCTGCAGTTCGGCGTGAACCTGGTGGTCTTCGCGCTGACGCAGCCCGGTGGCATCGCCAACGTGAGTCAGTTCACCCAGTAACGCCTCGGCAGAGATGGGAAGGAGGGTCCGGGCCCAACGGCTCGGACCCTCGTTTCTTTTATGGCGTTGGCGCCGGTTGCGCCCGGGCAGAGCGGGATCGGGGACAGGTAGCGGGGAATCCCCCGTGGAACCGCGGCTACTCGTACTGCCGAGCCAGAACGTGGCTCAGGACACGGGTGGCCTGCTTGCGGATCGCCGGGTCGCGGTGGCTGGCGGCCAGCTCGCGGAGCACCGGGATCGCGGACTTGTGCTTGACCTGACCGATGGAGCGTACCGCCTGGAGGGTCAGGGTAGCGTTGCTTGCCGGATCGCGGGCCAATTGGGCCAGGTAGGCGATCTGGCGGGCGTGCCGCTGCTCGAGGGAGGCCGAGTCCTGCAGGGCCGGCAGGCCGAGGAGGGCCGTGGTTCGCAGGTTGGCGCGCACCACGGCCTGCCCCGCCGGACCGGGATCGGCCAGGGAGACCGCTCCCAGGGCCTTGACCGCCGCCAGGCGGACGGCTTCGGGTTGGGTCGGGTCCAGAGCCGCCTCGCCCAGCGGGTCGACGGTGCGCGGGGTCCCGAGCTTGCGGAGCATGGCCACGGCCGACAGGCGCAGCCGCTGGCCGGTATCTGCCAGGTTGCGCCGCAGGAACGGGATCGGATCGAGCAGGTCCTTCTCGGCCGCCTCCCACAGCGCCTCGGTGGCCCGCAGTCGGACCAGTTCGTCCGGCTCCACGCCGCTGCCCGCGGCCTCGCCCAGCCCGATCAGGGCCTCCGGATACCCGGGGTAGCGCATGAAGACGATGTTGCGCAGGCCCCGGACGATCTCCAATCGGATGGCGACGTCGCGCTCTTGGGGGAGCGCCTGCCGCAGGAGAAGGGCGCTCTGCGGGAAGCTGACCCGCCCGAGTGCGATGGCCGCCTGTCGGCGGATTCCCGCGTCGGAGCTGTGCAGCTCCTGGCCCAGGCGCTGGATATGCGGATCCTGGGCGCTGGAGGTCACGGGGAGCCCCAGGAAGACCAGCAGCCACCAACGGCCGTGGTTCATGCGGCTTCGCTGCCGTGTCGCTGACGCAGGGCGGCCAGCAGGCGTCCCTGGATGCCGCCGAAGCCACCGTTGCTCATGAACACCACCGTATCCCCGGGACGGGCCTCGGCCGCCACCGCGGCGATGATCTCCTCGACCTCGGGAAAGAACTCGGCACGGCCGCCCAATCGACGCACAGCCTCGGCCAGGCGTTCCGGCGAGAACGGGGCATCCCCGCGCGCCCGTTCGGGGCGGGGCACACGGGCGATGATGAACCGGTCGACCGCGGCGAAGGCCCGCGCGTACCGTTCCTCGAACAGCGCCCTGGCGTTGGTGGCGCTGGCCGGCTCGAAGACCGCCCAAAGGCGGCCATCCGGTCGGGTCTGCCGCACCCCCTTCAGGGTGGCCTCCACCGCGGTCGGGTGATGGGCGAAGTCGTCGATCAGGGTGATCCCGGCAACCTGGCCGACCACCTCCTGCCGCCGCTTCACCCCGCTGAAGGAGCCGAGGGCGCGGCGCAGGCGGTCCGGTTCCAGACCGGCGTGGAACCCCACGGCCAGGGCCGCCAGGGCGTTCCGCACGTTGTACTCCCCGTGCAGGGGAAGGTGGAAATCACCCACCAGGTCCCCGTGGTGCCTCAGGCGGAACGCGATGCCCGTTGCCGTGGTGGTCACCGCCTCGGCCAGCCAGCAGGCCCCGGCCTCGAGCCCGAAGGTCTCCACCGGGGCGAACGAGCCGGGAAGCAGGGCCGCGACCACCGGGTCTCCGTGATGGGCCAGGAGCAGGCCGTTGGCCGGGACGATGTTGATCAACTGCCGGAAGGCCTTCTCGATCTCGCCCAGATCGGCGTAGATGTCGGCGTGGTCGAACTCCAGGTTGTTGACGATGAGGATCTGGGGGAGGTAGTAGAAGAACTTGGCGTGCTTGGCGAAGAAGGCGCTGTCGTACTCGTCCCCCTCGACGACGAACAGGTCGCCGCTGCCCAGGCGATAGGGATGGGAAAAGTCCTTCGGGATGCCGGCCACCAGGAAGGAGGGATCGAGGTTGCCCTGGACGAGCAGATGCGCGGTCATCGCCGTGGTGGTGGTCTTGCCGTGGGTGCCGGTGACGACCACCGGGCGTCGGCCGCGCAGAAACAGCTCGCGCAGAACCTCGGGCAGGGAAGCATATCGCAGACGTCGACTGAGCGTCTCCTCGACCTCCGGGTTGCCGCGCGAGACCGCGTTCCCCACCACCACCAGGTCAGGTGCCGGGATGAGCCGCGCCGGGTCGAACCCTTCGCCGACTTCCACGCCCAGTTCCCGGAGAAAGGTGCTCATCGGCGGGTACACGTGGGTGTCAGAGCCGGTGACGCGGTATCCCCGCTCGCGCAGCATCCCCGCCAGCGACCCCATGGCGGTGCCGCAGGCGGCGATGAGGTGAACGTGGGATCCGGGCTGCAGGTACATCTCCCTCCTCCCCTCGACCACGGGACGATGCGGCTGTCCCGAATCTCCCCACGCAGATCAGCGGGTGTCAAGCCGCTGCCGGTTTGCCGCTCCGCTGGACCCCTCATAGATTACCCGTAAACCCCGTGCCGACCGCGGTCCGAAGGGAGTTCTCCGACAGGCTCCTGGACCGGCATCCGGATCGGTCCCCGTAGGTCGTCGGCCCGCGCGCCGGGCCAAGGATCGTGCTGATGGGTCGGAGGTCTGCCCCCCCGATTCTCCTGTACCTGGGCGTGGTGCTCGTGGCCGCGGCCCTTGGACTGGCCGGGTTCGGGCTCTACCGGCAGCTCCGGCAGCAGGGGTTGCGGCTGCCCTGGGAAGAGGGATCGGAGGCGGCAGCGACCGAGGAGGCTGAACCGGCCAGGAACCCGCTGTTGCCGCCGAAGCCGACCTTCCACCGTCCTGTCCCGGTTCCCGCGGATACCCTGCCGCCGGCGGCAGGGGATATCCTGGTCGAATCCCTGCCGCAGTCGGGTGTCGTGGAGCCGGAGCCGCCCGAGCGGATGTCCCGGATCGAGGAGCGTCTGGAGACCCAGCGGATCCTGCTGGCCCGGATCGAACTGACCCCGCAGCGGCTCGATCCCGGCTGGTTCCTGGTGGTCTTCCAGTTCATCCCGGAGCAGAGCGCCCTGCAGGCTTTTTACGACTCCCTGCTGGTGCTGGGCGAGCAACGCACCGCGGCCCGGGAACAGGCCCTGAAGGCGGCCAAGGAGAAGATCACCCGCGATCCCAAGGTCTTCCTAGGACTGGCCCGCAAGGAGCTCTACGCGACGCCGCAGGACTCGGTGCGTCTGGTGGACGAGGGGAGGGGGAACCTGGCGGTGGCGCTCTTTCTCGAGCTGAAGCTGGCCGAGCGGCTGGAGGACGCGGACGAGTCCCTGATCACCGCGCTTTTCCGGGATCTGCAGCTCACCTACGAGGCGCTGGGACAACTGGCCGTCGCGGCCGGGCAGGACTCGCACCCCTGGCTGGCCGAGCGGCTGCGGGTGCTCGAGGCCGCGGCCCTGGACCGGTACCTGCGGCTGACCCGGTACGAGGCCGAACAGGTCGCGGCAGCGGAGACGGACCATCCCGGCCGGCGTCCCGCGGCCGAGGTGGCCGCTCCCCAGTCGCCGCGAGGGGCGGAGTTGAACAAGGTCCTGGACAAGTCCCTGCTGCAGCTCGGCAAGCTCTACGCCGAGGCGGTCCGGATCGATTCCCTCGACCGCGAGGGGGCGAGACAGAACGCGGACCGGGCCTTTGCCGTCCTGGCCATGGTCTACCGTCGCACCGGCTCGGAGCTGGTGCTCAGCACCATGTCCGCGGTCAACCAGGTGCAGCGGAACTCGATGTTCCGCCAGGCCCGGGAGAGTTGGCGGCGGGCCCAGATGGCCGTGGCCCGGGGGGATCATCCGCTGGCCGCCGAACAATACGGCCTGGCCTTCCAGCGGTACGAAGAATGCCTGGCCACGGCGGTCGGTCCTGAACACGACCGGATCGCGGGCGAACAGGAGGTGCTGCAGCAGGAGGTGGCCGGGTGGCAGGCCAGGCTCAGCGCGGCGCCGCCGGCCGTGTCGCCGCCGAAGAGCCCGGGAAGATGACCGAGGCCGGCGGCGTGGGGTCGGTGGACGTGGCCCTGGCCAACTGGAACGGCAGACGGTACCTGTCCCGCTGTCTCGATGCCCTGCTGGCCCAGACGGTCCGGCCGGCATCGGTGGTGGTGGTCGACAACGGCTCCACCGACGGCTCGCGGGAACTGATGCGCCAGGCGTACCCGGGCGTGATCCTGCTCGAGAACGACCGTAACCTGGGTTTTGCGGCCGGGTACAATCGGGCCATCGCCGCGGGCCGACAGCCGGCGGTGCTGGTCCTCAACACCGACGTCTTCCTGGCCCCGGACTTCGTCGAGCGGACCTTGACGGTTCTGGAGCGCCACGCGGACCTCGGCTCGGTGACCGGCCGGATCTTCCAGGAGGGGACCGGCCAATGGCTCAACGGCGGGTTCTTCCTGCGGCCCCAGGTCAGGATCGCCCACAGCCCGAACCTGGAGGTCGAGGAGGAGGTGTTCGGCTGCACCGGGGCCGTGATGCTCTGTCGTCGCGCCATGCTCGACGCGGTCCGCCTCGACGACGGGTACTTCGACGAGACCTACTTCAGCTACGGCGAGGACATCGACCTGGCCTGGCGGGCCCAGCTCGCCGGCTGGCGGGCCCGATACCAGCCCGAGGCCAGGGCCTGGCACGTGGGTTCCGGATCGCTCGAGGAACGGCTGCGGTTCATCGACAAGCCGCCGCTGTTTCAGCGTCACCTGCTCAAGAACCGATACCTGACCCTGGTGAAGAATCTTTCGCCGGGTCTGGCCCTGCGCCTGCTGCCCGGCTTCCTGCTGGCCGAGCCGTTGGTGTGGGCCTACCTGCTGGTGCGGCGGCCCCTACGGTTTCCGTACCTCCTTCTGGCGTTGCGGGACGCGGCGGTTCTGCTGCCGGACGCCTTGTCCAAGCGGCGCCGCATCCAAGCGGGGACCCGGATGCCGATTGCCCGGCTCAACCCCTTGGTCCGGCGATGGTGAAGGCGCCCGTTCGCGTCCTTCAGGTGGTCACGCGCCTGGCCGTTCGGGGGGTGCCCCGGCACGTGCTGAGCCTGGCCGCCGGCCTGGACCGGTCGCGCTTCCACGTGGAGATCCTGGCCGGCCGAAGCGAGCCAGGCGAGGGGGAGTGGTGGGACGAGGCCGGCCGGCTGGCGATCCCGACCTGGCGGGTCCCTGCCCTGCAGCGCCAGGTCAACCCGGTCGCTGACCTGGCGGCGTACGCGGCGATCTCCCGTCGTCTCCGCGAAGGCCGGTACGATCTGGTCCACACCCATATCTCCAAGGCCGGGATCCTGGGCCGCCTGGCCGCGGTGTGGGCCAGGGTTCCGGTAGTGGTCCACACCTACCACGGCCAGGTGGCCGAGCTGTCCGGTACCTCGCCGGCCAGTCTGCTCTTCCGCGCCTGCGAGCGGGTCGCGGCCCGCCGGACCGATCGGCTGGTGGCGGTCAGCCAGGATACGGCCAGGGCCTGTCTGGCCATGGGAATCGGCCGCCAGGACCAGTATCGGGTGATCCACGGCGGGATCGAGGTGAGTCGGTTCAGCGACTACGCGGCTCCGGCGGGGGGATTCCCGGGCGGACCAGGAGGACCACGGCTCGGGGCCATCGGTAGTCTGACCGAGGAGAAGGGATTCGAGGTCCTGCTCCGGGCCATGCCCGCCATCCGCGCCCGAGAGCCCGGGACTAGGCTGTGGATCATCGGCAGCGGGCCGCTGCAACCCCGGCTGGTCGGTCTGGCGCGGGAGTCGGATCTCGGTGGAGCCGTGGCCTTCCCGGGGATCGTCGAGGACGTGCGTCCCTGGCTGGCCGGGCTCGATCTCCTCGTGGTGCCCTCGCGGCGCGAGGGACTCGGGCTGGTGATCCTGGAAGGCATGGCCATGGGGATCCCGGTGGTGGCCAGCCGGGTCGGAGGGATTCCGGAGGTGGTGGTCGACGGCGAGACCGGGTTGCTGGTCGAGGCCGGCGACCCGGCCTCCCTGGCCGCGGCCGCGTTGACCCTCCTGGCCGATCCGGAGCGCCGGCGGCGGATGGGGAGGGCCGGCAGGCAACGGGCGATCGAACGGTTCAGCCTGGAGACCATGTCGGCCCGCATCGCCGAGGAATACGAGCTCCTGCTCGCGGCCAGGCAGGGGAACCGGTGATCTTGATCACGGGGGCGACCGGGTACACGGGACGGTTCCTGGTGGCCCGCCTGCTGGGCGCCGGGGAGCAGGTGCGCTGCCTGGTGCGGCCGACCAGCAACCGAGCCTCCCTGGATACCCTGGGGGTGGAGATCTGTCTCGGGGATCTGGAGCGGCCGGGTACCCTGGTCCCGGCCTTCGCCGGCGCCGAGGTTGCGCTTCACCTGGCCCATGTCCGCTACACCCGGTCCGTGCTTGCCGCCGCCGGTCCCGAACTCCGGCGGGTGGTGGTGGTCAGCTCGATGCGCCGCTTCTCCCGCGTCCCGTCGCGCTCCGTCGATGAGGTCATCGCGGGCGAGGAATCGGCTCTCGAGGCCGGCCCCCGGGTGGTGCTCCTGCGGCCGACCATGATCTACGGTCCGGGAGATGACCGGAACCTCAGCCGGCTGGCCGGTTTCCTGCGTCGGTACCGGTGGTTCCCCGTCTTCGGCCAGGGTCGGGCCCTGCAGCAGCCGGTGCACGTGGAGGACGTGGTGGCGGCCATCATGGCCGCGGCCGTGCGGCCCGAGGCGGCCGGGCGGCAGTATACGCTGGCCGGTCAGCGCGCGGTCACCTACGACCAACTCGTCGACCTGATCGCTGCGGCGGTCGGGGTGAGGCCGGTCAAGGTCCACCTGCCCGTGCCCCTCGTCCTCGCCTTGGCCCGGCTTCTCCCCGCAGCCGCGGGCCGTCGCCTGGGTCTCGAGCCGGAGCAGGTCCGGCGCCTGCAGGAGGACAAGTCGTGCTCGATCGCCGCTGCCGCTGCCGACCTGGGGTTCGCCCCTGTCGATCTGGTCGAGGGACTGCGTCGGGTTCACGGCCGGGAGGCGCGGAATGACTGACCCGGTCGTCGGGGTCGCGGCCGCCGGGGTGGCGTTCCTGGTATCGACCCTCTTCACTTGGCTGGTGCTCCGGCTGACCCGGCGCTGGGAACTGCTCGATCGGCCCAACGAGCGCAGCGCGCACCTCGTTCCCACGCCGACCGGGGGAGGACTGGGGATCATCGCCGGGATCTGGTGCGGGGCAGGCATCCTGGCTATGTCGGGATCGGACGGCGGCCTGTTGCTGGGAGAGGGGCTGGCTGCCTGGGGAGTCAGCACCCTGGTCCTGATGGCCCTCCTGATCGACGATCTGGTCCGACCCCTGCGAGTCACCGAGAAAGCGATCCTCCTTTTGGCTGCCGCTGCTGCCTGGCTGGCGCTGCGCCCCAGACTCCAGGTCGTATCCCTGCCCGGGACCGGCCCGGTCGAGCTGGGGCCCTGGAGCTGGATCGTCACCGCCCTCTGGCTGCTGGCGGTCAGCAACGCCTTCAACTTCATGGACGGGATCGACGGGATCACCTCGGTCCAGACCGTGTGCGTCGCCGGGTTCCTCCTCCTCTCCCTGTGGCGGCTGGGCACGGCCTGGGGCGAGGCCGGCATCATCCTGGCCGGGACCACCGGGTTCCTCCTGTTCAACCGGCCGCCGGCCCGCATCTTCATGGGGGACGTCGGCTCCACCTTCCTCGGCTTCACCCTGGCCGCGTCCGGCGTGCTCGCGGTCAAGGCCGGCCTGCCCTTCTGGCTCCTGCTGCTGTTCCTCGGGTCCTATGGAGTCGATACAGGGTATACCCTCGTCCGGCGTGCCTGGTGCGGCGAGAACCCGCTTCGCGCCCACCGCAAGCACCTCTACCAACGGCTCAATCGCTTCGGCTGCAGCCACGGGCAGATCGATCTGTGGGTTCTGGTCGTGAATCTGGTATTGGGAGTGGGCGGGTATCTGTGGGTCTTCGAGTCCCGAGTCTGGGGGGCAGTCCTGGTGGCGACCGGCGGCCTCCTCCTGCTGATCGAGGTGATCTGGGTGGAGAGGAAGGACCCGGACCTTGCCTGAGCGAATCGAGGTGAAGCAAGTCACTTGCTGGACCGGTCCGGGATCCCTCCGTACCTTGCCACGACAGGCGGCCGGTATCGTACCCTCGTGCCGCGCGGAAGGGGAATCATGACCGAGGTCAGCGTACCGTCGTCGAGGCGGATCGCGATCATACGAATACTCGACGTTCTGCTGCAGGCGGGACTGATGGCCCTCGTGGCCGTTACCGCCCTGGCCTACTTCCCCTTCTTCTCCGACTACATGATCCCCAAGTTCGCCGCCGTCCACGGTCTGGGCGGAGGGCTGGTGGCCGTCTGGCTGGTGCGGGCCGCCCTCGCGGGCAGGATGGATCTCCCGCGCTCTCCGGTCCTGCTCCCCATGGCCCTCTTCACCGGGATCTCCCTGCTCTCCCTCCTCTCGGCGGTGAACCGGGCGGCCGGCGTCGAGCTGCTCCTGACCCAGGTCGGGTGGTTCCTGCTCTACCTGGTGGCGGCCAGCGGCCTGCCCGGCCCACGGGCGGTCCTGCGCCTGGCCTGGGTCATGGTGGCGGCGGGGGTGGTGGTCGCCGTGCTGGGGGTGCTCCAATACGCCGGGGTGCACCTGATCCCCCTGCCGAAGATCTACGGCGATCTGCCGGTATCGACCCTGGGGAACACCAACTTCGTCGCCCACTACCTCGACTTGGTGATCCCGCTGGTGGCCGGGCTGCTGCTCGCCACCCGCGGTCGCGTTCTCCGTCTCCTCCTGGGGTTGGCCCTGGCCGTCACCGGCGCCCATCTGGTGGTGACGCAGAACCGCGGCGGCTGGATCGCCCTGTCCGTGGCCCTCGTGGTCTCGCTGGTGCGCTGGCGTCGGCGTCTGCCCTGGCGCCGGGTGCTGCTGCTGGCGCTCGTGGCCGCGGCCTTGCTGAGTCCCCTGGTCGAGCTGGTTCTGACCAGCGTTCGGACCAGCGGCGGCGACACCCTGCGCGACCGGGCCGGCTCCCTGGTCGGGCGGAGTTGGGACCGGTTGGTCAGCAGCCTGGACACCAGCGAGTTCAGCGTGGCCCAGCGCCGCTTGATCTGGGCCGACACCGTGGACCTGATCGCCGACCATCCGTGGCTCGGGGTAGGGCCGGGGAACTACGAGCACCATCTGCCGGCCTATCGCACCGTCACCCGCCACCGTCAGTGGCAGGAGATCATGGGGGAGCGGACCCAGGTGGCGTACCAGGCGCACGACGAATACCTGGAGACCGCGGCCGAGACCGGGATCCTGGGACTGGGCGCCTTTCTCTGGCTGCTGGCCGCCCTGATCTGGCAGACCCATCGTCTGACCACGGTCGGACCGGCCGGGGCTGTCCCGACGACGGCCTTGACCGAGGGGTGCCTCGCGGGGCTGGTGGCCTCGGTCGTGCACGCCCTGTTCAGCTTCAACCTGCAGGACCCGTCCTCGGCCACCCACCTGTGGCTGCTGGCCGGGATGGCGGTTGCCCTCAACCGGCAGCCTCCGGTAGCGGAGCAGGAGGACGCCGAGGGCAGTGCGGAGCCGCGGAGGTACTGGCGCCTGGCCGCCCCGGCGGCCGGGGTG
>JBAZUN010000074.1:0-18166 GCA_041661365.1 Candidatus Latescibacterota bacterium
CGGCGGCCGGCGATGGCAGGAGTTCCTCTCCGTGCCCGGACAGGCGTACCTCGAGATCCAGTCCGGGCTGGCCCGCACCCAGGCCGAGCGCCTGCCGATGCCCGGAGGCGCGGTCTGGGAGTGGCTCGAGGGGTATGGGTTGATGGAGGTCGACCCGAAGGTGGCCCACGGCCGCGACTGGGCCCGAGCCAGGCAGGCGGTGGAGAGCCGGCTGGAGGCCATGGTACCGCGAGCGCGGATGGACGCGGAGCTGGCCGGCAGCGCCGCTTGGGCCGACCAGCCGCCGGCGGAGATGGTGCAGCAAGGCGGGGGGTGGGGTGCACTGGAGCGACGGCGGCGGAAGGTCTCGGGCGATAAGCCGTTCTGCGGCCCGGCCACGCCGTTCGACGACGCCTCGCTGGAGCCGCAGCAGGCCCCCTGGCTGGCGCTGCTCGAACAGGGAGCGCCCACCGGGGTCGACCCCACGGTCGAGCCGGTGGGGTACCTGGTGCAGCCGGAGTGGCGCGAGCGGTTGGAGCAGGCGGCCGGGCGGTCGGGTGCCAACGCCTGGTGGACCTGGCTGCATCTCGGGGTGATGCGGTACTGGGCCGAGGAGTACGCCGGGGCCCGGCAGGCCTGGGAGGCGTCCCTGGCGGCCTGCCCGACCCCCTGGGCCAACCGCAACCTGGCGGTGCTGGCGCGGGAGGAGGGGAGGATGGAGGAGGCGGCCGGGCTCTACGTGGCCGCCTGCCGCCAGCGGCCCGGGCTGATGCCGCTGGTCGTCGAATGCGGTCAGTTCCTGCTGGACCAGAACCGGCCGCAGGAGGTGCTCGAGCTGCTGGAGGTGCTGCCCGAGCCGGTGCGCTCCGCCGGCCGGGTCAAGCTCCTCGAAGGCCGCGCGGCCCTGGCGGTCAGGGACTTCGCTCGGGTAGAACGGCTGTTCACCGAGAAGCTGGTCATCGACGACCTGCGCGAGGGGGAGCGGTCCCTGTCGCACCTCTGGTTCGAGTACCACGAGCAGCGGCTCAGCGCCGCCGAAGGGGTGTCGGTCGACGAGGCACTTAAGGCCCGCGTGCGACGCGAGCATCCGGTCCCCGCGCACCTGGACTTCCGGATGTCCAACGACTGAGCGGGATGCTGTTGGTGGCGCGGCCGGTACCCATTCCGGTCGCGCCACCAGACTGCGCGGCTATCTGAAGAACTGGGGCAGCAGATCCCGCGAGGCCTCGAGCAGCTCCGCGAGCATGGGACCGGCCAGCTCGGGCCGCACGGCCATCTCGTCGAGGAGCAGGGCCTGCCTCGCCAGATCCCGATCGCCGGTCACCCCGGCCTCGGCGACCAACTCCTGCCAGGCTATCCGCTTTTCGAGGATCCCCTTGAGGACCGGGGGACAGGGATCGGCCTGGATCCCGCGGACCCCGCTCGCGTCGGTCACCCCCTCCACCTCGAGCACGGCGTGGGCCGGCAGCTCGGGCACCGTCCCGCCGTTGGCCAGGTTGACCACGTAGACCTCGCGCCGTCCCCGGTGGATGGCGGCCAACAGGGAGCCGATCCCCTCGGCCGCGGTCCAGTCGTGCCGCTGCGGCTCGGGCAGCCCGGTCTCGTCGAGGAGCTGCTGGAACCGGTCCATGAACTCGGCCCGGGCCTCGGTGGTGGTCGCGGGCCGGGCCGGCAGGGGCGTCCGCTCGTCGAACCCGAAGGCCCGTGCCTCCTCGACCATCCCGTAGGGCAGCTCCTCCTGTGAGCCGACCTGGGCCAGGAACGGGTAGAACTCGATGAGGTGACTGGCTCCCGGGTACCCGACGCAGTATCCGTACGCGTCGGACAGCAGGAGCTGCAGGGTCTGCTCCCCCGCCTCCAGGCGGGTCCGGATCCGCCTCAGCAGCTCCGCGGTCAGGTCGACCCCGCGGCGACGGACCGTGGTCAACCAGTAGTAGTGGTTGGTGCCGATCCAGGCGCACTGCAGCTCGGGCGGCGGCACCTCCAGCAGCTCCGCGGCCCGGCGGACCGTGGCCTGCACCCCGTGGCAGATGCCGACGGTGCGGATGCCGGTGTGCTTGTGCAGGGCGCGGCAGAGGGGGGCCATCGGGTTGGAGTGGTTGAGGAGC
This sequence comes from Candidatus Latescibacterota bacterium, assembly GCA_041661365.1. Lineage (GTDB taxonomy): Bacteria > Latescibacterota > UBA2968 > UBA8231 > UBA8231 > CAITNQ01. The sequence continues at coordinate 2,088 of JBAZUN010000074.1, forward strand.
AGGACCCGGGGAGATCGCTTCTCCAGCTCGCGGCAGATGGCCACGTACGCCGGGATGGCGCGCAGGGCCATCATCATCCCGGCCGGACCGCAGGTATCGCCGATGATCTGGTGAACCCCGTACCGGACCGGGATGTGCATGTCGGCGTTGTGGTAGTGGGAGCCGTAGACGTTGGGGGTCACCTCGGCCCCGCTCCCGCCGATCGAGGAGAGGGCGAAGGCGGCGCCGTCCGCGGCGTCGGCCAGGTCGCGCGCGGCCCGCACCGTGAAGGAACGACCGGCGGCGTCGGCGAGGCGCCGGCCGAGGGCCGCCATGCGGATCGCCTTCTCCGGGTCGACGTCGTAGAGGACGATCTCGGCGCCGGCCAGGTCCTCCTCGAGGACCAGGTCGCCGAGGGCCCGGCGGAAGTAGAGGCTTCCTCCCCCCAGGCAGGTGATCTTGAGATTGGCCATGATTCCCTTTCCGACCGCGGGGACAGGCGCCGGCCGGCGCGCCGCGGTTCGGTGGAAAAGGTAGCTCGACCCGGTCCCGCGGCCCAGGGGTCGGAAGCCCCGACGAGCGCTTTGACAAGGCCAACGGGCTGGCCTATGTTCTTCGAATTCCCGGCAGTACCCCAGGCGTCCACGGGATCGGTGGGCAGGGGGCGGGAAACCGACACACCGAGCGGCGTGCGAGGGGGAACAGGAGATGACGAAAGCCGACATCGCCCAGCAGATCGCCCTGGCGACGGGCTTGACGCAGACGGACACTGCGGCGGCCATCGACGGGTTCATCGAGGCGGTCAGCCGGGCGCTGGAGCGCGGAGACCACGTCGAGATCCGAGGGTTCGGCACCTTCAAGGTGGTCAGCAGGGCGGCCCGCACCGGGCGCAATCCCCGGGCCGGCACGCACATCCTCATCCCCCCGCGCCGCGCCCCGGTCTTCAAGCCCTCGCGCGAGCTTCGGGACCGCGTGGGCGACCAGGATTCCGAAGGCCAGTAAATCCGGAGGCCGCCATGCGCTTCCTCGCCTATCTGGTCTGTCTGATCGGGATCGGCTGCCAGAGCACCGCCCTCACCTCGGCCAAGCTCTACCTGCAGCAGGACGAGGTGGCCAAGGCCAAGGAGCAGCTCCTCAAGGCCCAGGGGCTGACCCCCGATGACCCCGAGGTCCACTATCTCCTGGCCACGGTCCACGGCCAGGAGGGCGACCTTGCTGCCATGACCGCCAGCCTCGACCGTTCCCTGCGGCTCAGCCCCAGGTTCACCGAAGAAGCGGCCCAGCTCCGGCGCCACTACTGGGCCAAGGAGTACAACCGCGGGGTCACCCTGGCCACCGCGGCCGAACCCGACCTGGCCGCGGCCCGTCAGGCCTTCGAGCGCGCCGTGGCGATCGATTCCACCGCGGCGCAGTCCTGGCGGAATCTGGCCTTTGCCCAGTACCGGCTCAACGACCTCACCGGTGCCATCGCCTCGTACCAGCGGTTGCAGGCCCTGGCCCCGGCCGACACCGCGGTCCTGTCCAACCTGGGATCGCTCTGCATCCAGGAGAAGCGGTTCGCCGAGGCGGTACACGCCCTCGAGCGCCTGACCGGATTGGCCCCGGACGATTACCGCGCCCAGGTGAACCTGGGGATCGCCCGCGAGCGGCTCGGCCAGCGCGAGGCCGCCGGTGCCGCCTTCCGCCGGGCCGTGGAGCTGGCCCCGGACGCGGCCATGGCCCACTACGGCCTGGGGAACTTCCTCTGGAACCAGAACCAGTACGAGGGCGCGCGCGACGCCTATGCCCGGGCCGCGGAGCTGGCCCCGGCCGACACCGACGCTCGCTTCAACCTGGCGATGTCCTACCTGCGCCTGGAGGACGACGGTCACGCCCTGGGTCTGCTCGAGCAACTGTCGACCGAAACCCCGGAGAACGGCCAAGTCTGGCGCCAGTTGAGCCTGATCTACGCGCGCCAGGACCGGGTGGCCGAGAGCAAGGCCGCCGACGCCCGGGCCACCGGGCTGGGCGAGTAGACCCGCCGCACCCGAACCGATGATCCGCCTCCCCGACCTGCTGCCGATGCGGCCGCACCTGCGCGAGATGGTGTGGGGTGGCCGGCGGCTGCACGAGCTCTACCGCAAGCGCCTTCCCGCGGACCGGCCGATCGGCGAGTCGTTTGAGCTCTCGGGGTACCCCGGCCGGGAGAGCGTCGTCGCCTCCGGCCCCCTCGAGGGACGCGATCTGGGCGCGCTGCTGGCGGAATACCGCGAGGAGCTGGTCGGCCGCCGCGTCTGGTCTGACGCCGAAGGCCGCTTCCCCCTGCTGGTCAAGCTCCTCGACGCCCGGCAGGATCTGTCGATCCAGGTCCACCCCGACGACCGCCACGCCCGCGAGCAGGGCCTGCCCGACCGCGGCAAGACCGAGGCCTGGTTCGTGCTCCACGCCGAGGGCGGGCGGGTGGCCTGCGGGCTGCGTCCGGGGGTGGATCGGGAAAGGTTCGAGGCGGGGATCCGCCAGGGCCGGGTGATGGAGCTGGTGCAGTTCCACCCGGTGCAGGCCGGGGACGTGGTCTTCCTCCCCGCCGGCGTGGTCCACGCCCTGTGCAGCGGGGTGGTCGTGTACGAGGTGCAGCAGTCCAGCGACCTGACCTTCCGCGTCCACGACTACGGGCGGCTCGGCCTCGACGGCAGGCCGCGCGAGCTGCACCTCGACCAGGCCCTGGCCGTGATCGACTTTGCCGGCGAGGCCGTCGCGCCCCGCTCCTGGCGCGAATACCCCGGCGCGGCCCGGGGCGAGGCGGTCCTGGTGGAGTGTCCCTACTTCCGCCTGGTCTTCCACGCGCCGGGAGCCGAGGGTCGCGGGCACGCGGCCCAGGAATCGTTCCAGGGCGTGACCGTGGTGGACGGACAGGCCCGCCTGAGCGCTGGTCGCGAGGAATGCCGGGTCCGTGCCGGCGACACGGTGCTGATCCCGGCCTCCCGCGGCTTCGGGGTGGAGCCGGCGGCCAGCGGTTCCTGCACCTACCTGGTCGCCACGGCCTCCGCCTGATAAAAAGGGGCCCGAGAAGGATCCCGGACCCCCGTGTTTGTCGCTGCCACCTCCCGTTATCGCCGCGCCTTCTCCCGGATCAGCTCGCAGATCCGCGTCACCCCCTCGCGGATGCTCTCCTCGGAGGAGGCGATCGAGATCCGCACGTGGCGCTCCGACACCTTGCCGAAGGTGCTCCCCGGGGCCACGGCCACCCGCCGGCCGCGGAGGAGCTCAAAGGTGAACTCGCGCGAGTCCATGCCGGTGGCTGAGATGTCGATGAGCAGGTAGAAGGCGCCGCCGGGCGAATACTGATACAGGTCGTGCGCCCGCAGCACCTCCAGGGCCACGTCGCGCCGGCGGTGGTAGGCCTCGCGCATCTCGACCACGCAGTCCTGCGGCCCTTCGAGCGCCTCCACCGCGGCCAGTTGCGAGAACCCCGAGCCGCAGGAGACGAACGGCTCCTGCAGCTTGGCGGCCAGCTCGATGTAGTCGGCCCGGGCTCGGGTGAAGCCGACCCGGAACCCGGTCATGGCGTAGCTCTTCGACATCCCGCTGACGATCAGGGCGCGGCCGTCCTCGTCAAAGGGGAGGGCGCTGGCGTGGTCCTCCTCGAAGACGATGTCCCCGTAGATCTCGTCCGACAGCACCCACAGGTCGTGCTTCCGCGCCAGGGCCATCAACCGCTTCATCGTCGCCGCGTCGTTGACCTGTCCCGTGGGGTTGGACGGCGTGCAGAGGAGGAGGATCTTGGTCCGCGGCGAGATCAGCCCTTCCAGCTCGTCGAGGTCGGGCAGGAAGCGGCGCTCGGGCCGCAGCGGGTAGTAGACCGCCTGGCCGTGGGTCAGGGCTACGGCCATGGTGTAGTTGGGCCATCCCGGATCGGGGCGCACCACCTCCTCGCCCGGCTCCAGCAGGGCGAGGAAGGCGCTGGCCACGCTCATCACCGCGCCCGGGGTCACCAGGATCTGCTCGGGGGTGGTCGGCACGCCGTACTCGCGCTCGAAGCGGCGGGCCACCGCGGCGCGCAACGGACCCATGCCGGCGTTGGGCACGTACTTGGTGTGTCCCTCGTGCAGGTACCGGCAGGCGGCCTCGATCACGTGCTCGGGGGTGGGGAAATCGGGCTGGCCGACCTCGAGGTGGATGACCGGGCCTTCCTTCTCGACCTTCCAGGCCAGGTCCATCACCTCGCGGATCCCGGAGCGCGGGATCTGGGCGGGGATGCGAGCGAACGGCTTCATGCGGTCTTGTCTTCCCTCGGTTCGATGACGGTGGTGACGGTGGATTGGATGCGAAGCGAGGGAGGTCGCTGCCGGCCTCCCTCGACGGTGGCACCCGGCCAGACTCGACGGCTCACCGCAGGTGGATTCCCGGGCCGGTCGAGCCGATGGTCTGGACGCTGTTGTAGATCGAGGCCGGGGTGCTGGCGCCGGTGACCCCGGTGATCCCCTCGATCCGCTCGATCTTCATCTCGATCCCGCCGCCCTGGGCGTGGATGCTGACCACGGCCGTGTTCCAGGCCGGGTTCACCACCAGCAGGGAGTGGGTCCGGTCGAAGCCGATCCCGGCGTAGGCGATGGCCGCGTGGGTGTTGACGTTGCGCGGGAAGATCGGGCAGATCCCGCGGGTCGGCCCGTCGTAGAGCACGGTCTCTTCCTTGATCTGGTCGGGATCTACCCCGGCCCGGCCGCAGTCCACGTTCTTGGGGGACTTCTTCATCACCACGTCGACCGATTGCCAGACCTCGCGGTTCTCGCGCAGGGCGTCCATGCCGATCACGCCGCCGTGGGGGACGAAGGCACGCGTGCCGTGCTTGCGGGTGGTCTCCTCGATCATCTGCTCCACCTCGCGGTCGGCCAGGGCCGTCACCGAGACGAACATGTAGTTGGTTTTCTCCAGGATGGTCCGGCCCCACTTGCGGGTGACGTCCGGGTGGGCCATCTCCACCACCAGGTCGGGCCGGCTGCGCTCGAAGTCGGCCAGGTCGCGGAGGATCAGCTCCCCCGCGACGCCGTCCAGGGCCCCGGCGGCCTGGTCGTGGATGAAGACTACCTCCATGCCGCTGTCCGGGTTCTGCCGGATCATCTGGTGGACGGCTCTGCCGATCTGACCGTACCCGATCAGGCCGATGCGCGTGCGTTTCTGAGTCATAGCCGATACTCCTGGCTGATGGGAGCGGGGTAAGCGAGATTGCGGGTCAGGGCCGGTTGCGGCCCGGAGCAGCGGGGAGGAAATATAGGGAAAAAGGGGAGGCAGCCCAACGCGGGGGAGGCGGAGGGAGCGGACTTGGGGAATCTGCAGGAACCCCGGGGGAGGCCGATATTATGGATGCGCCCGGTCAGCGGGCAGGTGGGAAGCGAGTGAAGAGGCGAAAATCACAGAGGGAAAGAAGGCGATCCGGGACTGCCGCGCGGCTGCTCGGGGTGGTCGGCCTGGTCTGTCTGCTGGTGGCAGCCGCGGGTCTGGCCTGGTCCAGCGGTCTGGTCCCGGTACCGGGACGAACCGCGGTCGAGCCGCCGCCGGCGCCGGCCCCACCGGTGCCGCTCGCCTCGTACTATCCGCTGGAGGTGGGCCGGTACTGGGTCTACGTCAGCCGTGACTCGGCCACCGGCATGGTCACCGAGGTGGAGCGGCGGATCGTGCGACGGGAGAACGGTCAGGACCGCGACCTCTACTTCTTCGCCGACGGGGGGATGGCCTTCCGCCGGGACGGGATGGTCTGCGAGATCGGCCCCGAGGGCGGGCTGAACGTGGTGCCGGTGGATACCCTGGTCACCCTCACCCAGTCCTATCCCTACGTCAGTCGCGGCCTGCACATCGAGAAGATCGTTGCCGCGCGGGACACCGCGGTGGTGGTCGAGGGGCGCCGGTACCCGGCCTGCGTTCAAGTGATCACGCGGTTCCGCCGCGTCGAGGACGCCGAGAGCGCGGCCTACGCCTCGTACTACGCCCGCGGGATCGGGCTGGTCTGCCGCGAGCCCTGGCCGCGCGAGGGGGGAGCGGGGCTCGCGGTGACGCTGAAGGCCTATGGACCCGGACCGCTGTGAGTCCCTGGTTTCGGGCGCTGATGTCCACCGGTGGAGCAAGCAGGTCTGAGATGTTGGGAGCCTGGAGGAGAACCTGCTTTCAAGAGAGTGGCCGGGATGTGGGGACCGGCGACCAGCGAAACCGACTGGACCGGCCGACTGCAGGTCGGGGAGGATTCTCCGTCGCGCTCCTGGGTGGGTGGTGGTGGCTCGCCTGGCTGGTGCTGGCCCTTGGGGCCGGGACCGCCGTCGCCGAGACGGCCAGCGGCCGGGTGGTCGAGGTGACCGAGGGGGGCGGCACGACCGTCGTGCTCCTTTCCGTGGGCCGGGCCGACGGCTTGGCCGAGGACGCTCCGGTGACCCTGCTGCGGCAGGCGGCGCCGATCATCCATCCACTCACCGGCGAGGTGTTGGGGGTACCGCAGGAGCCGGTGGGGTTGGTCCAACTCGATCGGGTCGAGGAGCGGCAGGCTCGCGGTCATCTGGTCAAGGCCTACACCGCGCCCCGGATCGGCGACCTGGCCGAGTACCAGCGCCGGCTCCCGGTCGCGGCACCCGCTGTTGCGGCGGCCCAGCCGATCCCGGTGCCTCAAACCCCGGCCTCGGATCGGGTCGACCGGGTGATCGAGCGGGTCGACGACCTCGAGCGGACCCTGCGCGACTACCGGGCCGACCAGCAGAGCGCGGCGCGTTCCAGCGATCTGAGTCAGGAGGTCTGGGACGAGCTCACCTCGATGAAGTCCTACCTGCGCACCCTGGACCGGCGTCTGGCAGGGCTGGAGACCCGGCAGGGCGAGGATCGGGACCGCCTGAACACGGTGGTCCGCGGTGAGTTCCCGGCCGGCGAGGCCAAGGAGCTGACCATCCGCTACAGCCCGGACACCGACGTGCAACTGCGGGTGGCCGGCCGGACCCTGGTGATCGAGGTCGAAAGGGACTCCCTGCGCCTGGTCGAGGCGCCGCTCGCCGCTGCCGCAACCCCTCCCCTGTCCGAGCCTGCCCCCGAGCCTGCTCCGGCTTCAACGCCCGTCGACGTGGCACCGGTCCCCAGCGCCCCGGACAGCGGGGCCGAGCAGCTCCCCGCCGAGACGCCGGAGATCCCGGACGAGCCGGCCGCTTCGGTGATGCCTCCGCCGGTTCCCACGGCTTCCGAGGAAAGCGGTTTCGACCTTTCCGCGCTGAACTCACCCTATGTCCAGGCCGGCAGCCTGGGGCTCATCGCCGCGTTGGCCGGCGTGCTCTTCTACCTTATGCGCCGGCGCGAGAACGCCCTGGCCAGCGAGTTCGAGGAACTCGAGCGCGGTTACCTGGACGACGAGGAAGAGGACGAGCGTTGACCGCGGCGCGCCTCCTGCGGACCCTGGCCCTCGGGCTGGTCTTGGTGGTCATCGCCGACGCGGCAGGGACGGCCGACGAGGAGTTCCACGTGCTGCGGGTCTCCGGGGCCCTGGTCTATCTCGACGCCGGCACCCGTCACGGGGTAAAGGAAGGGGACACCTTCGTGGTGCTGGTCCCGCAGGGGGCCGTGCCGGGGGTGGTGGCTGAGGTCCGGGCGGTGCGGGTCCTCCCGGCGTACGCCATCGCCGAGGTCGTCTTTACCGAATCCGGTCGGCAGATCGAGCCACTCCAGCAGGCGATCCCCCGTGCGGTGTGGGATCTCCTGCCCCACCCGGAACTCCCGGCCACCCCTTCTCCGGCTGTCCTTGTTCCTCCCCCTGACCCTTCCCGGCGTTCCCGCTTCGTGCAGCTCCTGGCCGGTGGTGACTGGGGTCGCCGGGCCGGTCTGGAGTGGGACCCGCGGGGCCGGCTGAAGGCGGCGCGACGGGGCGTTGCGGCGAGCGCCGCACTCCGCCTGGGAGCCGGTCTCACCCCCCGCTGGCGCGCGGCCCTGACCTATCGGCTGGCGGCCGGTGGTGAGGTCACTCAACTCGGGGTGGAGGCCGACCTGCAGCTCCTGCTCCGCACGAGCGGCCGGGTTCGGCCCTACGTGGCCGCCGGTACCGGTCTGCACCACCTCAGCCGGACGGTTCCCGGCCAGCAGGACGATTCGGCCATCCGCGCCGGGGGGAACCTGCTCCTCGGGCTGGAGCTGGCCGGCCCCTGGCGGCTCTCCGTCGAGGGGGGGTACCAGCGGGTGGGGCGCTGGGAAGACCTGATCGACCTGAGCCACCTCCGGACCTGGGCCGGGCTCGGTCGCCGGTTCTGAGCGGTCGCGACCGTTCAGCCGGTCGGCGACTTGTCCCGGCGACGGCGGGGTGCCGCCACCGCGCAGATCCAGATGCTGACCTCGTAGAGGAAGAGCAGCGGGATCGCCATCATCATCTGGGAGAGTGGGTCGGGTGGGGTGAGGATCGCCGCCACCACGAAGATGACCACGATGGCGTACCGCCTGACCCGGCGCAGGTGCCCGGCGTTGATCAGACCGAGGCGGGCCAGGAAGAGCGCCACCACGGGCAGCTCGAAGACGATCCCGAACCCCATGACCAGGTAGAGGACGAAGCTGATGTACTCGTCCACCGCCCACTGCGAGGTCATTTGGGGTGGCTCCAGGGAGAGGAAGAACCGCAGCCCCAGCGGCAACACCATCGCGTAGGCCACGAAGGCGCCCAGGGCGAAGCAGGCCACGCTGAGCCCGATCACGGGAAAGACCAGGCGGCGCTCCCGGGTCAGTAGCCCCGGGGCCACGAAGCGCCAGAGCTGGTAGAGCACCACGGGCAGCGCCAGCGCCACTCCCCCCCAAAGGCCGATCTGCAGGCTGAGGATGAAGTAGGTCATCGGTTTCAGGGCCTGCAGCCGACGGCTTGTGGGCACCGAAGCAGGGGCAGGGGCCGGCGATGCAGTGGTGTCCGAAGGCGCGCTGGCAGGTGGCGGCTGACCGATCCACTCCCGCACCATCGCGGCGGCCATCTCGACCAGGTCGGTGGATCGTCCGGACTCGACGGCGAGCACGGCCTGCTCGTACGGGCGGGTCAGAACCTGCAGCAGCTCGGTCGAGAAGAACAGGCAGATCCCCGCGCCCACGAGGACGGCCGCCAGCGATTTAAGGATCCGCCAGCGTAGCTCCTCGAGGTGTTCGAGGAACGGCATCTCGGCGCGGAAGCCGGATTCTACGGGTGCCGGAGTTTTCTCGGGAAGCTCGTCCATCGGGGTGACGAATATCGCCGCCGCCCCGCGTCGCGGCAAGGGAGGGGAGTCCTGGCATGGAACGTGCTAATCTTCTCGAATGAGCCGATCGGCCGATGCGGTCCTCCGGTGACGGCCGACGATCTCCCGCGGCGGTCGGCCATCGGGGATATCCGGACACCCTCCGCGACCGCGGAGGCGCCGTTCCCCGCGGGTGACAGGGATGGGCGATCCTCGACACACGATGCTGGAGCGGGGAGGTGGTATGACCTGCAGGGCCATGGTACCGACGGTGGCGCGCGAGGCGCGGCCTTCACCGATCTCCGGGATCTGCGCCGCGGAGATGCCCCGGGAGCGTCTGGCGCGGCACGGTCCCGAGGCCCTGCGCGACCACGAGCTGCTCGCCGTGATCCTGGGCACCGGGTACCGGGGGCGGAACGTGCTCGAGCTGGCCCGCGATCTGCTGGCGGCCCACCCGCGTGAAACCCTGGTGGGGCTGGGGGTGGAAGACCTGGGCCGCCTGCGCGGCATCGGCGCGGCCAGGGCCGGCGTCCTGGTCGCGGCCTTCGAGCTGGCCCGTCGGGTCCTGGACAAGGGAGCGAGTGCGCGGCCGGTGGTCTCCTGCCCGGCGGACGCCATGCCCTTCCTGACTGACATCCGCGACCAGCGCCGCGAGTTCTTCGTCTGCCTCTACCTCAACGCCCGGAACCAGGTGATCCACAAGGAGGTGGTCTCGATCGGCAGCCTGTCGGCGTCGATCGTCCATCCGCGCGAGGTCTTTCAGGCCGCGGTGCAGGGCGCTGCCGCCAGCGTCGTGCTGGCCCACAATCACCCCTCCGGCGACGTCACCCCCAGCAAGGACGACCTCGACCTGACCCGCCGCCTGGTGCAGGCCGGCGAGATCATGGGGATCGAGATCCTCGATCACCTGATCGTCGGTCCGGTCGACTTCCTCAGTCTGAAGGAGCGCGGCCTGCTGTGATCGCCTCGCGGTCCCGGTCTTGATTACCTCTCCTCCCCCGGTATATTACTCAACGATGCGCCGCCGCCCGGCAGGCAGCCGCGCGGCGCTCTTCGCCGCCGGGGAACGCCGATGCCCTCCGAGAGGGAACAGCTCATCGCGGTCAGGATCCTCAACGTCTATCCCTACTCCGAGGGGCAGCAGGGGGTGGGGGTGCCGCAGAACTTCCTGGTCGTCCTCAAGGGGGAAGAGAACCGGGTAGTGCCGATCAACATCGGTCCGTTCGAGGGCCAGGCCCTGGTCATGGCCCTGCGCCACATCCCCCTGCCGCGTCCCCTGCCGCATCATCTCCTCCAGAACCTGCTGGAGAAGATGAAGACCCGGGTGCACAAGCTGGTCATCCACTCCCTCAAGGAAGAGGTCTTCCACGCCTACCTGCTGATCCAGTCCCAGGAGGAGGCTTTCTGCCTGGACTGCCGGCCCAGCGACGGCATGATCGTGGCCACCCTGATGGGCGTGCCGATCTTCCTCAGTCCGCAGGTCATGACCGACGCCGGTAAACTGCTCGAGGTGGACCAGTCTGAGGAGGAGCAGGAGGAGGAAGACGGGGAGGACAAGGAGTGCGCCGGGGACCGTCCCGCGATCGCCGGCAAGGCGGTTGCGATAGAGCCGTCCGCCGCTGCTGAGGCCGTGGAGCCCCCGGCCTCGGAGCTGGAGCGTCTCGAGGCCAGGCTGAACCGCCTCATCGTCGAGGAGGCGTACGAGGAAGCGGCGCGGGTCCGGGACCAGATCAGCCGCCTGCGCGGCGATCCGTCCTAAGGAGCCTGTCCGAGTATCCCATTCGGGCTGCGGCCGGCCCTTGCGTCCGATGGCTGCGTTCCGCTCAATCGGCGCATTGCGTGGTGAATGCGCCTCATTCGCGCGCCTTGCCCTCGGCCGCAATCGCTCGGCCTCGCCAGCAAAGCGAATACTCGGACAGGCTCCCGAGCCCGCGCCGCTGCCGGGAGACTACGCGTTGCGGCGGAAGAGCTGCCAGGCGCGGCCCGGACGCTCGACGCGGAAGGACTCCACGTTGCCGCGGTCCTGCAGGGTGACGTAGCAGGTGCACCCGTCCGGTCCGCCGAAGGCGATGTTGCTCGGCTTCTCCCCGCCCAGGGTCACCTCCAGCAGTACCTTCCCGGCCGGCGAGACCTTGGCCACGGTCCCCTTCCCCCACCGCGTGATGTAGAGATTCCCGTCGACGTCGCAGCGCATGCCGTCCATCCCGTGATCCGGGAACTGGATGAGGAGGCGCTTGTTGCGGGTCGCGCCGTCAGCCGACAGGTCGAAGACCCAGACGTCGCGCTGGACCGTCTGATTGACGTAGAGGAGACGCTCCTCCGGGTCGACCTCGATCCCGTTGGTGGTGCCCATGCCGGCTTCGAGCAGCACGAAGGTCCGGTCTGGTCCCACGCGCCAGATCTGACCGGTCGAGTCGTTCCAGTTGGGGTCCGAGGCGTAGACCAGGTCGTTGGCGCCGATGGCGATGTCGTTGGGCTGGTTCAGCCGGTCCTCGTGGGCCCAGACGCTGACCCGGCGCGTGTCCAGGTCGATCCGGAGGAGGTTGTGTCCGGTGTAGTCCGCCGCCAGCATGAACCCCTGGCCGTGGAAGCGGATGCCGTTGGCCACGCTCCCCTCGGGGAGCTCGACGAAGACGCTGCACTGGCCGTCCGGGGTCACCTTCCCGATCGTCCCCTCGCGGGCGTAGTTCACCGCGTAGAGATTGCCGTCCCGGTCGCAGGCCGGGCCTTCGATTCCCGGCGTGAAACCGCCGGGCGCGGTGAATGGGCGGCTGACGTATAGCTCGTTGTCCATGGTCTGCTCCGGCCTTTCGTGGGGTGGGCTCGCGTGCGAAAAGACGCGGGGAAGATAGGGCGGCCCCGCCCGGCCGACAACCGGCTGCCGGACCGCCGCACCCACCGACCATTCAGCGCAGCAGCACCAGTTTGCCGCTGCGGACACGCTCCTCCCCCCGCCGCAGTCTGAACAGGTACACGCCGGTGGCCACCCGGTGCCCGGCCTGGTCGCACCCGTCCCAGCGGGCCTGGTGGCGCCCCGGAGCGAACGGTCCCGTCAGCAGGACTCGGGTGAGTCGGCCGGTCGCGTCGTACACGGCCAGGGAGACCGGCACCGGCCCGTCGCCGCTGACCGCGAAGTCGATCGTCGTCGAGGAGTTGAACGGATTCGGCCAGACACGGGCCTCGACCTCGCCGGAACCTGCCGCGGCCCGCACGTGGATCGCGGCGAGGAGCACGGTCTCGTGGTACCCGTCCGTGGCCCGCACCCGCACCGGGTAGGATCCGGTGTCGGCCGCGGTCCAGCGAAGGGTGGCCGACCGGGGGTCCAGCACCATTCCCGGGGGGCCCTCGTCCAGCATCCAGAGCAGGGCGTCGCCGTCCGCATCGATGCCGTTGAGCAAGGCGCGGAACGGCGTGCCGACCACCGCCGCGGTGTCGCAGAGCGGGGCGACCTCGGGCGGGAGGTTGGGCCGGATCACCCAGCGCCGGTCGACGCACTCCCGGCCGCGGCAGACGGTGACCTGCAGGGTCTCGGGGGCCGCCTCGGGTACGGACCGCTTCACCTGGGGCTGACGGGTCTCCAGGACGGTGCCATTGGCCTGCCAGCGCAGGGAGAGCGATTCCAGGGCCTCGGCCTGCACGGTGAAGAGGAGCTCGCGGCCCGATCCCGCCGAGGACGCCTCCCACGACGGCGAGAAGCGTAGACCGCTGGCCAACGGCAGGCGGACCCGGACCGAGCAGGGGGACGTGGACAGATCGGCGATTCGGGCCACCACTCCGGTGCGTCCTGAATCGAGGGCCGTGACCTGACCGTATCCGGCGACCCGCACGATCCCTGGATCGCCGATCTCCCAGTGGGGAAGGGTGTCGAGGATCGCGGCGCTGCCGTCGGTGCAGTGCGCCGTGACCCGCAGGGAGAGCTCCTGTCCGGTCACCATCAGGACCTGCGACGGCCAGAGGGCCAGGCGCTCGATCGCGGCTTGCCGGGCACCGGGAGAGAACCAGGCGCGGACCGGCCACTGACGATGGAGGGCCGGCAGGGTGTCCCCCCGCTCCCACACCAGGGATTGACGCGGCGAACGGCCCAGGACGTACGCGGCGCGGGCCAGGGTGTCGGGCCCGTCGGGATCGATGAGCAGCAGTTCGTCGGTCAGGTTGCCGAGGCCGTCGCCCAGCCGCCCGTCGTCGGTGAAGCGCAGCGGACCACCGATGCCGTCATCGCCGCCGCCGAAGACCACCGTGCACTGGCCGGGGGGGATCGCCGTCCCTGCCGGGAAGCGGAACTGGGACGATTCGCCGACGTCGCCGTCGCTGAGCCGCCAACCATCCACCTCCACCGGCGTGAGCCCGTCGTTCCACAGCTCGACGAACTCGTCGGCGTAGGTTGCCCGGGTGCCGTCCCCGTTGGCGTCGCCGGCATCGCCGGGGGGCGGGTCCGGAAGGATCTCGCCGATGCGGAGCACGGGACACGGTAGAACCTGCAGCCGGTATTCCTGGCAGGTCGTCCCGCCGCCGCTGTCGCTGACGGCCAGCCGCACCTCCTGGGTTGCGGGTCCGTCGGCGGGTGCCCGCCCCTGGATCAGTCCGGCAAGGCGGTCGACGCTGAGCCACTCCGGGCCTTCGACCAGGTGGAAGGCGAGGCTTCCCTTTTCCGGGTCGATCGCCCGCAGTTGGTACCGGTACCATCCCCCGGCCCAGACGTTGCTGTCCGGCACCGAGGCGATCCTGGGCGGGGCGTTCGGCGGAGGGAGGGCAGGTCCGACCTCGACCCCGGCCTCGGCGATCATCCGGCCGCCGGCCCAGGCCTGGACCACGGTGCGGCCGACGGCCGCGGGCTGAACCCGAAGATCGCGGGTGAACGCCACCAGGGCCGGGTCCCGGGTCCGCCACTCGACCCGCGCGGACGGTACCCGCTCCCAGCGGTCGGCCACCTTCCCCCACAGGAGGAGCTCACCCGCCGGTTGACCCAGACGGAGGGACAGCGGGTCCAGCAGGAAGGAGGTGTAGCACGAGCGCGGGCGGCCGGGGGAGAACGACCCGATGCCGGGAAGCTGGTCGTGCGGCTCGAAGATCCCCGACTCGCTTCGGACCAGGGCTCGGTCGAGGCTGGACGGCGAGGTGAAGACGAGCGCCAGCAGGGTATCGCCCTGGTCGGGACCGAGCAGGAGAAGCTGATCCCCGGAGTTGGTCAGCCCGTTGCCGAGCCGTCCGTCGTCGGCGAAGCACCGTCCGGGGATCCCGGTCGGACTGCCGCCGCCGAAGAGCACCAGGTATTCGCCAGGCCCGAGCCAGGTGCCCGGCGGGAAACGGAACTGATCGGCATTCCGGGTATCGTCGTCCGAGAGCCTGCACCCGGACAGGTCGGCGCCCGGCCCCAGGTTGAGCAGCTCGACGAACTCGTCCTGGTTGGCGTCGGTCACCCCGTCGCCGTTCGCGTCGCCGGCCGGCCCGGCCGGTGGATCGGCCAGGATCTCGGTGATCATCAGCCGCAGGTCTCCGCGGCGCGGTCCGGATACCCCTGCTGCCGGGGACGCGGAAGAGGGGACGGTTCCCTCGATCGAGGGCTTGGCCGCCGTGTCAGGAGACGCTGTCGCGCCGTCACCGAGCGCCGTGGCCGTCGTATCCGTGGGGGTGTCTGTGCCGGTCCCGGTATTCCCCGCGGACGAGGCCACGGTATCCTGAGTCGTCGTCGCCGCGCCGGCCTCCTCGGGGGCGAGGCCGGGAGAGCAGGGCAGGCCGCCGGTCAACGAGGTGTGCGATTGGAAGGGGCCGGTGCCCGAGGGGGAGCGGGCCTGGGACTGGGCCGCGGACCAGTCGGTGCCGACCACCCAGTCGACGGTATCACCCCGGGCGTCGAGGAGGACAACGGTGTCGCCGGCATTGCTCAGGCCGTTGCTGATCCGGCCGTCGTCGGTGTACGCCGGAACCGGCAGGGAGGTGGGTATACCGCCGCCGAAGAGGAGGAGCCGTTGCCCGGGCAGGAGCCGGGCCGAGTCGGGGAAGACAAACCAGGTTGTTGGCAGGGTGTCGTCGTCACCCAGTCGCCAGCCGGCGAGGGGGACAATGTCAGCGCCGGTGTTGAGCAGCTCGACGAACTCGTCCTCGTAGGAGGTGCGGGTGCCGTCGCGGTTGGTGTCGCCGGCGGGTCCGGCCGGCGGGTCGGCCAGGATCTCGTCGATGACGACCTGATACGAGGCCGGTTGCTGGCCGGGGCCGGTGGTGCTGTCGGGTGAGGCCGCGGTGCTGTCTACCGGTGTCGCGGTCGAATCCGGAGGGGTACCTGCACTGTCTCCGGGAGCCACGGTGGTCGTGTCGGCAGGCGTCGTGCCCGTGCTGTCCGCGGGGAAGGACGGCGGCGTGGTCGTCGTGTCGGGAGGTGCGGTCGTGCTGTCTGCAGCGGCGGTCGGTGGTACGGTCGTGGTGTCGGAGGGCGCTGCGGTACTGTCTCCGGAGGTCGAGGTGGTGCTGCTGTCCACGGACGAGGCTGCCGTGTCCGATGACGCGGTGCTGGTCTCTCCCGGCGCGAGGCCGGGAGAGCAGGGCAGGCCGCCGGTCAACGAGGTGTGCGGTTGGAAGGGGCCGGTGCCCGAGGGGGAGCGGGCCTGGGACTGGGCCGTGGACCAGTCGATGCCGGCCAGCCAGTCGACGGTATCTCCCCGGGCGTCGAGGAGGACGACGGTGTCGCCGGCATTGCTCAGGCCGTTGCCGATCCGGCCGTCGTCGGTGTACGCCGGAACCGGCAGGGAGGTGGGTATACCGCCGCCGAAGAGGAGGAGCCGTTGCCCGGGCAGGAGCCGGGCCGAGTCGGGGAAGGTAAACCAGGTTGTTGGCAGGGTGTCGTCGTCGCCCAACTTCCAGCCGGCGAGGGGGACAATGTCAGCGCCGGTGTTGAGCAGCTCGACGAACTCGTCCTCGTAGGAG
>JBAZUN010000075.1:0-3558 GCA_041661365.1 Candidatus Latescibacterota bacterium
TTCATGCCCGGCGGCTGGAAAGGCGTGCAGGTGGGAGCGGCCACGGTCTTCTTCGCCTATATCGGCTTCGACGCGGTCTCCACCGCGGCCCAGGAGTCGAGGAACCCCCGGCGCGACATGCCGATCGGCATCCTCGGCTCGCTGGGGATCTGTACGGTGATCTTCATCGCCCTCTCGCTGGTTCTCACCGGGATGATGAAGTACACCGAGCTGAAGGTCGACGCCCCGGTGGTAGTGGCCCTGCAGCACGCCGGGGCCCCGGTGGCGCTCCGCTTCATCGTCGAGATCGCGGCCATCGCCGGGTTGAGCTCGGTCATCCTGGTCATGCTCATGGGGCAGCCGCGGATCTTCTTCACCATGGCCAACGACGGCCTGCTGCCGGCGGCGTTTTCGCGGGTGCACCCGCGCTTCCGCACACCGTATGTCACCACCATCCTCACCGGGCTGGTGGCCGCGTTTTTCGCCGGACTCCTGCCGATCGGCCTGCTCGGCGAGCTGGTCTCGATCGGCACCCTGCTGGCCTTCACCATCGTCTGCATCGGGATCATCGTGCTGCGACGAACCATGCCCGAGGCGGCACGCCCCTTCCGCACCCCCTGGGTGCCGCTGGTGCCGATCCTCGGGGCCGTCACTTGCCTGGCCCAGATGGTCTCCCTGCCGGGGGATACCTGGCTGCGGCTGGTCATCTGGATGGCCCTTGGCCTGGTCATCTACTTCACCTACAGCCGGCACCACAGCCGTCTGGCACGGGGAGGCGCGGCGTAAGCAGCCGCCACCGGTTCAGCGATTCAGCTCACCCAGCACGATGGCCAGCAGTCCGACCAGCATCCCGCTCTTGAGGAGCCGGCCCAACCGGCCGTCCGGCAGCCCGGTCGGCCGACGGATCAGGCAGAGGGTGGTCCAGACGAGGAGGAGGTCGACCGCCAGGACCGCCGCGAGGTAGCGGAGACCGTACGCCCCGGTAAGCCAGGGGACCCAGGTGAAGGGGACTAGCAGGGCGAAGACGGCCACGGCCACGCCGGCGGCACGACGGGGACCGTGGACCAGGGGAAGGGTACGGGCGTGGCCGGCCCGGTCGCCGGCGATGTCTTCGATATCCTTGACGATCTCGCGGCCGAGGTGGAAGAGAAAGGCGAAGCCGGCAGGGATCCAGGCGCGCCCCAGCGTCCCGGTGGTCAGGGCTCCGTACGGGAAGGCCACGGCCCCGAGCAGGGCAACCAGCAGGTTCCCCCACAACACCGTGCCCTTGAGCCGCAGGCTGTACGCCGCCAGTCCCGCCAATACCAGGGCGGTGATGCCGAGGTGGACCGGGGAGACGGCGGCCGCGGCCAGCATCCCGGTCACGGCCAGGACCACGGCGGCCAGGACGGCCTGTCGCGGGCTCAGGCCTCCGGCGGGGAGGGGCCGGCCGGGCCGGTTGACCCGGTCGATCTCCAGGTCGAGGACGTCGTTGAGGGCGTTCCCGGCCCCGGTCACCAGGGCCGCGGCCAGGGCCGCCAGGAACAGCCGCTGGGACGACGGCGGGATCCCAGCGGTCAGCGCGCCGACGACCACGGAGAGGCCGGTGATCAGGCAGTTCAGCGGCCGCGCCAGGATCAGGACTGAAGGGATGGACACCACGGCTCGGCGTCCTCTCGGCTCGGCGTCGGGGGCTAGTGCCTACTTGCAGAAGTCCGCGTCAGCACCGAGGGCGTCGAGGCCCCCGGGCCGCCAGGCGGCCGACCGAGGGCGGATCGAGGGGAGATCCGCAGAGGAAGGCCAACGCCGCGGCCCGGGATGAATCGGCGCCCGAATGCAGCCGATTTCTGCAAGTAGGCACTATACCCGTGGGGTGACGGTCCAGACCAGATGGCCCAGCTCGGGCAGGATGAGCTTCTCCATGGCCAGCCGCACCGCCTCGGGGGCGCCTGGAACCGAGAAGACGATGCGACCGCGATAGGTCCCGGCCACGGCCCGCGACATCATGGCGCCCGAGCCGATCTCCTGGTAGCTCAGGTAGCGGAACAGCTCCCCGAACCCGTCGAGCCGCTTGTCCAGCATCTTCTCGATGGTGTCGTAGGTGGTGTCCCGGGGAGCGATCCCGGTACCGCCGTTGAACAGGAGCGCCTGGCAGCCGGCGGTCTCGCCCAGGGTGGCCAGCTCCCCCTTGATCTGCAGGGGAGAGTCCTTGACGATGCGGTAGTGGACCACCCGGTGCCCGGCCTCCTGGAGCAGGCTTCGCATGAGCTGGCCGCTGCCGTCGGTGGCCTCGTCCCGGGTGTCGCTGACGGTGACGACCGCGCAGCCGACCTCGCGGACGCCGTGCTGCTGGTGTTCGTGGTAGGCCATCTCCGTCTCTCTCCTCTCACGGGGTTGCCGGCGCGGTGCGTGCCGGCGGGTCGGGCGCCGGGCCCTGCTCGACCGGCAGACCGAGTTGACGCCAGCCGGGTGCCACGGTCCGGCCCAGCAGGTCACGCACTCCCGAGTATCCTCCGCGTACCGGCGTCACGCTGGCGTACCCGGCGGCCAGGAGTCCGCTGGCGGCCAATCCGGCACGGACACCGGTTTCGCATCCGATCAGGATCCGGGTATCCCGCTCCAAATGCGCCGCGACCGCCCGCAGGAAGGTCTGGTTGGGCACCCATCCCTCTGATCGGTGATGATAGAGCGGCACGTTCACGGCTCCGGCCGGGTGGCCGTTCTCGAACTCCAGGGCCGAGCGCACGTCGAGGTACACGTATCCTTGACCGCTTTCCAGCAAGGCCCGCGCTTCGGCCGCGCCCACCTCAAGGGCCGGAGCCGGGCTCAAATCGCGCTTGACCGGTCTGCCGTCGGCGTGGAAGATCTCGATCTCGGCCTGCTCCCGGGCCACCTCGGTGTCTCGGAGGTACTCGAACCAACAGGAGAGCGAACAGAAGTACTGCGCCCGACGCTCCAGGAAGGATCGCCGCCAGGGTTTGCCGCACTGCTGGCACCGGCGCTCGCCGCGGGGTTGACGGGCTGGGCGGGCATCTGAGTCTGACCGGCCACCGTGCCGGTCCATCATCCGATTCAGGTGATAGGAGACCCGCCATCCCAGCAGGATGATTACCGCCCCCTGGAACCAGGTGCTGGCCACCGCCAGGGCTCCGGTCAGGGAGAGCCAGAAGCACAGGCAGTGGGGACAGGAGATCAGGGTTCCCAACAGCCTTGCCCGCGCGTTGAGGTACTCCCGCAGGCCGGCCGTGGCCCCCCCCAACCTGATGAAGCGGCTGCCCAGGGTGGCGACCAGGACCACCCCCAAGACCGCGGGAATCGACACCGACAAGTCCAGCTCGTCCAAACTCACGGCAGTCTCCTTGGGTCTTTAATGTAGAAACTCCCCCTCATGGAACCAAGGCGCGGACAAGGTGTGTCGAGTCCGGTGTGACCGATCCAGACGCCGTGACCGGGATGTTCGGTCGTCGGGGCGGTTGCCACGGGGTGGTTCACCTGGGACGGGCTGCGCGACCCGGGGCGGCGGAACAGATCCGAAGGAGGCGCTGGCGGAGGAGGGCTGAGTGCGGCAGGTCGTCGCATTGACGGCCACATAGGGGCCGG
>JBAZUN010000075.1:3573-4563 GCA_041661365.1 Candidatus Latescibacterota bacterium
CCTATCAATGCTAGTTACAGAGCCGAGAGCCCGCCCGACGGAGTGCCCGCGATGCCCGAGCCCGAGCGCCAGGATCTGCTGAAGAACCTCCAGGAACAGAACCTGGAGCTCAACCTCTACAAGGCCCGCAAGATCTTCCTCTGGACCGACGTCAACGAGGATTCGGCCAAGGCCGTGGTCACCCGCCTCCTCTCCCTCGACGTCGAGGATCCCGGCCGCGAGATCGTCCTCTACCTCAACAGCCCCGGCGGCACCATCCACGACGGGCTGGCCATCTACGACGCCATCCACGCCATCCAGGCGCCGGTCTCCACGGTCTGCATGGGGATGGCGGCCAGCATGGGGGCGGTGCTGCTGGCCTGTGGGGCCAAGGGGCGGCGGTTCGCCTGGCCCCATGCCCGGATCATGATCCACCAGCCGCACATCATGGGCACGATCATCGGGACGGCTACCGACCTGGACATCCGGGCCCGAGAGACCCTGCGCTACCGCGAGGAGCTGAACTGCATCCTCGCGGAGAAGACCGGCCAGGATCTGGAGCGGATCGCGCACGACACCGACCGGGATTACTTCATGTCGGCGATCGAGGCCCGCGACTACGGCCTGATCGACGACATCATCACCACCCCTGAGCCGGCCCCGGCGAAGTAAGCGGGTACGAGCCTCGGCTCAGCGCTGGCAGCGGCGGCAGAAGTAGGTGTTGCGACCCGACAGCACCAGGCTCTCGACCGGCCGGTCGCAGACCAGACACCCCTCGCCGGCCCGGCCGTAGACCGCCAGCTCCCGCTGGAAGCCGCCCCCTTCTCCCGATCCCCGGTAATCGCTCACCGTGGTGCCGCCGGCGGCGATCGCCGCCTCGAGCACCTCCCTGACCGCGTTGACCAGCCGCTCCAGACGACGGGGACCGAGGCGGCCGGCCGGGGTCGTCGGCCGGATGCGGGCCCGGAAGAGTGACTCGCTGGCGTAGATGTTCCCCACCCCTACGACCAC
>JBAZUN010000075.1:4573-18151 GCA_041661365.1 Candidatus Latescibacterota bacterium
GAGCAGGGCCTTGATCGGCCGGTCGCGGCCGCGGCACTGTTGCCCCAGGTAGGCCGCGTCGAACCCGGGCTCCAGCGGCTCGGGGCCCAGCCCGGCCAGGTGCGGTGAAGCGGCCAGCTCGGCCGTTTCGAGCACCAGCACCAGGCCGAAGCGCCGCGGGTCCCGGTAGACCAGGGCAGGCCCTCGGTCCAGGTGGAAAACCAGATGGTCGTGCTTGTCGCCGCCTGGACCGAAGAGGAGGTTCCCGGTCATCCCCAGGTGGATCAGCAGGGTCGATCCCGAGTCCAGGTCGAGGAGCAGGTACTTGGCCCGCCGTCGGGCCGCCACCACGGTTTGTCCGGCAAGCTCCCGCAACCGACCGACCGGCAGCGGCTGGCGCAGCCTCGTGCGACGCACTGAAACCTCGGTGATGCGGCGGCCGACCAGGTGCCGGTCCATGGCTCGGCGCACGGTCTCGACCTCGGGCAGTTCTGGCATGGGTCCGAAGTAAGGAGGCGCATCTGCTCCCGTCAACGGCTGCCTTGTGTCCGAGGATCGGGTCGAGTAGGTTAGTGTCGCGTCCGGGAAATATCTTGGCATTCGCGGGCCGATCCATCCCGGCCAGCGTCGTTGCGTTCACTTTCTGTATCTCCCCTCGATACAGGTCGTTCGCGCGCCTAGCTGGCCGGGCGCCTCGGCCCGCTCGGTGACACAGCCTATTTCCTGGACGCGACACTGGCAGCCCGTCGAGAAGGCGCTATCCCGCGCCCGCGTGTTCAGCAAGGAGGATGCAGATGGACCTGACCAGACAACCACCGCGCCGCCCGTCCAATCCGGCCCTGGCCGGGATCGTCGGCCTGGCCCGCATGGCCGACAAGGCCCGGGCCGCCGCGGACGAGACGATCGGCGAGTTCAAGTACGGCGAGGACTCCGGTCTCGACCGCGAGATGCTGGAGTTCATCCGGATGGACGCGGCGGCCTTCCGCCGCGCCGCCGCCGACCTGGGCGACGAGGAGCTGGCCGCGCTCGTCCAGGAGCAAGCCGGCCGGACCTCGACCGAGATCGAGTCCTTCAACCGGGAGCATCTCGAGCGCGAGCCCCAGGACGACCGTCACCGCCAGCTCCTGCGCGAGCGGGTGGCCCGGTACGCCCCGGACCGCACCGACGTGCGCACCGTCTTCGCCTCGATCGAGCTGGACGACTGGGGCTCGTTCCGCGAGCTGGACCTGACGGTCGCGCCGCCGCGCACCCCCCATCTACGCACGGTGGTCGGCCTCTCCGGGGCCGCACGGATGGCCGACAAGGCCCGGGCCAGCCTCTCCGGCAAGCTCGGGGAGTACAAGTACGGGAACGATTCGGGGATCGACGAGAAGATCCTGGCCTTCCTCGGCATCCCGGCCGACGAGTTCGCCCGGGCCGCCTGGGAGAACCCCAACGACGCGGAGCTGGAGGAATGGGTCCGGTCGCGCATTGACAGGACCGCGGCTCAGATCTCCGCCTTCAACGCCCGGATCGCCTCCCTCGGCAGGTACCAGCCGGCGCGCGAGCGATTCCTCAGGCGACGGGAAGAGATCGCGCCCGCGGTCGTCGGCACCGACACCTGGTTCGACCTGATCGACCTCGACGACCAGCAGAGCTTCGGCCTGGTCGACCTGACCCGACGTCCGCCCCGCTCCCCGTACGACACCAGCGTGGGCGGGATCGCCGGTCTGGCGCGGCTGATCGACAAGGGCCGGGCTCGCAACGGCGGTACCCTCGGGCTGTACTGGTACGGGGACGACTCCGGCGCCGACCGCGGGGTGCTGGCCTTCCTCCGGCTCAAGGCCGATCTCTTTGCCCGGGCCCTGACCGAGCATCCCACCGACGAGGCCGTGGCGGCCTGGCTGGGTGACAAGCTGACCAAGTCCCCCGAGGAGATCGAGGCCTTCAACGAGAAGATCCAGACCGTCGGCCCGACCACGCCCGAACAGTGGGAGAGCCTGCGGCATCAGGTGGCCCGTCTCGATCCGGCGCGGCGGGAGATCTCGAGCTGGTACGGCCTCATGCTGCTCGATGACCAGATCACCTTCGCGCGGCTGCGGGCAGGGGTGTAGCCGGAGGTGACGGCCCCGGTCATCGGCATCACCACCGGGCTGCAGCGCGGCATCCAGACGATCGACTGCCGGTACCTCGACGCGGTCGAGCGTGCCGGTGGGGCACCGGCGCTGGTGCCGATGACGCGCTCGGCCCGCGGTCTGGCCCCGCTCCTGGCGCGGCTCGACGGGCTGGTGATCGTCGGTGGGCCGGGGATCGTCCAGGGGTTGATCGGCGAGCTGCCCGAGGACCTGCCGCCGGTGAGCGCCCGCCGCTGGAAGGCGGACGGCTGGGCCTTCGAGGCCATCCGCCGGCGCCGGCGGCCGGTCCTGGGGATCTGCTACGGGATGCAGCTCATCAACGCCCGTCTGGGGGGGACGATCCTCGCCGACGCGCGGGCCCGGCTCGGCGGCGACCCCCACGCCTCAGCCGGGAACGGCGGTCGCCCGGTCGAGCACCCGATCCTCCTCGAGCCGGGCACGATCCTGGCAGGGCTCGTCGGCCGGCGTCGTCTGCCGTCGAACAGCTTCCACGTGCAGGCGGTGGAGCGGCTCGGCCAGGGATTGCGGGTGGCCGGTCGTTCACCGGACGGGGTGGTCGAGGCCTTGGAGAGCGCGGACGGCCTCCTCCTCGGGGTGCAGTTCCACCCCGAGCGCCTGCCCGGAACCCCCTGGGAGCGGCTCTTCGAGTATCTTGTAGAGCGGGCCACGGCCGGTTGAGGCTCGGCCTCATTTTGCTTGGCCTGCGACGGCTATCCTCGGCCCGGACAAGCAAGGCGACCTCTCCCAGGATCGTCAGGGATAATACCCTCCTGGCCGTTGGCAGGGTACCTGCACGACCCGATCCTCCTCCAGCAGGTACCCGCTGAGCTGGCCGCCGTACACGCACCCCGTGTCCAGGCCGAGGAGCCAGGGCGTGCCGTCCGGGCGCCGTTTGACCACCAGCCCTCCCGGCGCATCGTGGCCGAAAATCAGCAGCCGCTCCTGCGGCGGGCATACCTGGTGCCAGCGCGAGCCGTTGTCTTCCTCGACCGGGGGCCAGGTGCGGATCGACAGCAGCTCCTCGCGACTGGTGCCGGCCAGGCCGGCGGTCGGATGGATCCCGGCGTGCACCAGCAGGAACCCCTTCTCCACCACGAACAGCGGTAATCCTTCCAACCAGGGGAGGAGTCTGGCAACCACCGGCTGCAGGGCGGTCAGGGTGGCCTGATGGTCCGGCTTGCGGCCGCGGGTCTCCTCTCCTTGCTGCAGCGCCTGCAGTTGGCGCAGGAGGCGGTCGTCGTGGTTCCCCAGGACCATCTGCGGGCCGAGGCGCTCGATCAGCCGCCATACCTCCAGCGGCTCCGGACCGCGGGCAAAGGCGTCGCCGGTGAGGAGCAGGCGGTCGGTTCCGGGCGAGAATCCGGCGCGCTCGAGCAGGGCGTTCAGCTCGCGGGCGCAACCGTGCACGTCGCCGACGAAGAGGGTGCTCACGCTGACCTCCGTCCTCGATAGATCGATTGCGGCGAATTGCCGGGGGACGGGGAAAATAGTATCCTACCTCGGCGCTGACCAATCTCATCCGTCCCGGAGCTCCCCGAGGATGCCCGCCGCCGCCCCTTCCGGTCCGTTGCCGGCCGCCTGCCACGTGATGGCCAAGCCGGTCGGGCCGGCCTGCAACCTCCGTTGTCGGTACTGCTTCTACCTGGAGAAGGAGCGGCTCTTCCGCGACCGCTCCGGTCCCGGGCGGATGGACGACGAGGTGCTCGAACGGTACGTGCGGCAGTACCTCGAGGCCCACGACGCGCCGGTGGTCGAGTTCGCCTGGCAGGGGGGTGAGCCGACCCTGGCGGGCCTCGATTTCTTCCGTCGCGCCGTGGCCCTGCAGGAGCGGTACGGCGCCGGACGCCGGATCACCAACGCCCTGCAGACCAACGGGGTGCTGCTCGACGAGGAGTGGGCCGAGTTCCTCGCCGCCCACCGATTCCTCGTCGGGGTCTCGGTCGACGGTCCGCGCGAGCTGCACGACCGGTACCGGATCGACCGGGGCGGTCAGCCCACCTTCGACCGGGTGCTGGCCAGCCTGCGCCTGCTGCGGCGTCACGGGGTAGAGTTCAACACCCTGACCGCGGTCCAGCGGCACAACGCCGGGCATCCTTCCGAGGTCTACGCCTTCCTGCGCGAGGAGGGGAGCGGGTACCTTCAGCTCATCCCGATCCTCGAGCGGCGGGCCGTTGCGCCGGGACCGGACGACCTGTCCCTGATCGGTCCGGAGCACGACCGGCCGTCCGAGGTGACCGGATGGTCGGTGGGGGCGGCGGAGTACGGCCGCTTCCTCTGCCGGATCTTCGACGAATGGGTGCGGGCCGACGTCGGTCGAGTCTTTGTCCAACCGTTCGACGTGGCCCTCGGGGCCTGGCTGGGGCAGCCGTCCTCCCTGTGCGTCTTTGCCGAGACCTGCGGTCGGGCCCTGGTGCTGGAGCACAACGGCGACCTCTACGCCTGCGATCACTACGTGTATCCCGAGTACCGCCTGGGGAACCTGCGCGAGCAATTCCTGGGCGAGCTGGTCTCCGGGCCGGAGCTGCAGCGCTTCGGCCTGGACAAGCGGGACCGGTTGCCGACCGTCTGCCGCCAATGCCGGTACCGGTTCGCCTGCAACGGCGGTTGCCCCAAGCACCGCTTCCGGCGCGCGCCCGACGGCGAGTCGGGACTGAACTACCTGTGTGCGGGGTACAGGTCGTTCTTCGCCCATATCGATCCGTACATGCAGGTGATGGCCGCGGCGATCAACCAGGGACGGACCGCCGCCGGGGTCATCCCCTGGGCGCGCCAACTGGACGAGCAGGCAGCAGCCCGTCGACGCGGGCCGCCGGGACGGAACGATCCCTGTCCCTGCGGCTCGGGCCGCAAGCACAAGCAGTGCTGCGGCGCCGCGATCCGGCGCGGGCAGCCAGTCTGATCTATCCGGGAGGGTTCGCTTCACCTTATCAAGACGGAGAGGAAACGATGATCGATATCCGCTTGCAGCCCGAAAGCTACAAGGCCGTGGTCACTGTCGACGGCCGGCCGTTCACCGAGTACCGGTACGGGCACTTCGCCTGCCGGCCGTTCTTCTACCCGCTCCTCACGCCGAACGGCGAGCGGCTGACGCGGGCCTGGCCGGTGGAGAACGTCCCGGGCGAGAACCAGGATCACTACCACCACCGCAGCGTGTACACCGCGCACGGATCGGTGAACGGCTTCAACCTGTGGGACGAGAACACCGCGCACGGCGCCATGCTGCAGCGCGGCGAGCCGGTGGTCGGCCTGAAGGACGGCGCCGCGCTGATCGACGGGATGGTCGACTGGTTCGGCCCGGACGGCCAGCAATTGCTCGAGGAGTGGCGCTGCTACACCCTCCGCGGCGACGGGGAGCTGCGGATCCTCGACCAGCGCTCGGAGTTCCGCGCCCGGTACGGGGCCGTGACCTTCGGCGATACGAAAGAGGGCGGGCTGTTCACCATCCGCGTCCCCACCTCGATGGACGCCAAGGACAAGGGCCGCATCGAGAACTCCGAGGGACAGATCTACGACAGCGGCCAGGGGGAGGAGACCACCTGGGGGAAGCAGGCCGCCTGGGTCGACTACTCCGGGCCGCTGGCCAGCGGCGAGGAATGGGGCCACACCGTGGTCGACCACCGGGAGAACCCGCGGCATCCGACCTACTGGCACGTGCGGGGGTACGGCCTGTTCACGGCCAACCCCTTCGGTGTGCACGATTTCAAGAGCGATAAGACGATCGACGAGAGCTGGACCATCCCGGCCGGCCAGAGCGCGGTCTTCCGCTACCGGCTGATCGTCCACCCGGGCCGGGGGATCGCCGCGCAGCCGCGCGTCCGGCAGTTGATCGACGAGTTCCAGGCATCCTGAGCGCAGGACTTCGAGCGCGGGCGGTAGACCCGCCCCTCAGACCGGTTCCACCACCACACCAGAACGGAGTGACGATGGCCAGGAAAGCGGTACGCAAGCCGGCGGCCAAGCCGGCCCGCAAGCTGCGCGTGGCGTTCATCGGCGCGGGCGGGATCGCCGGCACCCACATGCGCTACCTCAAGGAGATGTCCGACGTCGAGATCGTGGCCCAGGCCGACGTGGCCGAGGCCAGCATGAAGCGCTGGGCCGAGCAGTACGGGATTCCGGATTCCTTCACCGACTACCGCGAGATGCTGCGGAAGGTCAAGCCGGACGCGGTCAGCGTCTGCACCCCCAACGGACTCCACGCGCCGGCCACCATCGCCGCGCTCAGGGCCGGGGCCCACGTCATCGTCGAGAAGCCGATGGCGATGGACGGCCGCGAGGCCCAGCAGATGATCGACGCGGCGCGGAAGCACCGCCGCAAGCTGGTGATCGGCTTCCAGTACCGCTTCGATCCCAAGACCCGCTTCATCAAGAACGCGATCGAGGAAGGGCAGATGGGGAAGGTGGTCTACGCCCGGGTCCAGGCGCTCCGGCGCCGCGGCATCCCCAACTGGGGCGTCTTCGGCCGCAAGGAGCTGCAGGGCGGCGGGCCGCTGATCGACATCGGGGTTCACGCCATGGAGATGACCCACTTCGCCATGGGCTCGCCCAGGCCGGTGGCGGCCAGCGGCAGCACCTTCACCTACCTCGGCGATCGCAAGTCCGAGGTGGTGAGCATGTGGCCGAACTGGGACTACAAGAACTACACCGTCGAGGACCTGGCCGTGGGCCAGATCCGCTTCGACAACGGCGCGGTACTCAGCATCGAGGCGAGCTTCGCGGCCCATATCGAGAAGGACGAGTGGAACTTCGTGCTGATGGGGGAGAAGGGGGGCGCGAGCTGGAACCCGCCGGGGATCTTCCGCGACGACGCGGGGTACATGGTCAACAGCGTGCCCGGCTGGCTCCCGGGCGGCGCGGGGGCCGACATCTTCGCGGCCAAGATGCGGAACTTCGTCGAGCACGTCCTCTACGACGCGCCGACCCTGGCCCCGGCCGAGCACGGTCTGATGGTCCAGAAGATGCTCGACGGGATCTACGAGTCTGCCGCCAAGGGGCGCGAGGTCAAGATCGCCTGAGGTCCCTGAAGAGGGGGAAGCAGCGCGGGCCGGTTCCCTTGCCAGGAGCCGGCCCGTTCTTTTGGTGTCGCTACACGTGGTCGACGCCCGCGGTCACTCGCCGACCGGTTCGAACACCCGACCTGTCTCGGTCGCGATCGCCGCCTGCACCGGTCCATCGCCCGCCGCGGTCACCTCCTTCGACAGCGCCTCGCCCCGCGTCTCGGGGGACGTCCCCGCTTTGGCGGCCGGACTGCCGGCCTCCAGGCTCAGCAGGCTCCGCAGGATCCGGGCATCGGGGGTCACGCACAGGGCGACGAGCTGCACCTCGCCCTGCTGTCCCGGCCGCAGGGCGTGGGTCCCGTGCCAGAGGCCGGGGGCCAGGACGGTCATGGCCAAAGCGTGCCAGGTCTCGTCCTGAAGGCGCAGGAGCGGGGTTCGGGAGATCTCGGTACTGGCCAGCACGTACACGTCGAGGTACTCGCGCTGCACCGGGTTGGGGATCACCGCGAGCTGGAGGTCGTCGGACTCCTCGCCGACCGTGCCGTCGGCTGGATGCACCTGCAGCAGCAGACGGCCGTCGGCCTGATGACCGGCGCCGTCGCTGACCTGCAGGGTCAGCTCCTCGTCCCCGTGCCAGCCCGACTCGGTCTTCAGGGTCAGCAGACCGGTCGCGGCCTCGTAGGTCGCCTGCACCGGCCTGCTCCCGGTGACCTGCCAGGTCAGGTCGTCGTCCGCCGCGGAATCCCCGAGGAGGGAGGCGACGTCGACGGTGATCTCGGCCTCACCGCTGAACAGGGGGATCTCGGTGAGGGCCGGCAGGACCAGGGGACCGACCGGCGTCGGGTCCACGGCCGGGGCCACGGTGATCTCCAGGGTCAACCGCTGAGACGGGAGATCGCCGTGCGAGGCGACGAAGGTCACCTCCTCGGTGCCGCTCCAGCCGCTCGAGGGGATCACCACGACCAGATGGGTGGCCGCGTCGACGACCGGGTACAGATGGGCGGCCGGTTCAGCCTGCCAGGCGATCAGCCCCGGCGCCAAGCTGCCCGAGACCAGGCTGTCCAGATCTCCGGACCAGGTGCCGCCGCTCGCCAGTTCCACCGGTCCCAGCGGGAGCAGGGCGAAGCTCAGGGTCGGTTCACCGGCCGCGCCGGTGAGTACCACCTCCAGGGTCTGCACGGCCTCGTGCCCGGCCGGGTCAGCGGCGCGCACCTCCAGGGAGAGGGCGCCGGCCCGGGCCACGGCCGTGGGGGTCACGGTGAGGACGCGGGTGACCGGATCGACCTTCAGGCTCAGATCCTCGCGGCTGGGCAGATACCACTGGATGGCCGCGGGATCGTCGTCGGGATCGTAGAGGTAGTCGTCCAGGTCGAGCGAGGCATCGACCCCGTCCACCGGCAGGGTCAGCCCGGGCAGGCTGGCGATGACCGGACCGCCCGCGGCCTGGGCCGAGAAGACCACCAAGTCGAAGGAAGCGGACCGACCGGCGGGATCGGCCACGGTGAAGGTCAGGGTCTCGGTTCCGGTGAAGGTTGCCGGAGCCTCGACCCGGGCCGCTCGGGCCGTGCTCAGCAGCACCCGCAGCTCCTGCTGGCCGGCCACGGCCCAGGTCAGGTCCTCGTCCGAATCGTCCGGGTCGACC
Organism: Candidatus Latescibacterota bacterium; assembly: GCA_041661365.1. Classification (GTDB taxonomy): domain Bacteria; phylum Latescibacterota; class UBA2968; order UBA8231; family UBA8231; genus CAITNQ01. The sequence continues at coordinate 13,303 of JBAZUN010000075.1, forward strand.
ACCAGCTCGTCCAGAGCCAGCACGAAGTGGTCCCCGGCCGTCATCCCACGACGGTCCGGGGCCCCCACCAGGGTCGGCGGGAGGGAGGGGACCACGGTCACGGTCAGGGGCGCGGTCGCGGTCAATCCTTCGGGGTCCTCGGCCCGGAGCTGGATCTGCTCGGTCCCGGTGAACCCGACGGCGCTTCCCACCACCAGACGGCCTTGCCGCTCTTCTAGGGTTACCCGGTCCGAGCCGCTCCAGGATAGCCGGACCCCGCCTTCGATGTCCGCGGCCAGGTCGGCCACGGCCAGGGAGCTGTCGCGCCGGCCCTCGATCAGGGTCAGGTTGGGGGCGGCGAGGAACCGCGGCGGATCGTTGACCGCGGTCACGCGGATCTCCACCTGGGCCGTGTCGCTGAAGCCGTACTCGTCGGTCACGGTCAGGGCGAGCCACCCCGAGCCCGACCAGTCGGGCTGGCCGGTGATCCGGGCGCGGTGGGGCGGTCCTTCCAGGGCTACCTGCACCTGCGGACTGGCCGCGGCGGTCCAACGCAACTGGGCGTCCGGCGTGTCGGCGTCCTCGACCAGGCCGTCCAAGGTCAGGGCGTAGGCCTCGTCCTCCCGCAGCTCGAGCGCGGCCGGCACCCGGGAGGCGACCGGCGGGGCATCGACGAAGACCTCGACCGTGTCGCTGGCCGACTGGCCGTCCGGATTGGTCGCCGTGAGTACGAGCCGTTCCCAGGCCGAGGCATCCGTCGGCGCGGCGACCCGGAGGACCGGGCCGTCGGGCTGAAGGGTGACCTCGAGGGAACGGGTCGGCGAGACGCTCCAGGCGATCTTCTCGGCCGGATAGAGGGGGTCGTAGACCAGATGGCTCAGGCGGAAGGTGGACAGATCGACCTGGCCGCGGACGAGCACCAGGCGATCGGGGAGGCCGCTGAGGGTGATCCCCTGGACGGTGACCTGCAGGGGGTTGATGAAGCGGAAGGCGTCGTGGCTGCCGTCGGGGAGGAAGACCCGGGTCTCGCGGGTGCCGCTCTCGTCGATCCGCACCGTGGCCTGGCGCGTCGGGGCCCTGGCCCGCAGGCGGAAGCTGGCGATGGCGCCGGCGCCGCGATCGGTGGCTCGCACCACGCTGTAGTCGAGCTGGGCTCCGGCCGGCGCGGCCGCGGGGTCGTCCTCGGCAAGCCGGTCGTTGCGGTAGATCTCGCCGTTCCCCAGGAAGGTGCCGGGGGTGAAGGGCTGGTACCCGGCAACCGCGGGAGCGCGGTCCTGGTCGACCAGCTCGAAGACCGATTCGTCGAAGCTCAGGAAGACCGCGGCCCCCGAGAGGGACTGCCCCTCGGAGTCGACCCAGAGAACGATCTCCAGCTCCTGGCCGACCTGGACCGAGGTCGAGGCGGTCGCCTGTCCCGTCGGGCGCAGGTCGAGTCGCGCGGCCACTACCGGCGCCGGCCACGAGCAGTAGACGAAGAGCATGAACAACCAGGCGATCCAGCGCATGCGGCAAGCCTCCATCCCGTCCTTGGTTGGGGGGAGCGCCGAGGTGGGGAGCAAATCCTGCGCCACGATCCTGAGGTGGCGCGACCCCTGCCAGATCAACCGAGGGAACCGGCCCGTCTTCGGGGCCAAGGTGGGAACAGGCTTCCAAACCAGGAGGAAGGGATTTCCCGGCCGGGGATGCCGGGAGCGTGAATCCGCGTCGAATGCGTCCTCGGGCAGGACCTTAGGTAGATGGCATTGATGTTGCTTCCCCAGGCCTGATGAAGGGAGTCAACCATGCCGGCCAGCGCGGCGGCCTGTGTTCTCAAAGGATTGGACCCGTGAGCCTTGCCCCCCCCGAGTCCCGCCTTCGCGGCTCCGGCCGCTGTCCGTGGTCGGTTTTCAGACCGGCCACGACTCCGGGCGGAGTTCTGTCCCTTCCCTGGCTCGTCGGCGGCTTCCTCCTGCTGGTCTGGCTGGCTCCTGCCGTCTTCGGCGCGCCACCGATCTTCGAGAATCGCACCCCGGTCGGCTTTTCCCTGCAGGACAGCACCACCAAGGAGAACTTCGTCCTCGGCAATCCGGTGACCGTGCGGGTCGACCTGAACCAGGCGGCCACCCCGGCCTATCCGGTGATCGGGCACTTCCACGCCCTGGAGCGCAGCCTCCAGGTCGAGACCGAAGACGTCGACGGGATGCGGGCCGACGTGGCGGTCTCCGCCTCGGGGGTGATCCACCTGGCGTGGATCGCCCAGGAGGTGGTCGTCCCGGTCTCCACCCCGGCCTACCTCGTGCGGTACGCCCGCAGCGAGGACGGCGGCAAGACCTTCACCACGTCGACCAGCGTCTCCGGTACCAGACGATTCGACCTGCTCACCACCCAGGGCGGTGGCGTCTCCTTCTCGACGGTCGACCTGGCCCTGGACAGCCGCGGGAATCCGCGGGTGGTCTATGCCTTCGACCACTCCCCGGACGGCCGCACGGTCCAATTCGCCGGGAACCCCGACAACGTCTACCTGAGCTACTCCGAGAACGGCGGCGCCTCGTGGCTTCCCGGGAATGGACCGTTGGTGGTCAACGACACCTCGACCGTGGGGAACCTCGAGGGACGGTCGACGGCCTTCCCGCGGCTGGCCGTCGACGAGCGGGACAACCTCTTCATCGCCTACGTACGCGGCACCAGCCGGACCGGGGCCACCGACGACGTGATGCTGGCCAGGGTCAACCGGACCACCACGCCGTTCTCCATCGAGCGGGTCGGCTCCCTGGGAACCGTCGGCAGCACCGGCGGGGTGCGCGTCACCCGCGAGACGGCCCGACAGACCGGCCCGGACTTGGCCGTCGGCTCAGGGGACGTACTCCACTTGATTTACTTCGACGACGGGGCCGACGCCATCGAGCACAAGACCCTGCTGGCCGACGCCTGGAGCACGGTCGGCGCTGACGGCTGGGACCAGGGGAGCCGCGGGGCCGTGGTCGACGACTTCGACAACGAGGCGACCAACCCGGCCCTGGAGATGCCGGCCCTGTTCTACTTCCCCACCCTGGCGGTCGACCAGGGCAGCTCACCGAACCGGATCTACGCGGTCTACAAGTACGGCGACGCCACCTACGAGACGGTCTTTCTCAACAGCTACGTGTACGACAACGCCAAGGGGGGCGACGGCGGCTGGAGCGCGTCCCTGGCCGCCCCGGCCTGGAGCAGCGCGGCCACGCCGTTGTTCGCCGACGGCGCCGGGAACTACAACCTCGAGCTCGACTGGACCATCGCCGAGCCGGTGGCCGCGGTGGTCGACGAGCGCCTGCCCGACCACGGCGACCTGCATATCGTCTTTTCCGCCGGGTACAGCGGGGGCGGCGAGCACGATCTCTACTACGGTTCGTACAACGGCGCGAGCTGGACCCTGCCCGAGAAGGTGGCGGACGACGACGCCGGCACGGCCGAGGGGATCGCCGCCGCGGACGTCTTCCTGGCGGCCCCGGCCCTCGCGCGGTACGCGGACAGCGACAACCTCTACCTGGCCTTCGTCGGTGGCACCGGCGAGGGGATGGGGGTGGACGAGGTCACCAACGTCGATCAGCACGCCTACTTCAAGGTGTTGGGCCGGGCGATCACCTGGGAGGACCAGTCGGTGCCCGTCGGCGGGTATCAGTACGACCTGACCTACACCCCGACCAATCCCTTCGCGCTGACCGCCGAGGTGCAGAACAACCCGGTCTGGATCCACGTGGCCGACCACGCGGACGGCACCGGTCTGGGCGCGGCGGGGAACGGCGGCGACGGCTTCCTGGCCGGTGAGTGGGAGACCGTGGCCACCACCCTGGCCGACGACGACAAGCGGTTCGAGGGACGGTACAACGAAGATCCCTCGTCCGGCTCGGAGTGGGGAGACGACGACGACAAGATCGGGCTGCTGGTCAAGCTCAACGTGCTGGGCAGCGACTCGCCGACCAACCTGCAGGTGGTGACCAACAGCACGGCCAGCGCCGCGGGGACCGGCAAGGGGGCGCGCACCGTGCGGGTGGGGACCGATCCCACCGGCTCCTTCGTCGTTCCCGGGGACTTCTTCTTCCTGGGCGCCGACCTTGACATCGTCGACGCCAACACCGCGCCGGTCGTGAGACTGCGACAGCCGGACGGCATCGGCGACGAGGCCAGCACCTCGTACCCCATCCAGTACGACCTGGCCGACGCGGACGACGACCTGACCTCCGGCGGTCTGCGCGCGGCGTTCTACTTCTCGGCCGACAGCTCCCTGGCCTCGGTGCAGGACATCCGGATCTTTGGCACCCTGATCGCCGACGAGAACGACCGGACCACGGTCTTCGCCTCGGGCACCGACGATCTGCTGGAGGGACTGAGCCAGACCTATACCTGGGACGATCCTCCGGCCGCCCTCAAGGCCCGCCTCTTCGCCAGCATCCAGCAGGCGCTCAGCGGCACCTACTTCGTCTACCTGGTGGCCGACGACCGGAAGAACCCGCCGGTCTTCACCCGCGGTCCGGGCGCGCTTACGGTCAAGCACCGGCCGCTGGTGGAGTTCGTGGCCCCGGCCGGGTACGACACGGTGGACACCGGGGTGCGCAGCGGCGACCACGCCAACCCCTACGACCTGGATTTCCTGGTCCGTGACTACGACCGGCAGGGCGCCACCCAGGTGCAGCTCTTCTACGCCGCGGCCAGCGGCCTCTCCTCGGTCTCCGCGAGCGGCACCTACCCGAACCAGCGGTTCGTCCTGGGGAAGAGCCTGGCCGGGGTGCGCGGGGTGCCGATCACCCACGCCGACACCCTGACCAGCGTGGACCGCGAGTTCTCCTGGGACCTGACCGACTCGGTGGCGGTGCGGCTGGGGGCGGTCGTCGATTCGCAGATCGTGGCCCAGGGA
>JBAZUN010000076.1:0-18071 GCA_041661365.1 Candidatus Latescibacterota bacterium
GCACGGACGTGGCCGAGGAGGTGGAGGCCTTCTACGTCGAGCGGGGCGGTTTCCTGCGGCGGGCCGATCTGGCCGCGCATCATACCCCGGTCGAGGACCCGGTCACGGTCGCTTACCGTGGGTACACCGTCTGCAAGTGCGGCCCGTGGACCCAGGGCCCCTGGCTCTGCCAGGCCCTGCGTCTGCTCGAGGGGTTCGACCTGCGGCGGATGGGACACCTGTCGGCCGACTACGTCCACGTGGCGGTCGAGGCGATCAAGCTGGCCATGGCCGACCGGGACGAGTACTACGGCGATCCGGAGTTTGCCGACGTGCCCCTGGCCGCCCTGCTCTCGGATGAATATACCGGTCTGCGGCGACCGCTCATCGACCCGCGGCAGGCCTCGCGCGAGGTCCGTCCCGGCGATCCCGTGGGGATGAAGGCGGTGAAGCGTCTGGCCGCCTGGGAGCCCGGGATCGGCGGCACCACCACCTGCGTGGTGGCCGACCGCTGGGGGAACATGGTGGCAGCCACCCCCAGCGCCAACGTCTGCCACGACGGGCACCACGGCGGGCCGGCCGGGGTCACCTACGGGAACCGGCTGCTCAGCCTGAACACCACCCCCGGTCACCCCAACTGCATCCAGCCGGGGAAGCGACCCCGGATCACCCTCACCCCGACCCTGGTGCTCAAGGACGGCCGGCCGGTGATGGCGATCAGCGTGGCCGGTGGCGACCTGCAGGACCAAGCCACCCTGAACCTGCTCCTCGACCACGTCGAGTTCGGCCTGCTCCCCGAAACGGCGGTGACGACCCCGAGGTTCGCCACGGCCCACCACGAGGATTCCTTCAACCCGGACCCGGACCGGCGACGGACCTTCAAGCAGGTCGCCTCCCTGACGATCAACGAGGCCGTGGACCAGGGCGTCCGGTCCGAGCTGGCCCGACGCGGCCACCAGGTGGAGGCCACGACCGGCCCGATCGCGCACCCGGTGATGATCTACCTCGACCACGACTCGGGCAGTTTGTACGCCGCCGGCGACCCCACCACCGGCCGCCACGCCGCCGGACTCTAGGAAACCGTCGCGAACAGATCGGCCGGCCCGCCGACCGCGGCGGTCAGATCCAGGGGCCGGACCTGACTGATGGTGCGGACGATCGGGGTGATCTGCTTCTCGACGTAATGCTCGTAGTCCAGCGGAGCCGTGACCCGACCGACCGGTTGGGGGCCGTCCACGGTCATCACGTACGCGATCAGCCCTCCCGGCTTCGGCAGCATCCGGGCCGCCACCACGTGGGGCGGACTTCCAGCGCCGTACCGGGAGAGCGGCCGCCGCAGGCTCTTGCGGTAGACCAGCTCCGCGTCGTGTTCCCCGGCCCGCACCCCGTCGACCCAGGAGGCGGCCCGCTCCTGCAACGCCCAGGCCGGGGCGTCGTGGAACAGCAGGCCGAAGAGGTCGCGCTGCAGCCGGTGGGCCAGCTCGGTCCAGTCGTGCCGCACCGCCTCCATCCCCACGATCTCCAGGGCTTCGCCCCGCCCGTCGACGCGCAGCCCGGCGTACCCCTTGGCCCGGCCGCGCTCCCCCCCGCCGCGCATCGGCGGCAGCAGGAAGCGCCGGTAGTACTTCTCGAACTCCAGCACCAGGTGGGAGGTCACCTCGTACCGCTCCTGCACGTGGCGGGCCAGCTCGGCGTTGATCCAGTCGCACAGCTCCTGGCCTCGCGCCAGGGCGGCAGCCACCTCGATCTCCTCCTCCAGGTCGAGGTCGACGAAGAGGGAATCGGTGTCCCCGTAGAGCACCCTACCCCTTCCCCGCTCCTCCAGCAGGGCCATGACCCAGCGCAGGATGTAGTGGCCGAAGGAGGTGATGGCGCCCGCCAGCTCGTCGTCGGCGAAGCGACAGGAGTCGGTGGCCAGGACCCCGTAGAACGAATTCATGGTGATCTTGTAGGCGTACGAGGCCGACTGATCGCCGGCCTCACGCGCCTCCTGCCGCCGGGCGAAGAAGCGCTCGAGAAGCTGGGGCAGGATGCCGGTCTCCCGGACAAAGGCCGCACCGTTGGGAGCCACCAGCAGCCGGTCCGCAGAAGTGCCTCCCGTGGGCCGAGGTTGATCGTCGGACTCTCCGGCCGGAACCACCTCCCCGGCAGGCGGTCGGCGGACCTGAACGTGGGCCAGCGGATCGATGTTGAAGGTGCGGATGATCGAGGGGTACAGGGACCGGAAGTCGAAGACGAAGACGTGGCGGAACAGGCCGGCCTTGGGGGCCAGGACCAGCCCCCCGGGTGAGCGGCCCAGACCGTCGCGATCCACCCCGGTGGTCGGGGCCACCATGCGGCGGCGGCGCAGGCCGTCGATGTAGAGGAAGTCGAAGGCCGCGACGCTTCCCCAGGCCCGCTCCAGGGGCAGTCCGGTGAGCATGCACCGCCGGACGCTGAGCTGAATGGTGTTCTCGCGGTCCAGGATGTCGCGGACCAGGCGCGAGTCCTCGAGGCAATAGGCGCAGAAGGCGGCCCGGTCGTGGGTGTAGGCCCGCTCGATGACCTGGGCCTGGTCGTCCTCGTCGCCGGCCTCCAGGGTCTTTCCCCGCCCGAGCAGGGTCCGGGCCACGGTGTCGAGACGGAAGTCGTCGAACCGCGCGCCGCCGGCCCGGACCAGGTGCATCGCGTCGAGTACCTGACGGCCATAGACCACCACCCGGGAACCGCCCCAGACCTCCCCCTCCTGGTACCAGGAATCGTCGTTGCTGCGGCCGAGGTTGAAGGGCAGGCCGTGGGCCTGATACCGCCGCTGCAGCACCGGCAGGTCGAAGTCGACCACGTTCCAACCGGTCAGCACGTCCGGGTCGAGGGCGCGCACCCGGGCGGCCAGGCACTGCAGCAGATCCCGCTCCGAGGGGTGACAGACCGCCTGCGGCGGATCGTCGGCCGCAACGTCTCCGACGACGTGAACCTCCTCGACCAGCTCACCGGTCAGGGCGACGCAGCCGACCAGGGAGACCGCCAGGACCCGACTGGCCTCTGGATCGGTCTCGATGTCCAAGGCCAGGGCCGTGAGCCGGGGCTCCCAGGCGGCCGGGGTCAGCTCCGGCTCGCGATAGACCCGGTCGACCCCGGTGCCCGGTCGCCATTCCCCCTGGATGCGCACCGAGCCGCACAAGCCCCGCTCGATGAGGTACTGACGGCTCAAGGCCAGATCGGCCTCGTAGGTCCGGCAGCCGGTCCGCTGCAGCTCCTCGGCGAGTTGGCGCAGGGGCGCCGTCCGCCGGGCGGTCACCCGACAGACCGGCTCGCCGTCCATGGTGGTCAGCTCGGTCTCCTGCAGCCTGGCCCGGGCCCGGGTCAGACCGGGACGCACGGCAGCCGCGTCCGATATCCGCACGAAGAATCCCGGCTCGATCCGGCGGTCGGCAAAGGCGAAGGTCTCCCCGCGGGCCAGACGGCCGACCCCGTAGACCACCGTGGCCCCACCCTGCTGGCGGTGAAAGACGTGGACCAGAAAGCCAAGGTCAGCGGCGGAATCGTCGGGCTGGGTCATGGCCGGAGATAGCCTCCACGGGTACAAGACAACCGCCAATATACTGCACATGAGTGCAGGCATCAAGCGGCCCGTGGTTCGCTCAGGCTTTCTGACCATCCCAGCGGCGAAGCCGTTCTGCTCGGCGAACTGGCGGGAAGGTCGGTCAGACCTCGGCCACAACGTTATAGTACACGTACCAGTCGGGCGGGGTGCCGTTGTGAAGACCACGAACAGCCGACCGTCGGGCAGGTCTTCCAAAACCGGGTACCCGCCGTACGACCATTCGCCTCTGATCAGCTCGAGCTCCAGCTCCCAGCGCCAAGTAGCGCCGCCGTCGCCGCTGGAAGCCAGGTGGCAGTTGCAGCCGGGCAGGGTGCTGCGGAAGCCGGCGTAGAGCCGGCCGTTGGCGCTCAGGTGCAGCGAGGGAGAGGTGCCGTTCAGGGTGATCCGCTGCGGCGCGGTCCAGGTGCGGCCGGCATCGGTCGACCAGGCCACGTGGAAGGATCTGTCCGGGTCGTCGGGGATGTAATCGCGGAGCAGGGCCACGACGCGGCCGTCCGGCAGCGCGGCGATCGGGGTTTCGTCCCCGTGCCCGGCGATCGGGCTCCAATCCCCCCAGGTGGCGCCGCCGTCGGTCGAGCGCAGCACCGCCGGGATCCACGGTGAGGGGGCCCGGTACCCGCCCCACAAGGGCAGGAGCAGGGTACCGTCCCCGCACTCGGCGACCCGGCCGAAGGCGAAGGCCTCCAGCCCCTCGTAGTGCTGGGCCCGCAACCCCTGCCAGGTCCGGCCGTCGTCGTCGGAGTAGGGACAGAAGAGCAGGGCCCGCCGCTCGTAGTCCGGCGTCCCCGGGTGGAGGTAGAAGCCGTCGGCATAGGGGACGATCAGCCGGCCGCTGGACAGGCGGGTCAGGGAGCAGCCGATCTCGACCCCGCCTCCGCGGAAGATCGATGGGAAGCGATGTTCAGGAGCGGCCCAGGTCCGCCCGCCGTCGGTGGAGCGGAGGATCGAGCCATGCTGCCCGGGCCCCAGGTCCCCGCCGCTGTTGCAGGCGCAGAGCAGATCACCGCCGCGGGTGCGGACCACCCCGGCGATGATCGCCGGCTCCTGGTCGATCACGACGCCCTTATCCACGACCTTCAGCATCGGAAGCCTCCCTGTCGGCAAGGAACGGTTCGGGTGATCGCAATCTGGATCGCCGGAGGCCCGGCGTCAAGCTTCTTGCGCCCGAGGGGCGGGCCGGCTGAATCTGGAGGTGGATGGCCATCGTCGCTTGACATCCTGCCTGATTCGACCCATCGTTCGCGTGTGGGCGCCCAGGCAGCGCAGCCTGGCCGGGGTTCCGCGCCGGTGGTCCGGCCGGCAGGCTTGCCGATCCTCTCCTCGGGAGTCGGGGCGGTGCACGAACTGGCCATCGCGGGAGGTATCCTCGACATCGCGCTGCAGGAAGCCCCGGCCCGGAAGATCTCGGCGATCAACCTGGTGATCGGCGAGCTGTCGAGCGTCGTTACCGAGCCGGTGAGGTTCTGCTTCGAGCTGATCGCTGCGGGGACCGCTGCCGAGGGGGCCTCGCTCATCGTGGTCAGGGTCCCGGCCACGCTCCGGTGCAGGCACTGCTCTACCGAGTTCGGCGTCGACCGCGAGGGCACCTGCCCCTCGTGCGGCAGGCAGGACAGCGAGCTGGTGCGCGGCCGGGAGTGCTACGTCGACAGCATCGAGGTGGAGGACTAGGGGATGAAGATCGAGGTGGTCAGGGACATCCTGGATGCGAACGCACAGTGTGCTGCCGAGAATGCCGCGCTCTTCCGACGGCTCGGACTCGTGGCGGTGAACGTCATGGCGTCACCAGGAGCGGGCAAGACCAGCCTGATCATCAGCACCATCAAGGCACTCGACATCCCGGTGGCGGTGATCGAGGGCGACATCGCCTCGACCGTAGACGCCCAGGCCGTGGCCGCAGAGCAGGTGCCGGTGGTCGAGATCAACACCGGAGGGGCATGCCACCTCGACGCGGCCATGGTCAGGCAGGCGCTGGCCAGGCTCCAGGTGCAGGGAGCCCGCTTCCTCTTCATCGAGAACGTGGGGAACCTGGTCTGTCCCGTCGAGTTCCCCCTCGGGGAACAGGTGCGCGTCCTGGTAGCGTCGGTGCCGGAAGGCGACGACAAACCCCTCAAGTACCCCGGGATCTTCAGCGCGGTCCAGGCAGTGGTCCTGAACAAGACCGACCTGCTTCCCCACGTCGACTTCGACCTGTCCCGGTACAGAAGCTTGGTGCGCGGCGTCAATCCGCAGGTCCCGGTGTTCGAGGTCTCGTGTCGGACCGGGCACGGGCTGGATGTGTGGCTGCACTGGCTGAGGGACCTGGCTGCCTGAGACGGGCGCCGGCCCCGCGGGCGACGGGGATCCCGGCGACCTTGGTCCGCGGCTGAGCCGCGGGCCGGCCAACCGGTCCAGGTATCCTGGCTTCACCCCGGGTTCTACCGAGGGGAGAGGCATGAACAGCCTGTTCGACGAATTCCTCGGGAACAGCGAGACCACCTGTGGTATCCGCCGGCAACTGCCACAGGTAGCCCCCAGCAATATCCCGGTGCTGATCTACGGAGAGACCGGCACCGGGAAGACGATGGTCGCCGGGATCATCCACGCCCTCAGCCCACGCTGGCATCGGGCCTACGTTCGCCTCGACTGCGGCGGCATGGTCGACGGGCTGGTGGCCAACGAGCTGTTTGGCCACGTGCGCGGGGCGTTCACCAATGCCGACCGCACGCAGCGCGGACTGATCGAGCGCGCCGACGGGGGTACGCTCTTCCTCGACGAGCTGGGCAACCTGAACGCCGAGGCGCAGATCAAGCTGCTGCAGGTGCTGGACGAGGGCAAGTTCCGTCGGGTGGGCGGCGGTGACGAGATCAACGTGGACGTGCGCCTGATCGGGGCATCCACCAGGCCCTTGCAGGAGTACGTGCTCGAGGGGAAGCTCCGCCAGGATCTCTACTACCGACTCAAGGGATTCCGCTTGCAGCTCCCGGCCCTTCACGAGCGGCGGGATGACATCCTGCCGCTGTTCCGCCACTACCTCGCGCTCTTCAGTCACCAGCTCGGTCGCAAGGCGCCTTCTGTCACCGACGCGGCTCGCCAGATCCTGGTCAACTACCCATGGCCGGGCAACGTGCGCGAGCTGAAGCGGTTGGCCGAGGAGGTCATCCACCTACACCGGACTGACCGGGTGGAGCCCGTCGACCTCGGCTCGCTGGAGCTGGATCAGATGGTTCGGTGCTGGGAATCCCGACATTGCGACCAGGTGCAGTGTCCGGCTCACGGCGGAGAAGACTACCGCTGCTGGCTGGTCGACGGAACCCGGTGCGGCGACGGGCTTCCCAGGAGCGTCACCCAGAAGGTCCACCTTTGCCTGGGGTGCGAGGTATTCCTGGAGAGCTGCCTGCCGGCCGACGGGACAGACTCCCGGGGACGGCTGTCCTTCCTCCGGGAGCAGCTTCGTCGCTGGTCGCGGTCGGCCGGCCAGGCCGGCCCCGGTGAGGGGGGGATCGGTGAGGACCACACCACGTACAAGGAATTCCGGCGGGGCGTTCTTCGCCAATCCACCCGCGAGTACCTCGTTGCCCTGCTGAGCAGGTGCGACGGCGATCTGGAGCGCGTCTCGACGCAGAGCGGTCTGGGCCGAAGTACCCTGTACCAAATATTGAGAAACCACGATCTGGTTCCCGCGATCTTCCGGAGCAAGGCCGGTCGAGGCGGCTCACCGCGGCCGGTGTCGCCCGCGCGCGACACCAGGTCGGAACCAGGATCGGGAGCCCCGGACTCGCTGAGTTTGAGGTAGCCATGGCCGGCAAGCGGATCATGCTGGTCGAGGACGATCCCGATTTCATCGCCATAGTGCGGGTGCTGCTGGAGTCGGCCGGATACCAGGTGTTCGCGGCGGCGGACAGCCGGGCGGCGCTGGCAGCGATCGGTGCGGTCGGGCCGAACCTCATCCTCCTGGACATCATGCTCGACAGCGACATCGCCGGGTTCGAGCTGGCCTACCAGCTCCGCAATCCCTTGGCCGGCGCTCCGTATGCAGCGTTCGCCAGCGTCCCGATCGTGGTGCTCACCTCCATGGGGCAGACCAGGCAGGTGGACTACTCACCCCGGGCAAGGCTCTCCTTCCTTCCGGTCAACGCCTACCTGGAGAAACCGGTCGATCCCGAGGTTCTGCTCGCCACCATCGCCGCGCTGCTCGCCTGATCGTCGCACTGACTGCCCGTCACCCTCCCGCTCTAGATGGATCGTCCGCGGTTCCGGGACAGACCTTCAGGCGACGTATCTCTCTGTCAGGCAAGGCATTGTGACCTTCCAATGTCTCTGCAGTCCAGCCTTCTCGGACATCTGAGCGCCGGACGGCCGTCCCCTGGCTCTCGGTCTACACCCGGCGATTCTATTGATTTGCTTTAATATCAAGCAGTTGCGCACATCGAGTCGCCTCCTCGTCCACTGGGCATGGATGTTGCGGGTCACCCTTGGCCAGGCTCGAAGCCGAGCGGGCAGCGCGCTCCTGCCGGCGCGCCGCTCCCTCGCCAGAGCCGGTGTTCCGAGTCACCGTGCTGCCCATCCCAGGAGCGGGAGAGGACTATGCGAACCGGTGTGTTCCTCTGCCAGGCCAGTGCTGCTGGCCGGGACGCCGTCAACCTGCACGCGGTCGAAACCTACGCCGCCAACATCCCCGCCGTGGAGCTGGTGCGTGATCTGGGGACGCTGCCCGCCCTCGATCCAGCGGCCTTGGCGGCCGAGATCCGGCAGGCGCGGCTGGAACGCATCGTCATCGCCGGAGACTCGCCGGGATTCTTCAAGCCCTGTTTCGCCGCGGCGATGGCGCTTGCCGGGGCGAACCCCGACGAGGTGCGCCTGGCCTCCTTCCGCGAGCACTCCGCGACCACTCGCGCGGGCACCGGACGGGCCGAGTCCGTGCTCGCCTGCGCCGCCATGGGAGTGCCGTTCGCCCTGGCCGCCAGACCCGAGACGATGGCGGTGCATCCCGCCACGCTCATCATCGGCGCCGGGGTCGCCGGCATCCAGGCGGCTCTCGAGATCGCGGACGCCGGCAAGCAGGTGCACCTCGTAGAGCGGACCGGCACGATCGGCGGTCACATGGCCATGTTCGACAAGACCTTCCCCACCCTCGACTGCGCCGCCTGCATCCTGACGCCGAAGATGGTGGCGGTGGGACAGCATCCGATGATCAACCTCATGACCTACTCCGAGGTCGAGGCCATCGGCGGGGTGCCCGGGAACAACCGCGTCACCGTGCGCCGGCGCGCCCGGCGCGTCGACGCCGCCGCGTGCGTGGCGTGCAACACCTGCGTGGAGGTGTGCCCGGCGCAGGCACCGAGCGAGTTCGACAACGGCATCGCCGCGCGCAAGGCCATCTACATCCCGTTCCCACAGGCGGTGCCGAACGCCTACCTCGTCGACGAGGCGGCCTGCCTGTACGTGCAGAGCCAAGGCGAGAAGTGCGGTGCCTGCGCCCGGAAGTGCCCCAAGGAGTGCATCGATCTCGACCAGTCCGACGAGCTGGTGGAGCTCCAGGTCGGCAGCATCATCCTGGCCACCGGTTACGACGTGTACCCCGTGGAGACGATCGAGCGCTACGGGTACCGCAAGCTGCCCAATGTCCTCACCGCGCTGGAGTTCGAGCGACTCACCAACGCCTCCGGACCCACCGCCGGCCGGATCGTCACCAAGACCAAGCGCCACAACCGGCGCCTGAAGGCGGACGAATGGGTGCTCGATCCGGCCGGCAAGGAGCCGGCCAGTGTCGCCATCGTCCACTGCGTGGGTTCGCGCGACGCCGCTCACAACCCCTACTGCTCGCGCGTCTGCTGCATGTATTCCCTCAAATTCGCCCATCTGGTCAGGGAGAAGCTCCCCAACGCCCGCTGCTACGAGTTCTACATCGACATGCGGGCGTTCGGGAAGGGATACGAGGAGTTCGCCGAGCGCATCGTCGAGGAGGGCACCTTCGTCGTTCGCGGCCGCACCGCCCGCGTCGTCGGGGATGAAGGACGGATGGTCATCAAGGGGGAGGACATGATCAGCGACCGGGTTCTCGAGTTCCCGGTCGACATGGTGCTGCTCGCCGTCGGCCTGGTCCCGGCGCGTGGCACCGACCGCCTCGCCGAGATGCTGGGCATTGCCCGCGACCAGGACGGTTGGTTCGGGGAGCTGAACTACAACTCGGATCCCACCGAAACCGAGCGCGGCGGCGTCTTCGTTGCCGGTATGTGCCAAGGCCCCAAGGACATCCCCGATACAGTCGCCCAGGCCTCCGCCGTGGCCGCCGGCGTCCTCAAGAGCATCGCCACCGGCCGCGGTACGGACAGCCGGGCCGATCTTTCCCTGAGCGACATCGAGGAGCACGCCCGCCGTCTGGTGCAGGCGTAAGGAGGACCCGCATGCCGGTCAGAGTCAACCCCAAGCTCATCGGCACCCTCGAGCGGTACGGGGCCCAGGACGTCTCGAAGTGCTACCACTGCGGCAACTGCTCCGCGGTCTGCCCCTTCAGCAAGGAGCCGTACGTCTTCCCCCGGCGCTCGATGCGCCTCCTGCAGATGGGGCTCGAGAAGCGCCTCGAGAGCAGCCTGGAGCCCTGGTTGTGCTATTACTGCGGCCAGTGCTCGGAGGACTGTCCCCGCGACGCCGAGCCCGGCGAGACCATGATGAGCCTGCGCCGATGGCTAACCTCGAGGTATGATTTCACGGGCATCTCCCGCCTGTTCTACCGCTCCGGACGGTTCGAGGTCGCGGCGGTGCTGATCGTGGCCCTGCTGACCGCGGTCGGATTCCTCGCTTTCGGGTTCACGCAAGGCAGCATCCGCGAGTATGACGGACCGAACGCCTTTCTCCCGAGCAGCAGCATCCATCTCTTCGACTGGGGGTTGGCAGGGGTACTGCTGGTTCTGCTGCTGATCAACGCGGGCCGCATGTGGTGGTACACCGTTGGCCGGGACCGCACGGTTCGCATACCTCTGGTCTCCTACCTCAAGTGCGCCTATCTGATGCCGCTGCACTTCCTGACCCAGAAGCGGTACGCCAGCTGCGAGCGCAAGCAGCCCTGGGCCGTTCACCTGGCTCTGGTGCTGAGCTATCTGACCATGCTGGTGCTGATCATGTTCTACCTGGCTCCCATGCAAGCCGGGCCAGCCACCGATTATCGGGTGCACGCGTTCGGCTACGTCGCCGGTACCGGCCTGCTGGTCACCACCCTCTGGGCCCTGCGCGGTCGCCTGACCAAGCGCGAGCTGCAGCACCGGCATTCCCACGGAACGGACTGGTTGTTCCTGGCCATGCTGGCCCTGGTGACGGTCACCGGCATCCTGCAGCATGTCGTCCATCGGGCCGGCTTCGACCTGGCGGCCAACCTTCTCTACGTGGTGCACCTGATGGTCGTGGTTCCCATGCTCGGCCTCGAGGTGCCGTTCAGCAAATGGGCGCATCTGGCCTACCGGCCGCTTGCCATGTATTTCGCCGAGCTGCGGACCGAGGCGATGGCCGCAGCCGGCAGGACGGCGCCGTCGGCACAGGCGGCGCCGTCCGCCTGATCGGAGGCTTCGATGACCGGACACCGCATCGGCGTCTACGTGTGCAACTGCGGCAGCAATATCGCCAAGGTGGTGGACTGCGAGGGCTTGGTCGAGCAGATGTCCCAACAACCCGGGGTGGCTGTCGCTCGATCCTACAAGTACATGTGCTCCAACCCCGGCCAGGAGATGATCGTCAGCGATATCAAGGAGCTCCGGCTCGATCGGGTGGTGATCGCGGCCTGCAGTCCCCGGATGCATGAGCGGACCTTCCGCCGGGCGCTGGAGCAGGCCGGGCTCAACCAGTATTTCCTCGGGATGGCGAACATCCGGGAGCAGTGCAGCTGGGTGCACCATGATCGCGAGGCGGCCACGGCCAAGGCCAGGGCTCTGATCCTGGCCGCCACCCAGCGAGTCGGCCATCACCAGCCCCTGGAGCGCCACTCGGTGGAGATGTGCCCCGACACGCTGGTGCTGGGCGGCGGCATCTCCGGGATGTCGGCGGCCTTGGACCTGGCCGACGGCGGCGGCCGAGTCTACCTGGTCGAGCGACAGGACCACCTGGGGGGCAACCTCGCCCGGGTCGATCTGACCGCCCCCTACCTGGACTCCGCGCGGGATCTGCTGACCGATCGCATCACCCGCATCCAGGAACACCCCAAGGTCGAGATGCTCCTGGAAACCGAGATGGAGCAACTGGAGGGGTTCGTCGGCAATTTCACCGCCACCGTGCGACGCAACGGATCGGCCAGTCCCCATCAGCCGACCAAGCTCAAGATCGGCAGCGTGGTGGTCTGCACCGGGTACCAGGAGTTCGACGCAGGCCGAATCACCCACTACGGTTACGGCAAGCTGCCGAACGTCGTCACCTCCTTCGAGTTCGAGAGGATGCTGCGCACGGGCCGCATCCGGACCAAGGAGGGTGCGCTCCCGCAATACGTCGCCATCATCCACTGCGTCGGCAGCCGCAACCGGGAGTTCCACTCCTATTGCTCCCGGGTCTGCTGCATGACCGCGCTCAAGTACGCCCACGAAGTCAAATCGGCGATCCCGAGCTGCTATGTCAGCGACGTCTACGTCGACATGAACGCCTTCGGCAAGGGTCACGAGGACTTCTACCGCCGCAGCTCCGAGGCCAAGACCCTGTTCCTGATGTACGCCAAGGGCGATCACCCGGTGATCCGCGCGGCCGCCCCGGGGGACGACTGCGGGATGCTGATCGAGGTGAACGAGAGGCTCTCGGGAGAGGTGATCGAGATCCCCGCCGATCTGGTGATCCTGATGGTCGGCATGGAGGCGCAGCACGACTCCGAAGCAGTGGCTCACCTGGTGAACATCAGTCGTGACCGGGATGGGTGGTTCATCGAGAGCCACCCCAAACTCGATCCCGTCGCCACCACCACCGACGGCATCTACATCGCCGGCGCCTGCCAGTTTCCCAAGGATATCCCGGATTCGGTGGCGCAGGCGCGTGCCGCGGCCGGCCGGATCCTGGCACGGACCGCGCGGGGCACGATCGAGGTGGACGCGATGTTCGCCGAGATCGACGAGGAGCACTGCTCCGGTTGCCGCATCTGCAACGAGCTGTGCTCCTACGCCGCCATCGAGTTCGACAGCGCGAAGCGGCGCAGCCACGTGATCAGCGCGCTGTGCAAGGCCTGCGGCACCTGCGTCGCCGCCTGCCCGTCGGCCGCGATCACGGCACGGCACTTCACCGACGCGCAGATCTTCGCCGAGATCGAGGGGGTGCTGGCATGAGCCACGAGCCACGGATCGTCGCCTTCCTCTGCAACTGGTGCTCGTATACCGGGGCCGACCTGGCGGGCACCAGCCGCCTAGAATACTCGCCCAACGTCCGCATCATCCGCGTCATGTGCTCCGGCCGCATCGACCCGACCTTCGTGCTGAAGGCCCTGCGCGAGGGGGCCGACGGGGTGCTGATCTGCGGTTGCCACCCCGGCGATTGCCACTACTCCGAGGGCAACCACAAGGCGCTGCGACGGTTCAGGATGCTGCACCGGATGCTCGCGGACTACGGCATCGAGGACGATCGGGTGCGGCTGGAGTGGGTCAGCGCCAGCGAGGGCAAGCGTTTCGCCGATGTGGTCAACGATATGACCGAACGCGTTCGCGCTTTGGGCCCGAGCCTGATCAAGGATCACATCCAGACAGACATGGCGGTGAGGTGAGCCGTGGCCGAGAAACTACAGCTGGCGATCTACTGGGGAGCCGCCTGCGGCGGCTGCGACGTCTCGATCCTGGATACCGACGAGTTCATCCTGGATGTCGACCGAGTCGCCGACCTGCGCCTGTGGCCGATCGCCGCCGACGGCAAGTACCAGGACATCGAGGCCATGGCCGATGGTGAGCTCGACGTCACCCTCTTCAGCGGGGCCGTGCGGAATTCGGAGAACGAGCGGATCGCCCGGCTGCTGCGGCGCAAGAGCAAGGTGCTGGTCGCCTATGGCTCCTGTGCCTACATGGGCGGCATCCCGGGGCTGGCAACCTGGTGCCGCGCGAGGAGATCCTCGACCGGGCCTACCTGAGCAACCCGTCGATCGAGCCCGGCAATCGCACGATGCCGCAGCCGGCAAGCTCGGTCAGGGGCCACGAGCTCGAGATTCCGGAGTTCTACGAGCGCGTCTACAAGCTCGACCAGATCGTGGACGTCGACTACTACGTGCCCGGATGCCCGCCTCAACCGGCGCAATGCAAGAACGCCATCCTGACGCTGGTGGGCGCGCTCACCGGCCAGGCCGAAGCGCCGCCCAAAGGAGCGGTGGTGGGGGCCTCCGAGCGGGCCCTGTGCGATGACTGCCCCCGGACCAAGACCGAGAAGAAGGTGGCCCGGTTCTACCGGCCGTGGGAGATCATGCAGGATCCGCAGGTCTGTCTATTGGAGCAGGGCATCCTGTGCGCGGGGGTGGCGACTCGCTCGGGATGTGGGGTCCGCTGCCCCAACAGCGGCATCCCCTGCCGCGGGTGCTACGGCCCGGCCCCCAACGTGGTCGACCAGGGGGCCAAGCTCCTGTCCGCCGTGGCCTCGGTCGTCGACAGCGCCGACCCTGAGCAGATCGACCGGATCCTGGAGACCCTGCCCGATTTCACCAGCTACGCCTATCGCTACAGCCTGCCTGCCTCCCTCCTGCAAAGGAGCCACCGGCAATGACCAGGAAGATCAGCATCGATCCCATCACCCGCCTCGAGGGGCACGGCAAGATCGAGATCTTCCTTGACGAGCGCGGCGCGGTCGAGGACACCTTCTTCCAGATCCCCGAGCTGCGCGGTTTCGAGCGCTTCGTCGTCGGGCGGCCCGTGGAGGAGCTGCCGCGGATCGTGACCCGCATCTGCGGCGTCTGTCCGGCGAGCCACCACCTGGCCAGCGCCAAGGCGGTCGACGGGTGCTTCGGCGGCGAGGTGGCCCCCTTGGCCCACAAGCTGCGCGACATGTACTACCATGCGCACTTCATCCACAGCCATACGGCCCACTTCTACGCCTTGGCGGCGCCCGACTTCGTACTCGGTCCCGATGCCGATCCCGCGACCCGCAATGTGCTCGGGGTGGTGCACCGGGTCGGTCTGGAGATCGGTGGCACCGTGATCCGGTCGCGCGGTCTGGCGCAGGAGATCCAGCGCATCATCGGCGGGCGGAACACCCAGGATATCTGGTGCCTGCCAGGGGGGGTGGCCAAGGGCATCACCAAGGAGGAGATCGAGCAGATCAAGCCGTGGGTGGGCGAGCTCTACGATTTCACCCAGTCCAGTCTGCAGCTCTTCCGCGACGTGGTACTGGGCAATCCTGCCTACGTCGACCTCATCCTCAACGGGCCGTACACCCTCGATGTCCACAACATGGGGCTGGTAGACCGGAACAACGCCCCGAACTTCTACGACGGCCAGGTTCGGGTTGTCGATTACCTGGGGACCGAGCTTGCCCGGTACGAGCCCAGGGACTACGCCCAGCATGTGGCCGAGCACGTGGAGGAGTGGACCTACCTGAAGTTCCCGTACCTGAAGGAGCGTGGCTGGCAGGGGTTCGTGGAGGGGATCGGTACCGGCCTCTACTGCGCCACCCCCCTGGCGCGGCTCAACGTGGCCGACCGCATGGCCACGCCAAAGGCCCAAGAAGCCTTCGAGGAGCTGTTCGCCACGCTCGGGGCTCATCCCAGTCGGGCGCTGCTGGGCAACCACTGGGCTCGACTCGTCGAGATGGTGCAGAACGCGGAGATGCTCAGGCGGTACTGCGCTGATCCGGAGATCACCAGCGACCAGTTCCGGGTGATCCCGCAGGGCATCACCGGAGAGGGGATCGGCATCGTCGAGGCTATGCGTGGCACCCTGACGCACCACTACACCACCGACGAGCGCGGCATCTGCACCAGCGCCAACCTGATCGTCGGCACCACGAACAACAACGCCCCTATCCACATGGTCACGAAGAAGGTGGCCCAGGCCTTGATCAAGCCGGGAAAGGATCCTGACCAAGGCATCCTCAATATGATCGAGATGGGGTTCAGGGCTTTCGACCCGTGCTACAGCTGCGCCACCCACAGTCTGCCCGGACAAATGCCGCTCGAGGTGCGGGTCCACCGCAGCGGGCGGGTCACCCACCATTTCCGGCGCAACTGCGCGTAGCC
The DNA here is from genome assembly GCA_041661365.1 of Candidatus Latescibacterota bacterium. Classification (GTDB taxonomy): domain Bacteria; phylum Latescibacterota; class UBA2968; order UBA8231; family UBA8231; genus CAITNQ01. The sequence continues at coordinate 15,708 of JBAZUN010000076.1, forward strand.
GGGTCGGCCTGCGGGGCGCGGCAGGTCAGCGGCGTGACCCCTACCGGTTTTCCTGAGGTAGGTGACCTCCGGCCACGGCCGAGAGCACGGGAGGGTAGCCCTGTGCGCACGCTGGTTGTGGGGATGGGCAATCCCATCCTGGCCGATGACGGCCTCGGCGTGAGGCTGGCTCGTGACTGCCTGCAGCTCGTCGGCGACCGCGAGACCGTCGAGGTGGTGGTCGAATGCTCGCAGGGCGGGCTCAACCTGCTCGACGTGGTCTCGGGTCACGATCGCCTGGTCGTGTTCGACTCGATCAAAACCCCCGGCGGGAAGCCCGGCACTTGGTTCCGTTTCCCCGCCACGGCCTTGAACCGGACGCTGAACCTCGGCAGCGTCCACGACGCCAACTTCGCCACCGCCCTCGCACTGGGCAGGTGCCTAGGGCACCTGCTGCCCTCTCCCGAACAGATCTGGATCTTCGCCGTCGAGGTGGCCGACAACCTCACCTTTTCGGAATCGTTCAGCCCGTCGCTGGAAGCCGCGTACCCGCAGTGCCGGGACGAGATCCTGGCCGAGGTGCTGGCTCTTCTCGACGACGATCCGCGCGACCGATCCCAGGCAGGCCAGCGGCACGGGAAGCCCTCAGCTGTTCCAGGTAGAGGATCAAGCGATGGCGCGTCGGCTCCCCCCGGTCCACGCCACAGTGGAACCGGACCCGGAAGGGGGTGACCATGCTTCCTGGTGAGGATTCGGCCGTCGCGGACGCATGGGGCGCGCCTTCCGCTCAGATTCCGCTCGAGCGGGAGCTGCGCGAACGGCTGATCTGGTTCGTCAGACTGCGGCAGTTCGCTGCGGTCGCGGTGATCGTCGGGACGTGGATCGCCGCGAACCTCCTGCGCCTCGACCTGTCGCCCCTGCCGCTCTACGCGCTGGGGATCGGGGTTGGCATCTACAACCTCGTTTTCCGGCATCTGTCCCGCCGGTGCGACCTGCCTTCTGCACCGGCGGTCTACCAGAGGACGATCTACGCCCAAACCGGTCTGGATTGGGCGGCGCTCAGCCTCTTGGTGCATCTGACCGGGGGCATCCGCAGCCCCGCCCTGCTGGTCTTCACCTTCCACCTGATCATCGGCGCGATCCTGCTGCCGCGCCGGGCCTGCTACCTTCAGGCCGTGCTGGCCTCGCTGCTCGCGGGCATCCTGGCCTTGGTGGAGCAGCAGGGGGCGTGGCTCGTGGCGCCGGTCTACAGCACGCCGCTGGCCCCGGCAGAAGCGGTCTATCGCTGGCTGGTCTTCACTGCCTTCTCGGCCATCACCACCGTCTTGACCACCTCGATCCTGGTGCCGCTGCGACGGAAGGAGGAGGCGCTGTTCGCCTCGGAGCAGGCCCTGGATCGAGCCTACACCGAGGCGGCGGCCCTCAACCGGGTGGGTCAGGCGGTCAACGCCACCCTCGACCTGGAGCAGGTCCTGGGGGTGATCGCCGAGAATGCGGCGCAGTTGATGGCGGTGAAGGCTTGCTCCATCCGCCTGCTCGACAAGGATGGCCGGTACCTCCGCATCGGCGCTGCCCATGGGCTGAGCCGGGGATACCTCGACAAGGGACCGGTGGAGGTCAGCCGCAGCCGACTGGATGCCGAGGTGCTGGCCGGAGTCGTGGTGCAGGTCGTCGAAGCGAGCGACGATCCCCGGTTCCAGTACCCGGAGGAGGTCCGCCGCGAGGGGATCCGGGCTGTACTCTGTGCCCCGATGCAGGCCAAAGGGCGGTCGATCGGCTGCATCAGGGTCTACGCCAGGCAACCGCGCCGGTTCTCCAAGGGCGAGGAAGGCCTGCTCTGCCACCTGGCCAACCTGGGCGCGGTGGCGATCGAGAACGCCCGTGCTTATGCCGACCTGCAGGCCCTGAGCGAGGAGCGTGCCTGGTTTGCCAGGATGACCCATCACCAGCTCCGCGCGCCTCTTGCCGCTGCCCAGGGGATGCTCGACGCGCTGCGCTACGCGGGTCCCCTCACCGCGAAGCAGGCCGATCTGGTCAAACGCTCCCGCCGGCGCGTTTCCGAGCTGCTCGGGACGATCCGCGACTTACTCGACCTGGCAGCGGCACAGCAATCCCTGGTCGGGCAACAAGCCGAACCGGTAGTCCTCCTGGCCTGCCTGCAGCGTACCCTCGAGACGGTGATGGACCGTGCAGCCCAGAAGGGGGTATCGGTCACCCTTGATGTCCCGGATACCGGGATCGCCGTCAACGCCGAGGCCGGGGATGTCGATCGGATCGTCGCCAATCTGCTCGATAACGCCGTCAAGTACACCCCGGCAGGGGGGGCCGTCGTCTTGGCTGCCCACCGGCAAGGCGAGGCCGTCGAGCTGGCGGTCAGCGACACCG
>JBAZUN010000077.1:0-17816 GCA_041661365.1 Candidatus Latescibacterota bacterium
AGAAGCGACGCCGGCGATCCCGACCGCCGGCAACGACCTGAGTCCGGCGGTGCGACGGCTGATCGCCGAGCACGGTCTTGACCCGGCAGCGATCCCGGCCTCGGGGAAAGGGGGCCGGCTGACCAAGGAGGACGTGCTCGCCTTCCTCGAGCCGCGCCCCGCCGCGGCTCCCGCCACCCCCGCGGCACCGGTAGTACCAGAGGCGCCTGCACCGGCATCCTCCAAGCCCGACCGGGTCGCGGCGACGCCGGCAATTCCCGCGGCCGGTCCAGCCCAGGCACCCAGGCCGTCAACGCCCCCGGCGCCGATCCCGGCGGCACCACCCGCCCCTGCCGGCGACGGGGTGAGGCGGGTGCCGATGCCCCGCATCCGGCAGCGGATCGCCGAACACCTGGTGGCGGCCCAGCACACGGCGGCCATGCTCACCACCTTCAACGAGGTGGACATGAGCGGGGTCACGGCCCTGCGCGCGAAGTACAAGGATCGCTTCAGCGAGGTGCACGGGGTCGGCCTCGGGCTGATGTCCTTCTTCGCCCGTGCCGTGACCCTGGCCCTGGCCGAGTACCCCACGGTCAACGCCTTCATCGACGGGGTCGAGATCGTGTACCACGACTACGTCAACCTGGGGATCGCGGTCAGCACCGAGCGCGGCCTGGTGGTACCGGTGCTGCCGCACGCCGAGCGGATGTCGATGGCCCGGATCGAGGCCGAGATCAAGCGGCTGGCCCAGGGGGCGCGGGACAACCGGCTGAGCATGGAGGATCTGGGCAGCGGTACCTTCACCATCACCAACGGCGGGGTCTTCGGCTCCCTGCTGTCGACGCCGATCCTCAACGCCCCGCAGAGCGGCATCCTGGGGATGCACGCCATCCAGCAGCGGCCGGTGGCCATAAACGGGCAGGTCGAGGTGCGGCCGATGATGTACGTGGCCCTGTCCTACGACCACCGGCTGGTCGACGGCCAGCAGTCGGTCTCCTTCCTGGTACGGGTCAAGCAGTTGGTCGAGGACCCGGCCAGGCTGCTGCTGCAGGTCTGAGCCGGGATCGCGCGTGGACCATTCGAGGATGCTTCAGCACCTCAGAGGGAGTCAGGGAAAGCCGTCGTGAGCGCCTACGATCTCGTCGTCATCGGAGCCGGACCGGGCGGGTACGTAGCCGCGGCCCGAGCCGGTCAGCTCGGCTTGAAGGTTGCCTGCGTCGAGGAGCGGGCCCTGGGCGGCACCTGCCTCAACGTGGGGTGCATCCCCAGCAAGGCCCTGCTTGAATCCAGCGAACTCTACTCCCGGGCCGTGCACGGCCTGTCCGGCCACGGGATCACCCTGGGCCCGGTCGGCCTCGACCTGGCGGCCATGATGGGGCGCAAGGACCGGATCGTGCGCACCATGACCCAGGGGATCGCCACCCTCTTCCGGGGTCGCAAGGTCGACCTCGTTCAGGGACTCGGCCGCATCCTCGGACCAGGTCGCGTCGAGGTCGACGGCCCCGAGGGAAAGCAGCTCCTCGAGACGCGCCAGATCCTCATCGCCACCGGGAGCGAGCCGGCCGAGCTGAAGAACCTCCCCTTCGACGGCGAGCGGATCATCGGCTCGACCGAGGCCCTGACCCTCGCCGAGGTGCCGGGTCGCCTGGTGGTGATCGGCGCCGGGGCCATCGGCCTCGAGCTGGGCTCGGTCTGGAGCCGGCTCGGTGCCGAGGTACTGGTCGTCGAGTACATGGACCAGATCCTGCCGGGGATCGACCGCGAGCTGGCCGAGCAGCTCCAGCGTCTGCTCAAGCGCCAGGGGATCCTCTGCGAGCTGAAGGCCAGCGCTAGGGGCGCGGTCGTCGAGAGCGGCCGAGTCAAACTCACGGTGGACGCCGGAGGACAGGAGCGGGTGGAGGAGTGCGACCGGGTGCTGGTGGCCGTGGGTCGGCGGCCCCGCACCGAGGGGCTGGGGCTGGAGGAGGTCGGGATCGAGCGAGACGAGCGCGGCCGGATCAAGGTCGACGAGGGGTACCAGACCACGGTACCCGGCATCTACGCCGTGGGCGACGTCATCGCCGGTCCGATGCTGGCCCACAAGGCCGAGGCCGAAGGCACGGCGGTGGCCGAGCGCCTGGCCGGACGGGTCGGGACGGTCAACTACCGGGTCATCCCGGCCGTGGTCTACACCCACCCCGAGCTGGCCACGGTCGGCCTGACCGAGGAGGCCGCGCGGGCCCAGGCCGGCGAGGTGAAGGTGGGCCGGTACCTCTTCCGGGCCAATGCCCGGGCCCACGCCATGGACGAGATCGACGGCCTGGTCAAGGTGGTCGTCGACACCCGGACCGACCGCCTGCTCGGGGTCCACATCCTCGGCCCCCAGGCCTCGCACCTGATCGCCGAGGCCGCGGTCGCCATGGAGTTCGGGGCCAGCGCCGAGGACCTGGCCCGCACGATCCACGCCCACCCGTCCCTCTCCGAGGTGGTCAAGGAAGCGGCCTGGGCGACCCAGGAGTGAAGGCCGGTCGGCCCGACGACGAAGGTTACCCCGAAGGAGCACCGATGATCGACCGGGCGCGGCTCAGCCACGAGCAGCTCGAGGAAGGCAGCACCCTGGCCCTCGACTTCGACAAGCTGACCAAGGTCACCTCCTGCGGCCAGCCGCTGGTACCGGTGGCGGTCCAGGACGCGGACACCGACGAGGTTCTGGTGGTGGCCTACGCCAATCCACAGGCGCTCGAACACACCCTGACCCACCGGGTCGCCGCCTTCTGGAGCACCTCGCGCAACGAGCTGTGGGTGAAGGGCGCGACCTCGGGCGACTTCCTCGACCTAGTGGAGGTACGGGTGAACTGCGAGCAGAACTCCCTGCTCTACCGGGTCCGGCGACGCGGTCAGGGGATCTGCCACACCCGCGGCGCCGACGGCCGCACCCGGCCGACCTGCTACTACCGGCGGATCGACGAGGCCGGCAACCTAGCGCCGATCTGACGGTCCCGGTTCCTAGTGTCGCGTCCGAGAAATACCTTGGCATTTGCGGACCGATCCATCCCGGCCAGCGTCGTTCCGCTCGCTTCCTGTATCTTCCTGTCGATACAGGGCGTTCGCGCGCCTAGCTGGCCGGGCGCCTCGGCCCGCTCGATGACACAACTTATTTCTCGGACGCGACACTAGTCCTGCTCCCAGACCGCGTGGTCGACCAGGCCGAACCCGGTGAGGTACTCGGCGAGGAGGAGTCCCTCGCGGGTCTTGCCGGGTGCCGAACCTTGGTCCCACCGGATGCAGACCAACAAGTCGGAGTCGACCGACTGCTGGTGGTAGAGCGCCACCTTCTTCTCGAGCCCGGCCCCTCCCCAGGTCGCCAGCAGACCGGGAAGGGTTTCCAGCAGGTCGTCGATCCGGTTCCTCGCCGCCAGCAGGCGGATGGTCTCGAGCCACGCCATGCTTCGCCCTCGCGCAAGAGGCGTGCCGAGGCGCCCACCGGCGGTGATCCCAATGCGGACACGGACCGGCCGGGTACCTATCGCTACCTCGACTGCATTCGGGTCGCCCCCTCGGCATTGGCTTTTCTCTCCGATCGCCCCACGCATGTCCTTGGCTCAGTATACCATATTTCGTAGTTTCGTTATGCCAAATAAGACGGTAACTGTCAAATAACACGACCACAGCCTCGGACCAGGGAGCATCCCCATGCGGGTCGTCGACGAGAATGAATTCTTCCGCGAGGTCACCCTGCGGATCTGCAGCAGCCTCGAGCTGGAGGAGGCCCTGGGCCGCGCCTTCGAGTACCTCAGCCGTCACATCCCCATGGACGTCCTGACCCTGCTCTACTACGACCCCGAGCGGGCCGCGGCCTTTGTCACGGCCAGTTTCAGTCCCCGAGGCGGCGGCGTGGGCGCCGACGAGCGAAACCCGCTCTTCGCCATGGACCAGGCCACCCTGGACCGACTGCGGCACGAGGGAGCCTCGGTCAACCGCGAGCACGCGGTCCGTATCGTCAACCGGCCGCGCCGCGATCCGTTCTACCGCGCCATCGCCGAGCACCTCGGCACCCGTGGCCTGCGCTCCTTCTCCTATCTGATGCTGCGGCTCGACGTCGAGGCGGCCTACCAGGGGGTGCTGTCGATCGCCGCGGCCGGACACGACCGCTTCGAGCCGGCCCACGCGCACCTGGTCCGGCTCGTCGGTGGACCGTTCGCCATCGCCATGAGCAACGCCCGACGGTACGCCGAGGCCCTGCGGCTGCGGGACCGCCTGGCCGAGGACAACCGGGCCATGCACCGCGAGCTGGAGCACCTCTCGGGCGACCAGGTGATCGGCGCCCACTTCGGCCTGCGGCGGGTGATGGAGCTGGTGCGCCAGGTGGCGCCGATGAACGCGCCGGTCCTCCTCCTGGGCGATACCGGCACCGGCAAGGAGGTGATCGCCAACGCCATCCACCTGGCCTCGTCGCGCCGCGACGGCCCCCTGGTCCGGGTCCAGTGCGGCGCCATCCCCGACGCCCTCCTCGACAGCGAGCTGTTCGGCCACGAGCGGGGCGCCTTCACCGGCGCGGTCCAGGCCAAGCGCGGCCGCTTCGAGCGGGCCGACGGCGGCACCCTGTTCTTCGACGAGATCGGCGAGCTGACCCTGGAGGCCCAGGTCAAGCTGCTGCGGGTACTGCAGGACAAGCGGTTCGAGCGCCTGGGGGGGAGCCAGACCCTGGAGGTCGACGTGCGGGTGGTGGTCGCCACCAACCGCGACCTGCAGCGGGCCGTGGCCGAGGGCCGCTTCCGCGAGGACCTGTGGTTCCGACTCAACGTCTTCCCGATCCACCTCCCACCGCTACGCCAGCGACGAGAGGACATCCCGGCCCTGGTCCAGTGGTTCCTCGAGCGGAAGGGCCGCGAGATGGGGCTGGCCTGGCAGCCGCGTCTGGCCCCCGGGGCGATCGAGCAACTGCAGGCCTATGACTGGCCGGGGAACGTGCGCGAGCTGCAGAACGTCATCGAACGGGCCCTGATCCTGAGCCGGGGGGAGGAGCTGGCCTTCCCCGCTCTGGGCGCGAGTCCTGTAACACGCCCGTCGGTCCCGGCCGCCGAGGCTATCGCCGGTGAGGTAGCCCCGCTGGACCTGGTCGTGGCCGCCCACATCCGCCTGGCCTTGACCGCCGCTGGAGGCCGGGTGCAGGGGGAATCCGGGGCCGCCTCCCTGCTCGCGGTCAACCCGAGCACCCTGCGGGCGAGGATGCGCAAGCTGGGGATCCGCTTCGGCCGACGCGCGTCGGGCTGAGAAGTCTGGCACAACCCTTGCAAGGGATTCCTCGACCCCTTCCCGGAGCAAGGGTAATGAAGATCCTGGTATTCAACGGCGGCAGCTCCTCGCTGAGCTTCACCGTCTTCACCACCGAGGACCTGGAGGAGGTGTCGCCGGTCCTCAAGGGGAAGGCGCACCGGGTCGGGGTCACCGGGCAGGAGCCGTCGTTCATCGAGTATCAGCACGACGGCCGGACCCAGCGACAGGTGGTGCCGCTGACCAGCCACGGTCAGGCCGCGGTCGAGGCCCTCCGTCAGATCAGCGCCAGCGGCGTGGCCGTCGACTGGATCGGCCATCGCTTCGTCCACGGCGGCTCCCTCTTCACCGGCTCGGCCCTGGTCGACGACGCGACCATGCTCCGGCTCAAGGCCTGCCTGGCCCTGGCCCCGCTGCACAACCCGATCGCCCTGGAGGTCATCCGCGAGGCGCGGTCGGCCTTCCCGGGGGTGCCGCAGTACGTCACCTTCGACTCGGCCTTCCACTCCTCGATGCCGCCTCGGGCCTACACCTACGCCTTGCCGCCGCGGGTGGCCCGGCGGTACGGCTTCCGCAAATACGGCTTCCACGGGCTCTCCTACGCCTACGTCACCGGAGCCGCGTCGCGGTTCCTCGGGGTGGAGCGCGAGAACCTGAACCTGGTGGCCTGCCACCTGGGCACCGGCGGCTCGAGCGTGGCCGCCATCGCCAACGGACGTTCGATCGACACCTCGATGGGGTACTCCCCCCTGCCCGGTCTGGTGATGAGCACCCGCTCGGGCGACCTCGATCCGATGCTGGCCGTGTACCTGATGGAGGTCTACGGGTATCACCCGGATGCCTTGACCGACCTGCTGAACCGCGAGAGCGGGCTCCTCGGCCTATCGCAGTACTCCAGCGACCTGCGGGACATCACCAAGCGAGTCGCCGAGGGTGATCCCGAGGCCGGGCTCGCCTTCGGCATGTACGTCCACCGGCTCAGGCAGTACGTCGGCGCCTATGCCCTGGCCCTCGGCCGGCTCGACACCCTGGTCTTCACCGACGACATCGGCGTGCGCCATCCGCTGGTCCGCACCCGGGTCTGCGAGGGCCTGTCCTGGTGCGGCGTGCAGGTCGACGCGGCGCGCAACGAGGCAGTCACCGGCGAGCGGGTCGAGGAGATCGGCGAACCAGGATCAACGGTGCGGATCCTGGTGGTGCCGACCCAGGAGGAGCTGGTCATCTGCCTGGACGGCCTGCGGCTGGTAAGGAGGGCGCAATGATCTTGCTGTTCACCCCGCACCCCCCGGTTCTCCGCTGGCAACGGGTCGGCCCCGGCTGCCGGCTCGGGGAGCGCGGCGAGTGCGACGCGGCCGGGTGCGAACCGGTGCTGCATCGGGCCGCGGGAGCCGGGGCCCTGGAGGCGGTGGGGTACCTGCTCCTGCACGGCGGCGAGGCGGTGGCCGAGGAGGTGCGGCGGCTGGGACCGGAGGATCTGCCTGGACTCGCCGCGACCGTACCCTACCTGCCGGAGGCCAACGACCTCACCCTGGCCGCGGTCCGGGCCGGGCTGGCCGTGGTCCCCGCGATCGATCACTTCCTGCTGTGCGACACCGCCTTCTTCAGCGCCCTGCCGGCCGAGGCGAGTCAGTACGCGATCCCGATCCGGCTGCGCCGGCGAGGGCTGCGACGGTTCGGCGCCTGCGGGGTGTGGCACCGGTGGGCCTGGGAGCAGGTCCGTCACCGGGGTCGCGGCGAGATCTCCCGGGTGCTCAGCGTGTACCTGGGGAACGGCACCAACCTGGCCGCGATCCGCGACGGCGGTCCGGTGGAGACCACGGTCGGCTTCACCGGCCTCGAGGGGATCCCCTCGGCCACCGGGTGCGGCGACCTGGACCCGATGATCCCGCTCCACCTTCGGGCCAGCGGCATGACCTTCGCCGAGATCAGCCGGCTCCTTGGCCGAGGAAGCGGCTTCGGGGGGCTGCTGGGGAAGCCGTGCTCCCTGCGGCGGTTGCTCACCGAGGAGACCGATCCGGCGGTCCACGAGGTTCGCGAGCTGTACCTCTACAGCCTGTGCAAGCACGCCGGTTCCCTGATCGCGGCCCTGGGCGGGATCGACGCCGTGGCCGTGGTCGGCGAGGAGGGCGACCTGTGCGAACGGGTGGCCGGACTGCTCGCCGGCTGGATCTCGCCGGTCCGCCGGGCCGAGCCGGGACCGGCGTCGGGAGAGCTGCAGAGCCTCGCCTTTTCCGGCAAGCGGAATCAGATCCTGGCGGAGCAGATCCGCCGGGCCCAGTCCAGAGGAGGACACCATGACGGATGAACGGAAGTTCCTGGTCGACGTAGGGGTGGACCATATCCCCTTCCCCATGCACGTGGCCTCGCGCGTCAAGCCCGAGGGGCAGCCCACGGTGGCGCAGATCACCATCAACGCCCGGATCATGCAGGAGTTCGAGGCGCGGTGGATCGACCGGTTCATCCACGTCCTGCACCAGCACCGGGACTACGTCGGCACCGAGACCCTGCACCGGAACATCCACGACTACGTCAAGGTCCTCTCGGCCGCCGCGGTGCGGATCGACTTCGACTACCCCTTCTTCGTCGAGAAGCGGACCCCGGTCACCCGCGAGCGCTGCCTGGTCCAGTACCGGTGTACCTACTCGGCCAAGGCCTCCTCGCTGGAGGACCACGCCAAGATCGTCTTCGGGATCCAGATCCCGTGCATCACCACCTACCCGATCTCCGACCCTGACGATCCCGGTGGCCTCTTCGGCCAGCTCAGCGTCCTCGACCTGGAGGTGGAGTCGCGGGAGCAGGTCTACCCCGAGGACCTGGTCGAGCTGGTCGACGAGCACGCCCTGGCGCCGGTCTACTCCTTCCTCGACGAGGAGGACCAGGTGGCGCTGATCCACCGGATCCACTCGCAGAAGAAGACCAGCGTGGTGATGGTCGACGAGATCCGGGCCCAGTTGGCCCGCAACCGCGCCTTCGACTGGTACTCGGTGCGCTCGTCCAACCACGGCATGCTCCACTCCTACAGCACGGTGATCGGCACCGAGAAGAGCAGTTGGATCCCGTTCAGCGGGGACGAGGCCGAGGTGTGAACCCACGCTGAACCCCGTCTCCGTCCGTCCTCCTGTCCCCGAGATTCGGCCCGGGTTCACATTGACCCGGGCCGACCTGTTTCCGGTCCCGCGGCCCTTGTGGTCGACCGGACCAGTGGCTATTCTCAGCGACGCCCCGGGCTCGTGCCCGCGGGCACCCGGTGATCCGGTTCGTCCATCTCACCGACCACGAGGTTCCCATGGCCCTGATCCACTGCAACTTCCACTCCAGCGCCCTGCAGCTCGCCGCCTCGATCGACGTCATCCTGCCCCAGGAGCCTTGCCTGCGCGGTCGCCGGTTGCCGACCCTGTACCTCCTCCACGGGCTGTCCGACGATCACACCATCTGGCAGCGGCGGACCTCCATCGAGCGGTACGCCGAGCCCCTCGGACTGGCCGTGGTCATGCCGGCGGTGAGCCGCAGCTTCTACACCGACATGGCGCACGGCGGCCGGTACTGGACCTTCGTCAGCGAGGAGGTTCCGGCCGTGTCGCAGGCCCTGTTCCCGCTCTCGCTGGAACGGACCGACACCTTCGTCGCCGGGCTGTCCATGGGCGGGTACGGCGCCTTTCGCCTGGCCCTGCGCTGCCCGGAGCGGTTCGCTGCCGCGGCCTCCCTGTCCGGCGCCCTCGACGCCGTGACCCTGGTCGAGCGGGCCGAAGAGGCCTGGCGTCCCGAGCTGGCCGACGTCTTCGGCGAGCCGGGCCGGGTGAAGGGCTCGGACCACGATCTCTTCTTCCTGGCCGAGCAGGTGGCCAAGCGCAAGCGGGGCCGGCCGCGGCTCTACCAGTGCTGCGGCACGGCCGATTTTCTCTACCAGGACAACCTTCGGTTCCGCCGCCACGCCGAGTCGCTCGGCCTCGACCTCACCTACGAGGATGGTCCCGGCGAGCACGAGTGGGGATACTGGGACCGACAGATCCAGCGGGTCCTGGACTGGCTCCCCCTGCGGGGCCGGCGTCGGACCGGAAAGGGGTGAGGGGATCATGGACCAGCGTGCGCGCGTCGACGGCTCGGCCCGGTCCTGCCTGGCCGTGCTTCTGCCGGTCCTGTTGCTCGGGGCCGCGATGAGCGCCCAGGCCGCGGCCCCGGCCCTGCTGCTGGAAGGGTTCGCCCGCTGCGACTCGGCGGCCCGCCAGGGTCTCTACGCGGGGAGCCGCGGCATTGCGGTGGCCAGCTCCTGGGAATACGCCCTCGACGGGACCCAGCAGGTGGCCTGGCAGACCGAGCTGGTGCCGTCCCCGCTGGAGGCTCAGGAGGTCGTCTTCGCCTTTGCCTGCGGGATCTCGCGCCAGGCAGGGCCGCAGCAGCTCACCCTCGACGGGCAGGATCTCCTGGTCTTCACCACCGGCGAGCTGGCCGCGGAGACCGTCTGGGAGGGGAACGGGTGCGCCCTGCGCTTCGCGCCGATGCTGCGGGACGATACCGGGGAGTACCACGGGGTGATGTACCTGCGCCTGCCGTCGACCCGCCTGACGCCCGGACAGCCGGCCAGGCTGACGGTGCGTGGGCTGGCGGGAGGGAACGGCTCCTGGTTCATGCTGCACCACTATACCGATGCCCATCTTCACGCCCGCACCGCGGTGCTCGCCTTGAGCTCGGGTCGCCGTCTTCAGGTCTCGCCCCCGCAAAGGCTCTTCGTCGCGCCGCGGGCCGTGGCCTGGGACTGCCCGGTGCTCCTGGGTGGGGCCGTGCCCGAGGGCGTGGAGCGGGTGGCGGTCCAGGCGCGTCTGTTGGACGCACGGACTGGAACCGAGCTGACCTCCGCCGGGCACGAATGGACCCTGGACCCGCAGGCGCGGGGAGCGCGGCTGGAGCTGTGGCCGGTAGATGGGGTACCCGAGGGCGATCATCACCTCGAGATCACCTTCACCGAGAGCGGCGCTCAGGCGGGCCAATGGGAGGGCATGATCTCGGTGCGTCGCCTGACCGAGCTGAACGGCCGGTACCGCCGGACCGCGGCCGTGCTGGAACAGGTCGAGCACGATCCTGGTCTGAGCCCCCTGATCCGCGAGGTCACCGCGCCCACCCTGGCCGGCGCCCTCGAGCGGTTGAGAAAACGGGTCGACGCCTGGGCCGAGGCGACCCAGCTCGACAGCGGCTACGCCCAGGTGCTCCAGGAGGTCGCTGCCGTGACCGCGGAGGCGGACCAGGCAGCGGCCGGCCGCGATCCGCTGGCCGACCGCACGGGCTTCCGACTGAGGGCCTATCGCTCGGAGCTGGACGGCCGGTTGCAGCCCTATGCCCTGCTCGTTCCCTCTACCCCGCCGCCGGCGCGCGGATACCCGCTGGTGGTGGCCCTGCACGGGTTCACCGGCAATCCCGAGGGATCGGTCCGCGTGACCGTGGACTTCGCCGGGACCGGACCGGACGCGGTCTTCCCCGACCGCGGCTTCGTGGTCGTGGCGCCGTACAACCGCGACAACATCGGCTACACCGGCGAGCTGGGCGAGGACGACGTCTGGCGGGTCATCGCCGAGGCCCGACGCGCCTGTGCCATCGACGAGGACCGGATCTACCTGACCGGGTTGTCGATGGGCGGAGGAGGCACCCTGCACCTCGGACTCCGTTATCCTGACCGGTTCGCCGCCATCGCCGCGATCTGCGGCTGGAGCGACTGGCACGTCTGGGCCGGAGGTGGAGAGAGCCCGTCCCCGGTGCGGCAGCGCGTGCTCGACAGCGTGAACATCCTGGCCCACGCCGAGAATGCGCTCAACCTGCCCGTGGCCCTGTACCACGGGGGCGCCGACAGCGTCGTAAGCCCTGAGCATTCCCGCGTCCTGTTCCGGCGGCTGCGCGAACTGGGGTACCGGGTTGAGCACGAGGAGTACCCCGGGGTGGGACACAACTCGTGGGACCAGGCGTATGAGGGTGGACGGGTGCTCGACTGGCTGGGGCAGTTCGTCCGCGAACCGTACCCGCGACGGGTGGTGCACCTCACCGCCGATCCGGTACGGTACGGTCGCGCCTACTGGACGAGCATCGAGGAACTGATCGAGTCGTACCGGATGGGGCGGCTTGAAGCCATCGTTGAAGGTCGCGGCCGCGTGGTGGTCCGGTCGGCCAACCTGGGTCGCTTCTCGCTGACCCTGGGCCCGGCCCTGGTGGACACGACCGGACCGGTGACCGTCGAGGTCGACGGTGTCTCCTGCTTTGCCGGGCGGTTGCCCCGGGACGGCGTCCTCTCCTTTGTCCGGAGCGGGAAGGGGTTCGCGCTCACCGACCAACCGTGGCAACCGACCCTGGTGCCGGTGGAGGGGCTGGATAAGGCCGGGTCGGGCTGGCACCTCTTCGTCTACGGCACCGGAGGCGCCGAGGCCGAGCGCGAAGGATTGCGCCGGACCGCGGAGCGATTGGCCACGGTGGAGGGGCCGGTCGACATCGCCTTCCCGGTGCTGGCCGACACCGCGCTCGGACCGGAGGAGATGCAGCGGGCCAATCTGGTATTGCTGGGAACCCCGGCGACCAACTCGGTCCTGGCCGGACTCGCGGACGATCTCCCGGTGCGTTTCGATCCAGAGGGGATCACCCTGGCCGACCGGCGGTTCACCGAGCCTGACCTGCTGGTCGCCTTTACCTGCCCGAACCCGCGTGCCCCCGAGCATCGGCTCGAGGTGCTGGCCGCTACCGGATCGAAAGTGTACGAGGCTGCCACCAAGCTGGGCTGGGCCGCCCCTGACTACCTGGTGTCACGACCGGACGGCACCGTGGTTCTCGAAGGGTTGTTCGGCGTCGACTGGAAGCCACTGCCGGCGGAGAGCTCGCCGGATACGACGCGGTGATCGGACCTCGGGGATGGCCAACGCCGTGAGCGACCTCGTTTCTCTGCCGGTCATTGCCCTGGCCCAGATGGAGGTCCGGCCCGGCCGTCCCGACCTCAACCTGACCCGGGTGGAGCAGCTCATCGCCGAGGCCAGGCGGGCCGGCGCCGAGCTGGTCGCCTTCCCCGAGTTGTGCCTGACCGGGTACATCGTCGGCGACCTGTGGGAGGTCGACGCGCTGGTCACGGACTTTGCCGCGTACAGCGAGCGGGTGCGCGCCGCCAGCGCCGGGATCACCGTGGTCTTCGGCAACGTGGCCGTTGACCCGCGGCGGATCAACGAGGACGGCCGTCTGCGCAAGTACAACGCCGTGTGGGTCTGTCGCGACGGCCGGTACGTGGTGCGGGAGGGGGTCCCCACCTCCCTGCCGCCGGGAGTCCACCCCAAGACCCTGCACCCCAACTACCGGTTCTTCGACGACGACCGCCACTTCTACTCCCTGCGCAAGCTGGCGGCCGAGGAGGGACGGCCGGTCTCCGACTGGATCGTCCCCTTCGCGGTGCCGCGGCGGGACGGCGGCCGGTTCCGCTTCGGGGTCCAGCTCTGCGAGGACCTCTGGTGCGCCGATTACCGGTGCGACGGCGAGGTGCTGGACACCCTGAGGATCTACCACCAGCGGGGCGCCGAGGCGGTCATCAACCTGTCCTCCTCCCCCTGGACCTGGCAGAAGGGGGACAAACGGGGCCGCGTGGTCCGGGAGATCCTCAGGCGCTCGCCCCTGCCGCTGCTCTACGTCAACCACGTGGGAGCCCAGAACAACGGGAAGAACATCATCGTCTTCGACGGGGACACCACGGCCTATGCCGCCGACGGCCGCGTCGTCCGGCGGGCCCGCCCCTGGCGCGAGGAGCTGGTGCTGACCACCGGTCCCGGAGTGGTGGCCCCGGCGCAGGCCCACGTTGAGGCGGTGCGCGACGCGGTGGTCACCGGCCTCCACCACCTCGACTACCTGCGGGGAGGCGATACCCGCTTCCTCATCGGGGTCAGCGGCGGCATCGACTCAAGCCTGGTCGCCTGTCTGCTCTGCCTGGCCGTGGGCCCCGGCCTGGTCCGGGCCGTGAACATGCCGACCCGGTTCAACGCCGGGATCACGCGGGAGAACGCCCGGCGGTTGTGCGCCGAGCTGGGCGTCGAGTACCTGAGCTGCCCGATCCAGGACCTGTACGAGTCCCTGGCGGCCAAGATCCGCACCGCCGATTTCCCCGGCGGTCCCGGCCGGTACACCCCCCTGGTCGACGAGAACCTGCAGGCGCGGATCCGCGGCGCCGACCTCCTCGCGGGGTTGGCGGCCAAGTACGGCGCGGTCTTCACCAACAACGGGAACAAGACAGAGGTGGCCCTGGGATACGCCACCTTGTACGGCGACGTCAACGGCGCGGTGGCGCCGATCGGCGACCTCTACAAGACCCAGGTCATCGAGCTGGCGCGCCACCTGAACGAGCAGGTCTTCGGCCGGGAGATCATCCCGGCGAACCTGATCTCCGGGGCCACGGTGCCCAGCGCCGAGCTGTCCGAGGCCCAGGACGTGACGCGGGGCCTGGGTGATCCGATCAAGTACGGGTACCACGACGCCGTGCTGCGGCAGCTCATCGAGTACCGGCAACACCCGGTGGACCTGCTGGCCTGGTACCGCGACGGCGAGCTGCTCGAGCGGCTGGGCTGGCTCGAACCGGTGCGCTTTCGCGCCTGGTTTCCGGACGCGCGCGCCTGGATCGAAGACCTCGAGTGGGTCGCGCGTCAACTGCGGGCCAGCTTCTTCAAGCGGGTGCAGGCCCCGCCCGTGGTGGTGCTCAGTAAGCGGGCCTTCGGCTTCGACCTGCGCGAGAGCCAGCTTCCCGAGTACGCGCCGCGGGCCTATCAGGAACTGCGGGCGAGTCTGTGGTCCGCGGCCGGCGGATCGTGACCGCCGCGACCCGATCGCGCCAGGCACAAAAAAAGAGCGCCGCTCCCCTCTGCAGGGAGCGGCGCTCGGGCAAGCGCGGCGATGCCCTACTTCTTCGCGGCCTTCTTCTTCGGAGCGGCCTTCTTCTTGGCCACGACCTTCTTCTTCGCCACGACCTTCTTGGCCACGACCTTCTTGGGGGCGGCCTTCTTCTTCGGAGCAGCCTTCTTCTTGGGTGCTGCCTTTGCCTTCGCCATTCCTCGTTCTCCCTCTTGTGGGTGTGAATCGAGTGCAGCTTTCCGCAATAATAAACAAGGTGCCCCGGCAATGCAAGCCGAAACCTTGTGGCCGTTGACCTTCGGCCGATCTCAAGCCGACTCGGACGGATCGATCGAAGGGTCTGTATGCAGCTTCCCGCTGACCATGAGAGGATGAGAGGAGCGCGGGCGATGAAGGTATGCCTGGCAGGAGAGGGGGCGCAGGGAACCACGCACATGGAAACCTTGCGACGTCTCGGAGGAGTGGAGGTCGTGACCGTGGCCGGTGGGGTGGAGACCGAGCTGGCCGCCTTTGCTCGGGCGTGGGACGTGCCTCACTACTCGCTGGACCTGGCCGAGTGCCTGCGGCGGCCGGGGGTCGAGGCGATGATCCTCGGCTCGCCGAACCAGGTACACTGCAAGCAGGTCGAGCTGGCCCTGGGGATGGGAAAGCACGTACTGGTGGAGATCCCCATGGGCCTGACCTTGGCCGAGGCCGAGCGGGTAGTTTCCATGGAAGAGCGGACCGGCCTGGTCTGCATGGTCTGTCACACCCAGCGGTACAACCCGATCTTCGGCGAGGTGCGGCGCCGCCTTCGGGAGGGCGAGCTCACGCTGCACCACGTCGTGCACCACACCTTCTTCATGCGCCGCCGGAACGAGAACCGCTTGGGCAAGCCGCGCACCTGGGTCGACGACTTGCTCTGGCACCAGGCCTGCCACATGGTCGACCTGATCTGCTGGCTGCTGGACGATCCGCACCTCGCCGCCTGGGGACAGGCCGGCCCGCCGCACCCCGAGATGGGTGTGCCGATGGACCTGACCATCGGCCTGCGCTCCCGCGACGGCTGCCTGGTCACCTCGGCCCACTCCTTCAACCACCACGGCCCGATCCAGGGGCAGTATCGCTTCATCGGTGAGCAGGCGACCCTGATCGCCGACAAGGGGAGGCTAATCGACCACGAAGGGAACGAGCTGAGACTGCCGGCCGGGGACGCGGTGCTGGCCCAGGACGCCGAGTTCCTCGCCGCCGTCCGCGAGGGGCGGCCCGCCCTGACGAGCTGCAGCGCCTGCCTGCCGACCATGGAGACCCTGGACCGGATCCAACGGGCCATCGACGCCAGACGGTAGCAGACTAAACGCCGTCGGCGATCCGCAGGAGCCCACGCGAGGAGAGCTGATCGGTCTCGGGATGCTGGCCCAGGGCCAGCAGGCTCTCGAGCGTCAGGGAGCCGACGGCCTCGTCCACGGCGCGCTGCACCCGGTCCCACAGGGTCCGCACCGAGCAGGCCACCGAGGAGTGGGTGCAGCTCTCCTCGCTCCCGGCATGCTGGTCGCAGAAGGCGGGATCGTAGAGCCGTCCGCCCAGGGCGTCCAGCACCTCGGCAACGCGGATCTTCGCCGCCGGTCGGGCCAGAGCGTATCCGCCGTGTTGGCCGCGGGCGCTGTCGACGAACCCCTCGCGCCGCAGGATCCGCAGCAGCTTGGCCACGTTGTGGGTGGTGATCCCCTCGGCCAGGCTGATCTCGGGGATCGTCAGACTTGCGGCCGGCCCGTGGCGGGCCAGCCGCAACAGGCAGCGGAGACCGTATTCCTCCTGGGCGCTCAGCTTCACCGCGCGGCTCCAGTCCTCACATCATCCCGAGCTGCAGCTTGGCCGCCTCGGACATCATGTCGATGCTCCACGGCGGCTCCCAGACCACCTCGACGCGCACCGCGGTGATGCCGGGCACCTCGGCCCTGACCCGCTCCTGCACCTCGGGCGGGAGCGAGCCGGCTACCGGGCAGGCCGGAGAGGTCAGGGTCATGGTGATCTCGATCGCTCTCTCTTCGTTCACCTGCACGTCGTAGATCAGCCCCAGCTCGTAGATGTCCACCGGGATCTCGGGGTCGTAGCAGGTCCGCAGCACCTCGACCACCCTGGCCTCGATGCTGTCGGCGGGATAGCTCCGGTCGTGCATGGCAGCACTCCTGGAAAAGCCCCACGGGGGGGTTCGCCGCGACTCAGTCGGTGGATACCGGGGCCTGTCCCCCGTCGAGGGCGGCCCGGACCGTGTGCCACGGCAGGGTCGCGCACTTGACCCGCATGGGGTACTCGCGCACGCCGGCGAAGACCGCCATCTTGCCGAGCTCTTCCCGGTCCACCGGCGCGCTCACGTCCGCGGTCACCATCCGGTGAAAGCGGTCGAACAGCTCTTGAACCTCCCCGACGGTCTTTCCCTTCACGGCCGCGGTCATCAGCGAGGCCGAGGCCCGGGAGATGGCGCATCCCACCCCCTCGAACCGGATCTCGCGGATCCGGTCCCCGTCGAGCTGCAGGTACACGTGGAGGTGATCCCCGCACAGCGGGTTGAACCCCTCCTGCTGGCGATCGGCGCCTTCCAGCTTGCCGTAGTTGCGGGGCGCCTTGTTGTGGTCGAGGATCACCTGTTGGTACAGCTCGCGGAGCTCGGACATCAGCGGAAGACCTCGTTCACCTTGCGGAGCGCCGCGCCCAGGGCGTCCAGCTCCGCGCGGGTGTTGTAGAAGGCCAGCGAGGCCCGGGCCGTGGCCGGCACCCCGAACCGCTGCATCACCGGCTGGGCGCAGTGGTGGCCGGTGCGGATGGCGATCCCCTCGCTGTCCAGGATGGTGCCGATGTCGTGCGGATGCGCCGCGTCGAGGGTGAAGGAGAGGACCCCCACCTTCTCGGCGGCGGTGCCGATCAACCGCAGGCCGGGGATCGAGGCCAGCAGCTCGGTGCCGTAGGCCAGCAGCTCGGACTCGTAGGCCGCGATCCGCGGTCGGCCCAGGGCGTTGACGTAGTCGACCGCCGCCTCCATGGCGATCCCGCCGGCGATGTGGGGGGTGCCGGCCTCGAACTTGTGCGGCAGGTCGTTGTAGGTGGTCTTCTCGAAGGTCACCGAGCGGATCATCTCGCCGCCGCCCTGGTACGGCGGCATCTCCTCGAGGAGCTGCTCCTTGCCGTAGAGCACGCCCACGCCGGTCGGACCGAAGAGCTTGTGGCCCGAGAAGGCGTAGAAGTCGCAGTCCAGGTCGCGCACGTCGACCGGCAGGTGGGCGACCGCCTGGGCGCCGTCGAGCAGCACCCGGGCCCCCCAGCGGTGGGCCGCGGCCGTGATCGCCTTCACCGGAAGGATGGTGCCCAGGGCGTTGGAGGCGTGCGCCACCGCGACCAGCCGGGTCCGCTCGCTCAGCAGCTTCTCGTACTCGTTGAAGAGGAACTCACCCCGGTCGTCCAGCGGCGCCACCCGCAACCGGCAGCCCCGCTCCTCGCAGAGGAGCTGCCAGGGAACGATGTTGGCGTGGTGCTCGAGGTGCGACAGGACGATCTCGTCTCCCGGTCCCAGGTGGCGGCGACCGTAGGTCTGCGCCACCAGGTTGATCGCCTCGGTCGTTCCCCGGACGAAGACGATCTCGCGGTTGTCCGCGGCGTTGATGAACTGCCGGATGCGGGCCCGGCTCCGCTCGTAGGCGAAGGTCCCCTGCTGGCTGAGGAAGTGGACCCCGCGGTGGATGTTGGCGTTCTCGGAGGTG
>JBAZUN010000078.1:0-17518 GCA_041661365.1 Candidatus Latescibacterota bacterium
GGCCGTGATCGGGCATCTCCGTTCCATCCAGAAGTCGCCCGACCGAATCCGCGCCTACTTCCAGAACGAGACCACCCGCTACGCCGCCTAGTAGCTTATATTATAAGACGGTTAATATCCTGTCCATGGACCACGGCTGTCACGCTCTCTGGTCCGCTTTACTTCATCAGTATCATCTTTCGTGTCTCGCTATGCCCGCCAGCCACCAGAGTGCACAGATACACCCCACTGGGGCAAGCCGCGTCGCTTCCGCAGCGGGCCTGCCATGTTGTTGTGTAGGACCCAGGAAGCTGTTGGCCGTTGCACAGCAAGCCTCTGGCCTACTGCGTTGTGCACCACGAGCTCCATGGGGCCTGGTTCGGATACCCCGTATGCGATGGCCGTCTCCCCGTTGAACGGGTTTGGGTAGATCGCCACATGGTCCAGCGGGGCAGGCTTTGCAGATGCCTGTTGCACCTCCAACGGCACATCCACCGGGATAAAATCATCACGCATACCCTCGTCCGCTACGAGTGGCACGAAGGGGATCTGCGGGCGAGCTGCTCCGGTTGCACGAGCTTCGCCGCGGGACGCCTTTGCGCATCATACCTGTAGGCCACCAGTTGGTCCTCAAATGCGCCGAACGCGAAAACGTTGATCAAAGGGTCGGAATCGACGACAAGCTTCGCCATGAACTTCATCGATGAAGACGTGCTGGTGAAAGTGACCCGAGGATCGGCAGCCTGGGGTCGGAGGGATCTAGCCCCTGTACTAGACCCGAGAAAGTGGCAATCAGGTTCACCCTGTCGTAGGGGCAGCCCAGAGACATTATAGCTACTGAGTTCTCGAAGAGTATGTCTTCAGGAGAACCGAAATCAGACGCCGGATTGGCAGGCCAGAGCTGCCAGGGAAGTCGGCTCACCGTGTCTATCTGCGCGATCTCTGCTTGGTCTTGGTCCGTCGTTGTGAGCACCTCAGTCTTGATGTCGGCATAGCTCACTGTCGCTGTCTCCGGCACCATTAGTACTGCGGATGCTGCCTGGAGCGGTGGCTGCACAGGTCCAAGCTGTACAGCGTCCTTGGAGACGATGCCTTCGGCCGTCACGGCGCGCCCAATGTATATCTGGTACTCCGCACGATTATTACGCGTTAGGCGCGGCGAACCGCTAAGAGCTATCCATAATTAATTGACAGATTGGTGGTGCTTTGCTATGGTTGATTCTGGAGGCGCACCTAGAAAGGCGCAGACAGGAGTCGACCGTGGCCAAGTTCGAATGCTGGGAAGTGTCGGACGCGTTCTGGGAGAAGGTCGAACCTCTGATTCCGTCACCACGACGCGACCCGGGGAAGCAGTACCGACGTCAACCCGGTGGTGGACGCAAGCCGCTGCCGCCGCGTCAGGTGTTCTCGGGGATCGTGTATGTGTTACGCACGGGGATCCAATGGAACGCTCTGCCCAAGGAGCGGTTCGGGAGCCCGAAGGCCGTTCATCGCTATTTCCGCACCTGGAGCGCGCAGGGGCTGTTCCTGGCGCTGTGGAAAGCCGGCTTGGCCGAGTACGACGAGATGGAGGGCATCGCCTGGGAGTGGCAATCGGTCGATGGCGCCATGATGAAGGCGCCGTTGGCCCAGGAAGCGGTCGGTCCGAACCCGACCGATCGGGGAAAAAAAAGGGAGCAAACGACACCTGCAGGTGGACGGCCGTGGCGTCCCGCTGTCGCTCGTCGTCACCGGAGCCAACCGCAATGACGTCCGTGAGCTGGGCCACCTGCTTCAGGCCCGGGTCCTCCGGCCGCGGAAGGCCGATCAGCCCCGGCGGCAGAACCTGTGCGCCGACGGCGGCTACGCCGGCCAGCCCGCCTTGAACACGATCCGCGAACAGGGGTACCAACCCCATGTGCGCTCCCGCTACGAGGAGAAGACCCAGCGGCGGAAGTCCCGCCGTTACCGACCGCGCCGCTGGGTGGTGGAGGCTTGCCACTCCTGGTTCACCCGGTTCCGCAAACTGCTCGTCCGTTACGAGAAGACCGAGCAGAGCTTCCTCGCCTTGCATCACCTCGCGGCCGCCATCATCGCCTTCCGCCGGACGACGGTGCTGTATGGTCCATACTAACCACAACCATTTTGTATTTAGGGATAAGCCCTAAGGAGGATCGCGTACTTCTTACCCCATGACTCCTTGGAGGTGGCGTACGTGATCGGCAGTGGGTTCACGAGCGTAAATTCGGTGTACCGCGAGTTGTTGGTCTCATCCCACTCATCCAGAACGTTCCGCGTGTCCAGGCGCCACTCGAGGTGGTGCCTTCCCGCCGCCAGCGGCGGAAGCAGTTGTGGGACTCTGACTGACGTGCCTGCTGCCAGCGCGGCCTGCCCTATCGGTTGACCACCCCGCGTAAGGGGAACTTCTGACTTGTCCTCATTAACCTCGAACAGCCCAGTGGACGACGCTGCCGCGCGTGCTGTGCCTCGATTGGTGATGTCAACAAGGCAATACAAGCCGGCGCTGCTCATGGCGCTGTTGTAGTCAGGCACTTCCCGCCAACGCGTTGTCGTCAGGTTTGCGGCGTCCTCGGGATAGGCGAGATAAACACGGTCGATGGCTAAATCCGGCTTACCTATCGCCACTAGCTGGTACACGGGCCATCCCTGCTGGTCACGGGTAGTATTCGACGAAGGGGCGTTGATCCAGCGGCTGCTGTCTGGCACTTTCATGGCAGAGCGAACGTTCACACGGAAGTCGCTAAGTTGGGAAGGCTGCACGCGCATCTGTAGCGCGTGGGTTTCTCCGCTTTCCCAGCTGTAATCGATAACACTCCGTCATGAGGTATCTAGCCCGATCTATGCACGCATCGAGGCCAAGGGTGAGTGTCGGCGTCATTGAGGGCCTCGGTGGTGGGCGCTGGGGCGGCAGCAGGGGGGTGCCGGGCTTCGGCCGGTAGTTTCGGCAGGGATCACGGCGCAGCGCCTCGGCGTCGTTGGCATCCTCGTCGCCCCGCGCGATCTGAAAGACCCGTTGCCGCACCAGATCGCCCAGCCCATGGAGCACGTAGCGGGGATCGCGCCATTCGCGCCGCGCCCCGACGACCCGATCGATCAGGCCAGTACGGCGGTCAACCTCGCGCAACCACAGGGCGCCCGCCTCCGAGGTCAGCAGGCCCCCCTCGAAGTCCGCCGGCAGCTTCTTGCCCCCCAGACTGGCGTAGCCGAGGGCCATCTGGCTATCTTCGCGCACGGCAGTTTTCCTTCTCGTGTGGTTGTTGAGGATTCGACACCCTCGAAGCTACGGCTTCGCAACCACTTAGAACAGGGGAAACTGCCTTTTTCATGCCCCCGGACGAATAATCCGGGCTAGTGTCGCGTCCGAGAAAAGTTGTGTCATCGGGCGGGCCGAGGCGCCCGGCCAGCTAGGCGCGCGAACGCCCTGTATCGACAGGGAGATACAGGAAGTGAGCGGAACGACGCTGGCCGGGATGGATCGGTCCGCAAATGCCAAGGTATTTCTCGGACGCGACACTATGTTCGGGTCGGCGCATTTGCCGCCATGGTGGAGCGGGGGCATAATTAAAACGGGCACGGACGGACTTCCTCCGTACATTACTACCCAGGGCGACGCCGGCCGGCCGAGGTACCGCGCACCGGGCAGGTGCGGTGGAGGGGTATGGCATCGCGGTCGGGATCCCAGGCTGGAGACGGGTTGGAAACGACACGGACCTACGTATTCCGGATCAAAACCAGGAATGGTGGCACTGTCCCCAACATCGTCAAGCTGGGTACCAGCCAGGTGGACGCCGAGCGCAAGCTGAGGCACCAGTACCCCGATGCCACCATCGTCGACGTCCAGGTGCGTTAGCCGGGATTCGGCGCGTCGTTGACCGGACCACCGTCGACGCGAGTGACGTGGTCGACGGGTCAGATCCCGCGGGTGTGCTTGCCGTCCGCTCCATTGCTCGCGGCAGGGCGGAGGCTCCGCTTCCTGACCGGCAGGCCAATCCTGGGACCCGCCGCCAGCCAGATCGCCAGCCTCCGGCCCGGTCGCCCTATCTCCCAGCTTCTACCGCCACCGTCAGCAGCGCGCTGTCGGGTCTCGGTGATCCACGTCAGCATAACGGACGCGAAAGAAGGTATCGACGGCACGAATCATCAGCAGGCGAGTGCTGCGTCCCCGCATGCAGCGACCGTCCTCCAGGTTCACGGTGGGTCTCGAGAACGTCACGCCCGGGGATACCTTGATCGTCGAGATCTCCCACGAAGCGCACCCCGGACTGCTGGTCGCCTCGTTTGAGCTGCCGGGAACCGAGGTTGTGGCCGTCAAGAGCATCCAGTTCGACGCGCAGGAGACCGAGGGGGGGTGGCAGTTCACTTGGTCCGGCGCCAGCCCCACCCGGACGTGCTGAGCCGCACGCGCGACGTTCCGGCGACCACCAGCCATCCATTGACCATGGGAATGCCATGCAGGGTTTCACGAGCGACGAGGATACGACGCTGCGTTCCTACTTCAACGACATCGCCGGATCGACGCCGCTGACGCGGGACCGGGAGGTGGAGTTGTCGGCGCGGGTCATGCAGGGGGATACTCGCGCCCGCGACGAGCTGGTGCAGGCCAATCTGCGGTTCGTCGTCGAGACCGCCAAGAAGTACCAGCACCGCGGCCTTTCCCTCTGCGAGCTGATCAGCGCCGGCAACCTCGGGCTGATCACCGCGGCTGAGCGCTTCGACGGCACCCGAGGGTTCAAGTTCATCTCCTACGCGGTCTGGTGGATCCGTCAGTCCATCTTGCAGACCATCGCCGAGCAGACCAGGACGGTGCGACTGCCGCTCAACCGGCTCGACCTGCTCAGGGGTATCGCCAAGGTCACCCAGCGGCTGGGGCAGGGGCGGGATCGCGGACCGGACGCGGAGGAGATCGCCGCTGAACTGGACGTGGCCGTCGAGGAGGTGGTGACGGCCCTGCTCAGCGCCCGCGGCACCTACTCCCTCGACGCCGCCCTGCGCGACCAGGAGGACGACCGCAGCCTGCTGGACACCCTGGTCGACACCACCCAGGAGGCTCCGGACGCCGCCATCGGGCGCGAATCTGCCAGGAAGCAGTTGGACAGCCTGCTGGACAGCCTGGACCAGCGTGAGTCCCGCATCATCCGCCTCTACTTCGGCCTCGACGGCAACGACATGCTGACCCTGGAGGAGATCGGCGGGCTGTTCAGCCTTACCCGGGAGCGGGTGCGGCAGCTCAAGGAGCGGGCGTTGAGCAAGCTCAGGCATCCGTCGCGCTATCCTGTCCTGCTCGATGCCTTGGGCGAGGTGGCCGGCGGGCCGCAGGGAGCCTGATCCTCCCTACGGACAGTCCGAGCCTCGGCGTTCTGCTACCGGTACGCTCTGATATCGCCTCAGACTACCTACCCGGGAAGGGCAACATGGCCATAGCCTCCAACACCCACAGAGCCAAGCAGGTTCACCTCCAGGTCGTCACCGGCCACCTCCGGCTGCCCCAGGTGGAGGGGATCGACCACCGGGCCAGTGTCCGGGCGTACGTCAAGGCGCTCACGGTCCGTCTGCAGGATCGGCGATACCGCCTCACGGCCCGCATCGCCGAAGACTCGGACTATACCCATCCTTCCTTCACGGTTCTGGTGGAGGAAGGATCGGCAGAGGACGTCCTGGCAGCGATCCAGCGAGAGGAGGACAGGCTCTGGTCCTCCCCTCAGGAGTGGCAGGTCTCCTCCTGACCATTACCAGGGCTTCCCGATCGCCAGGTCAGGAAGCTCTCCGCTAGACGGGTGGCGGCCGCGGCTGGTGTTGCGCTCCGTTCCGCCGGCTGTCCCGGCTGGAAAACTTGACAGCCACGAGTCTCCGGACCATTCTCCCTTGCGCATCTGACGGAGGTGCCGGACGGCGCCCTTGCCGAGGGCCGTCGCCTGCCCGCCCGTCCCTCGCCTCTCCAATCGTTAGCGAGGAGTCCGCGTTTCCATGGGTATCGCGGCGGACATCGCCCTGATCGTCGTGGCCGGACTCCTGGGCGCGCTCCTCGCCCAGTTGTTCCGGCAGCCGCTGATCCTGGGGTACATCCTGGCCGGGGTGTTGGTGGGACCGTTCACCGGCGGGGTTGCGGTCGCCAACGTCCACGACATCGAGCTGCTGGCCGAGATCGGCGTGGCCCTCCTCCTCTTTGCGCTGGGGCTGGAGTTCTCCTTCAAGGAGCTGCAGCCGGTCCGTCGCATCGCCCTTCTCGGCACCCCGGTCCAGATCCTGCTCACCATGGCCCTTGGGTACGCCATCGGCCGGTTCTCCGGCCTGGACTGGCGCTCCTCGGTCTGGCTGGGCGGGTTGATCTCGGTCTCGAGCACCATGGTCGTGCTCAAGACCCTGATGAGCCAGGGGCGGCTGGGGACGCTTTCGAGCCGGGTCATGATCAGCATGCTGATCGTGCAGGATCTGGCGGTGGTCCCCCTGATGATCGTCCTGCCCCAGCTCAACGACCTGGCCGCCGGGGTGCCGGCCCTGATCCTGGCCGTGCTGAAGGCCGCGGTCTTCCTGGCCCTGATGACCGTCGTCGGCACCCGCATCCTGCCGCGCCTGATGGCCTGGATCGCGGCCTGGAACTCGCGCGAGTTGTTCCTGCTGGCGGTCACCGCGATCGGGTTGGGAGTGGGGTACGGGACCTACCTGTTCGGGCTCTCCTTCGCCTTCGGCGCCTTCGTCGCCGGGATGGTGCTCAGCGGCTCGGAGTACGGCCACCAGGCCCTCAGCGACGTCATCCCCCTGCGGGACATCTTCGCTCTCCTCTTCTTCGTCTCGGTGGGGATGCTGCTGGACCCGGTCTATCTGGTCTCCCGGTGGCGGCTGGTGCTGGTCGTCGTCCTCGCGGTCTCGTTGGGCAAGGGCGTGATCTTCGCCGGTCTCAGCCGGCTCTTCGGGTACGGCAGGGTGGTGCCGATCGCCCTGGGCCTGGGGCTGTTCCAGGTCGGCGAACTCTCCTTTGTCCTGGCTCGAGTGGGATCGGGAGCCGAGTCGATTGGGTCCGAGCTGTACAACCTGATCCTGGCGGTGGCCATCCTCACGATGTTCCTCACGCCGTTCGTGTCCGGCCTCACCGAGCCGGCCTATCGCCTGCGCCGGCGCTGGCTCAAGCGCGAGCCGCTGCAGTCGATCAACCTGCCGGAGAGCGGCCTGCAGCGGCACGCGGTCATCGCCGGAGGCGGTAGGGTCGGCGCGTACGTGGCCCAGGTGCTGCAACGGTTGGGGCTGGCCTTCGTCATCGTCGAGCTCGATTCGCGACGGGTCGATGGCGCCAAGCAGCGGGGGTGGCCGGTCATCTTCGGCGACGCCAGTCAGGAGGTCGTGCTCGAGGCGGCCTGCGTCGGTCAGGCCCGGCTGGTCCTGGTGACCACCCCGGCGATCACCGTGACGCAGGCGATCCTCGCGCAGGTGCGCCGGCTGAATCCAGAGGTGCACGTCGTGGCCCGCGCCGAGGGGATCGAGTCGATGCAGGCCCTGCACGCGAAAGGGGTGTACGAGGTGGTGCAGCCCGAGTTCGAGGCCGGTCTGGAGATCGCCCGTCAGGCCCTGCTCCACCTCGACTGCCCCGCCGCCGAGATCGAGGAGTTCACCGACAGTACGCGCCGCGAGCTGTACGCGCCGCTCTACCGGGAACAGGAGGGGTACCGCCGTCTGACGCAGCTCCGCCAGGCGGCGCGCCTGCTGAGGTTGAGCTGGGTCACCGTGGAAGCCGCGAGCCCCATGGTCGGCCGCACCATCGGCGAGCTGCGGATCCGCTCCCGGACCGGGGCCTCGATCGTGGGGGTGATGCGCGACGGTCAGTTGCAGCCGAATCCCGAGGCCGGCTCCCGTATCGCCGCCGCCGACATGCTGGCGGTGATGGCCGACGCGGACCAGTTGACCGCCTTCCGGGAGTTGGCGAGCCTCGACCCGCCCGGTGCCCGGCTACGATCACCGGACCGTCCATGAACACCGGTGCGGACGGTCTCTTCCGCCGATGGTCGCGCGGGGGGCATTCACAGGAAAGGAGCGGCAGGTGACGCAGGAAGGACAGGTGGGGGTCATCATCGAAGCCGGGCCACGGGAGTGGCAGGTGGTGCAGCGCGATGAGCGGGGCATGGGCTGCATCTCCCTGGCCGGCCGCTGGGTATTCGAGTCTCCCGGGCGGGTCGAGGTTCGATTGGCCGAGGAGGACACCGGCGCTTCGGCCTGTCCGACCTTGGACTGGCATCCGGTGGAGACCCGGGCCGACGGCACCTGGTCGACCGAGCTGACCGAGATCCCCTCCGGCGGTCTGTACCGGCTCGAGACCCGCTTCCGGGCCGACAACAACCCGGCAGGGGAGTGGTCGGCCCGTGGCGATATGCGCCACCACCTCGGCGTGGGCGAGCTGTGGGTGATCGCCGGGCAGAGCAACTCCGCCGGGTACGGCCGCGGGGTGGTGCACGATCCCCCCGAGCTGGGCCTCCATCTCTTTCGCAACGACGAGCGCTGGTCCCTGGCCACCCATCCGCTGAACGAGTCCACCGACACCCGTCACCCGGTGAACCGCGAGGGAGCGAACCCGGCTCACGCCCCCTACCTGCACTTCGCGCGCCTGCTCAAGCGCGTCCTCGGGTGTCCGATCGGTCTGGTGCAGACCTCCCTCGGCGGCTCCTCCCTGGGCCAGTGGAACCCGGGGGACGGGGACGGGGGGCTCTTCCGCAATCTGGTTCACTGCGTCGGCCTGGTCGGCGGGAAGGTGCGGGGGGTGGTCTGGTACCAGGGAGAGTCCGATGCCTCGCCTGAGCTGGGCGCGACCTACGGCACCCGCTTCGGCCACGCACTGACCGTCTGGCGCCAGGCCCTCTCGCTCCCAGACCTGGCGGTGGTCACGGTGCAGCTCAACCGGGTCACCATGCCCGCGACCGCGGAGGGCGACCTCGGGTGGTCCCTGGTTCGCGAGGCCCAGCGACAGGCGGCCCGGGACCTGGAAAGAGTGGCCGTGGTGCCGGCCACGGACCTTCCGCTCAGCGATCAGATCCACACCAGCCCGGCGGGGAACCTGATCCTGGGCGAGCGGATGGCCCGCGCCGCCCTGGCCATGGTCTACGGTCAGACCCTTCGCTACCGCGCCCCGGAGATCCAGCGGGCGCGCCGGATCGAGGACGGTCGTGGGCTCGAACTGTCCTTCGACCAGGTCGAGAGCCGGCTGGACACCCTCGAGCCGACCCGGCACTCCTTCCGCGTCGAGGAGGACGGTGTCCCGGTGCCGGTCGAGGAGGTGGCCTATCCGGGCGGGAACCTGATCCGGCTTCGTCTGGCCCGGCCCCTCGTCGGCCCCGCCGTGATCCACGCGGGCTGGGGGATGAATCCGTCCCCGATGCCGATCGACATGGAGCGCCTCATGCCGATCCTGGCCTTCCACGGGGTGCCCGTCGAGTGAACCCGAGGGCCGAGGGTAGTATCCCCGCCGGGCCACCGTGGACGACCGTGGTTATGCCCGGCTGCGACCGCGCCGTCAGATCCTCGTGAAGGCGTCGACCGTGGCCCGATCGAGCCGGCGGACCACCGCGACGATCAACTGCACGCAGTGCTCCACGTCGTCCAGGCTGAGGATGCCGGCGTGCGAGTGGATGTGCCGGGTGGGCACGCCTAAGACCAGCCCGGGGCATCCGGCCCGGAGCTTGTGGATGGCGCCTCCGTCCGTGCCGCCGCGGGCCAGGCTCGACAACTGGTAGGGGATCTTCTCCTCCTCGGCCGTGGCGATCACTATCTCCTTGAGTCCCTGGTTGGGGATCATCGAGGCGTCGAAGGTGACGATCGATGGACCCTTGCCCAGGGCCGTGGGCGCCTGGTGCGGCTCGATCCCGGGCACGTCCCCGGCGATGTCCACCTCCAGGGTGAGGACCACGTCCGGCTCGGCAAGCCAGCCGGCCGTGGCGGCGCCGCGCAGACCGACCTCTTCCTGAACCGTGGCCGC
The DNA here is from genome assembly GCA_041661365.1 of Candidatus Latescibacterota bacterium. Lineage (GTDB taxonomy): Bacteria > Latescibacterota > UBA2968 > UBA8231 > UBA8231 > CAITNQ01. The sequence goes on from JBAZUN010000078.1 coordinate 9,935, forward strand.
GCCGATGACCCGGTTGGGATGGGCGATCTGCTCCTGGTTCAGGCGGCGCACCACCTCGGCGGCGACAAAGGCGCCGATCCGGTCGTCGAACCCCTTGCCCAACCCGAGCTGGACCGTGCCGGCGCTGACCTCCTTGCCGTCGCGGCTCTCGAAGGCCTCCTTCTCCAGCACCGAGAAGCGGCTCGCCGGGACCACCGGGTCGCCGATGCGCACCCCCAGGGCCTCGGCCTCCTTCCGGTTGGAGCAGCCCAGGTCGATGAACATCTTCTCCTTGGTCACTACCTTGCCGCGCTCCTCCTGGTCGAGGAGGTGGGGCGGCTTGGCCGCGATCACCCCCTCGCGGTCGCCCTTGCGGGTGCGCACGATCACCCGCTGGCAGAGGAGGACCTGGTCGAACCAGCCCCCGAGCGAGGTGAAGGTCAGGTACCCCTTGTCGTTGATCCCGGTGATCAGAAAACCGACCTCGTCCACGTGCCCCGGAAGGAGGACCACGGGGCGCTCGACCGAGCCCCCGGCCTCGAAGAGCAGGCTGCCGAGCCGGTCCTGCGATACCTTGTCGCAGAACCCCTCGACGTACTCCTTGACGATGCGGAGGGCCTCCCGCTCGAAGCCGGAAGGGCCGAAGGAATCGCACAGACGGGAGAGGAACTCCAGCGGACGGGACTCCATGCCAGACTCCTTTCTGCTCAGGGGATGAAGGCGGTTCGGGCTCAGGTCTTCTCGTTCTGGAAGAACTCGATCACCTCTCCGGCCAGGCCCAGACAGAAGGCGATCCGCACCGGCGTGGGCTCGGGCCGGCTCGGGATGGTGACGTCCTTCGGCTCCACGGTCACCCGGGCACCGGCCTGTACCGCGCGCACCAGGGCCGCGTCGCAGTTCTCCGTGCGGAAGGCCAGGTGCAGCACGCTCCCCTCGGCCGCGGCGTCCTTACCGCCGGCGAAAACCTCGAGGTAGTTCCCGTTCCCGGCGTCGAGCATCACCGCACGGCCGTCTCCCTCGCCCCACGAGATCCGCTCGGTGAACCCCAGTCCGGTGCGGTAGAAGTCGACCACCCGGTCGAAGTCCGCGACCTTGAGGGCCGCGTGGTGAAAGCCGTTGACGGATCGATCCGTGGTCATCCTGCCCGCTCCTTTCCTCCGGCGGTTATGGCCGCCGTCTCGGTGGAACAGTGCCGCACGCGCGGCTGGTAAGGTAAGGTCTGGCGGGTCTGCGCGCCCTACCGGTACAGATCGTCCCGTCTTGCCTCGTCCCGGCTTGACATCGCCGTTCCACGGGGCCATCCTACCGGCCCATTCGCGCGTTGCGCCGCAACGGCAGAGAGGGGCATCCGTCATGCACGATCCGAGGTGGGGCATCTTCTTCGACTTCCATACCATGCCGGCCAATCCCGACGTGGGCCGGGGCTTCGACTTCGACGCGATCACCGGCCAGTTGGCCGAGGCCGGGGTCGACTACGTGGTCTTCCCGGCCCGGTGCAACCTGGGGACGGCCTACTACGATACCCGGGTAGGGATCCGGCACCCGGCCCTGACCTATGACCTCTTCGGCCGGTTGGCCGAGGCCTGCGGCCGGCGCGGGCTGGCGCTGAGCGCATACATCAACGTGGGGCTCAGCCACGAGGAGGGACTCCTCCACCGCGACTGGCTGGTGCTGAATCAGCAGGGGTACACCTACCGACCCGACCGGCTGGACCACTTCTTCCGCCAGATGTGCTACAACACCGGATACGGCGAGCACGTCACGGAGATGGTCCGGGAGGTGGTCCGCGGGTACCCGGTCGCCGGGCTGTTCTTCGACTGCATGTATACCGCTCCCTGCGTTGGCGCCGAGTGCCTGCGGGAGATGGCCGAGCTGGGGTACGACTGGCGGGACCAGGAGCGGCTGCACGAATACAACTATCTCAAGATGAACCGGATGGCGCGGCAGCTCTGCGACGCGGCCAAGGCGGTCTCGCCCGACCTGCTGATCTACTGCAACGGGATCGACTACGAGGCCCAGGCCGAGCTGGGCACCTACCTGGAGTTCGAGTGCCTGCCGACCGGCGGCTGGGGGTACGAGACCCTGCCGGTCGGGGCCCGGTACCTGCGTACCCTGGGGAAACCGGTGCTCAACATGAGCGGCCGCTTCCACAAGTCATGGGGCGACTTCGGCGGCATCCGCACCGAGCCCAGCCTGGAGTACGACCTGGTCTACGGCCTGGCCAACGCCATGCGGACGACCATCGGCGACCACTTCCACCCTCGTGGGGACATCAACCAGCCGGTCTTCGACCTGTACCGTCGACTCTACCATCGACTGCGACGGTACGAGCCGTGGCTGGAGGGAGCGCGGGCCGAGGTCGACGCGGCGACCCTCTGGCCCTACCCGTATCCGGGGTACCGGTACATGTCTCCCGGACAGCGACCGCTCTACGATCGGTACTACGCGGCCCTGCAGGGCGCCTGCCGGATGCTGTGCGAGCTGAAGTGTCAGTTTGATATTGTCACCGAGGCGGTCGACTGGGACCGGTACGAGCTGCTGGTACTGCCGGACCACACCCGGCTCGACGAGGCCTGGGCCGGCCGGCTGCGCCGGCACCTGGACCGGGGCGGGGCCGTGCTGTCGAGCGCCTGGTCCGGCCTGGACCCGCGGGGCGAGCGGTTCGTCCTGGAGGACTGGGGGGTGCGGTTCAGCGGCGAGGATCCGTTCGATCCGGCCTTCTTCCTGCCGTCAGCGGCGATTGCCGCCGGGATTCCGGCCATGCCGATCACCCTGTACCAGCGCGGCACGGCCATCGAGCCGTTCCCCGGGACCGAGGTCCTCGGCGAGATCGTGGCGCCGTACTACAACCGGCACTGGGACGGCGAGCACGGCTTCGTCTACCTCCCCCCGGATCGGCCTACCGGTCGCGCCTTCGTCACCCAGCGGGGGAAGGTCGTCCACTGCAGCCACCCGGTCTTCACCAGCTACGGGGTCGACGTGCAGGTGCCGGTCAAGCAGCTCGTGGGTAACCTGCTGGACCGGGTCCTGCCGCGGCCGCTGGTGCGCTGCCCTGGCCTGCCCTCCTTCGCCCGGGCCACGGTGACCGCCCAACCCGGCCGCCGCCTGCTCTGGCTGACCGCGTACGTCCCCGAGCGGCGGGGGCGTACCGTGGACATGATCGAGGAGCCGATCTCCCTGCGCCAGGTGCCCGTTGCGCTCCGCTGCGACGGCCCGGCCCCGGCTGCGGTCTACCTGGCCCCGGATCGACAGAGCCTCCCCTTCGAGGTGCGCGACGGGTACGTCCACGCCACCGTCCCCGAGGTGAACGGGTACGCCGTGGTGGTGTTCGAGGACCGGGCGTGACGCGGGAACCGGGAGCCGTGCTGACCGCGCCGACCACTTGACAACCACGCAACCCGGGGCGTTGTTTGGAGCGTTCTATTCCGTAATATACGCCCGCTTCGCTCGACCGTGGCCGCCTCCATCGCCCTGCAGATCAGCGTATGGCCGGCGGTCGGGGGCGGGTCTGTACATGGGTCTCCCGACCGTATTCATTCCATCTCGGCGCCCCCGGGAGCGGTCCCCCGAGCGGAAGCCGCCGATCTCCCACCTACCCCGGCAACAAGGAGGAGCGATGACCATCGGTACACGGCGCACCACGGAGGCGCGAGCCGCTGGCTTCATGCAGACCAGCGTCCTGGCGCGGATGATCCCCCTGCTTCTCTTCCTGGTCGTGGCGCTGGCCGCGCCGTTGGCGCACGCCAGCGAGGCCGAGCTCAAGCTCCCTGACCTCAGCAGCGCCGAGTTCCTCGGCATGCCCGGCTCTTCCCTCCTGTGGATCGGGTTCGTCATCTGTCTGGGGGGGATGCTCTTCGGCCTGGTGCAGTTCGTCCAGATCCGCAAGCTGCCGGTGCACCGGGCCATGCTCGAGATCTCCGAGCTGATCTACGAGACCTGCAAGACCTACCTGGTCACCCAGGGCAAGTTCATCGCCATTCTGTGGGCCTTCATCGCCGTCATCATCGTGGTCTACTTCGGGGTGCTCAGTCACACCCCGGCCTTCCAGGTCGCCATCATCGTCCTCTTCTCGATCATCGGCATCTTGGGAAGCTACTCGGTGGCTTGGTTCGGCATCCGCATCAACACCTTCGCCAACTCGCGCACCGCCTTCGCCAGCCTCGAAGGTAAGCCCTACCCGACCAACGCTATCCCGCTCAAGTCGGGGATGAGCATCGGCATGCTGCTGATCTCGGTCGAGCTGGTCATCATGCTCTTCATCATGCTGGTGGTCCCCGGGGACTACGCCGGTCCGTGCTTCATCGGCTTTGCCATCGGCGAGTCGCTCGGTGCTGCGGCCCTGCGCATCGCCGGCGGCATCTTCACCAAGATCGCCGACATCGGCTCCGACCTGATGAAGATCGTCTTCAAGATCAAGGAGGACGACGCGCGGAACCCGGGCGTCATCGCCGACTGCACCGGCGACAACGCCGGCGACTCGGTCGGCCCCACGGCGGACGGCTTCGAGACCTACGGCGTCACCGGCGTGGCCCTGATCACCTTCATCCTGCTGGCCGTGCACAACCCCCTGGTCCAGATCCAGCTCCTCGTCTGGATCTTCGTCATGCGCGTCGGCATGATCGTCACCAGCGCCCTCTCCTATGGCCTGAACACGGCCTGGGCCAAGGCCCGGTTCGGCCACGCGGAGAAGTTCAACTTCGAGACGCCGCTGACGACCCTGGTCTGGCTCACCTCGATCGTCTCCATCGCCATGACCTACGTGCTCTCCTGCGCTCTCGTGCCCGACCTCAACGGCGACTCGACGCTGTGGTGGAAGCTGGCCACGATCATCACCTGCGGCACCCTGGCCGCCGCCATCATCCCCGAGCTGGTGAAGGTCTTCACCTCGACCAGCTCGCGGCACGTGCGCGAGATCCTCTCGGCCTCGAAGGAGGGAGGCGCCTCGCTGAACATCCTGTCGGGCTTCGTGGCCGGCAACTTCTCGGCCTACTGGATGGGGATCGCCATCATCGCCTTGATGGGGATCGCCTACCTGGTGTCGCTGTCCGGCCTGAGCGGGATCATGACGGCCCCGGCGGTCTTCGCCTTCGGCCTGGTCGCCTTCGGCTTCCTCGGCATGGGCCCGGTCACCATCGCGGTCGACTCCTACGGCCCGGTAACCGATAACGCCCAGTCGATCTACGAGCTGTCGACGATCGAGACGATCCCCGGCATCAAGGAGGAGATCAAGCGGGACTTCGGCTTCGAGGTGAACTTCGAGCGCGCCAAGGAGCACCTCGAGGAGAACGACGGGGCCGGGAACACCTTCAAGGCCACGGCCAAGCCGGTGCTCATCGGCACGGCGGTGGTCGGCGCCACCACCCTGATCTTCTCGATCATCCAGCTCCTCGGCGCCAAGTACGGCTGGGACGGCGCCTCGGGCGTCAACCTCGGTCTGTCGATCCTGAACCCGGTCTTCCTCCTCGGGCTCATCACCGGTGGGGCGGTCATCTACTGGTTCACCGGCGCCGCGACGCAGGCCGTCACCACCGGGGCCTACCGCGCGGTGGAGTTCATCAAGAAGAACATCAAGCTCGACGGCGGCGGCGAGAAGGCCAGCGTCTCGGACAGCAAGCGGGTCGTCGAGATCTGCACCCAGTACGCCCAGAAGGGGATGTTCAACATCTTCCTGGGGGTGTTCTTCTCGACCCTGGCCTTTGCCTGCCTCAACCACTACTTCTTCATCGGCTATCTCATCTCCATCGCCATCTTCGGTCTGTACCAGGCGATCTTCATGGCCAACGCCGGTGGGGCCTGGGACAACGCCAAGAAGCTGGTCGAGACCGAGCTGAACGCCAAGGGGACCGAGCTGCACGCCGCCACCGTCGTCGGCGACACGGTTGGTGATCCCTTCAAGGACACCTCCTCGGTGGCGATGAACCCGGTGATCAAGTTCACCACCCTCTTCGGCCTGCTGGCCGTGGAGATGGCGATCACCATGCCGGAGTCGATGGCGACCTTCCGCTACTTCCTGGCGGGAGCCTTCTTCCTCGCCTCGACGATCTTCATCTACCGGTCGTTCTACGGCATGAGGATCCAGGCCCAGTAGGACGGGCCGAGAGAGTGGGCTGCAACGGCGAGAGGGCTCCCCGTTCGGGGGGCCCTCTCCGTTTGTACGCGCGGCAGATCGCGATCGGGGGAACGGGATCGGACGGTCGGAGATTCGCTGAAGGAGGGACGCCCGAACCTGAGCTTACCAGTGCGGACTACAGGTTGTAGGTCCGGTCGTTCTTGGCCGCGCCCGTGATCACGCGGAAGCGGGGCCGCAGGCGGAGCCGGGCCAGGTCGCGGCAGCGATGCAGATCTCCGTCCCGTGCCTCGTAGACCCGCAGCCGCGACACCTGGTTGATCCCCAGGCCGGCCTTGGCCGCGACCTGCAGGTAGATGACCTTCCGCGGGTCGAATCCCATCAGGTAACTGGCCACGCTGTCGACGGCCACCACGTTGGTACCGGCGACGACCAGCCCCAGGGCATGGTTGCGGCCGTGCTGGAAGCCGGAGCCGTCCCGTCCCACGATCCCCTCGACCACGTTCAGGTGCGGCTGCACGACCTGCGCCAGGTCGGCCAGACGTCTGGCCAGGCCGTGTTGGCACAGCTCGTGCACCTCGCGTCGCCCCCGCTTGCGGGCGGCGGCCGCCTCGCGCATCGCCTCGGGCAGCTCGTGCCAGGCCTGACCGCAGTAGTGGCGGTCCCAGACGTTGACCACCCCCATCAGGTTCTTCATGCACAGGGTGGTGATCCCCAGGTTGTGGGTCTTGAGCTTGGGGACGTTGATCAGCACCGTGCCCTGGTCCACGGCGAGACGGCTGACCTTGCGCTCGGGATGGCAGAGCGGTCGCGGCACCTGCCGCGTGACGCAGGTAAAGCTGGTCGGACACCGCAGGTGAGCGCCGGTGGCCCTGGCGACCTTCGGGTACCCGGTCCCCTTCCAGTGCCGGGGCTCGTTGTCGTCGGTGTCGCGAGGGTCCTCCAGCAGGTAGATCCCCCCGCGCCGGACCCCGTGTTGCTGCAGGTACTCCGCCATCCCCCAGACAAAGGCCGGATGGGTCTGGATGCCGGACTCGGGATCGGCGAAGTGCTCCCCGGCGGTGACGTTCGGCTTGAGCACGGCCTTCTCGCCGTCCAGTTCCAGGCGGAGGGCGGCCAAGGCTTCCTGGGCGGCCAGGCGGAACTGGGGCCACCCGACCGGGTCGATGACCGGTCGGCAGAAGACGGCCACGGCAGCGGGATCCTCGAGCAGGGGGTGCAGTCTCATGCAGGGCTGACCTCGGTTACGGATCGGTCCACTGAACCAATGGGCGATACCAGGCGTGTCAACCCGCCCACCCTCGTACCTCGTCGACGCGAAGGGTCCGGCGAACGCCCGCGTCGCGCTCAGACCTGCTTCAGCGCCAGGGTCAGCAGTTCGAGGAAACGGGCCACGTCGGCCGCGGTGTTGTACCCGTGGATCGCCACCCGCAGCCTGCCCGCGTGCGACATGACGTGCACCTGATGGTCGTGCAGCGCGGAGTGCAACCGCTCGGCCTGCGGGTGCAGGAAGGCGAGGATGCCGGCCAGGCTGCCGG
>JBAZUN010000079.1:0-17457 GCA_041661365.1 Candidatus Latescibacterota bacterium
TCTCCTCCACCGTGCAGTCCTCGATCAGGTTGTGGCAGTCCCGGGTGCCGATCGAGATCCCCGAGCCGTTCCCCCGGAAGGCGCACCCCCTCACGGTGATCTGATTGGCCCGGACGCAGAAGAAGAAGCCGCTCCGGTCGTTCCCGTCGCCGGCGCATCGCTCGAAGAGGGCGTTGGTGCTGCCGGCGCCCGGATGGAGCCCGTTCCCGCTGTTCCGGTCAAAGCGGCAGTCGGTGACCCGGACGTCGCGGCACATCTGGAAGCTGAGCCCCTCGCCGTGGAAATCGGCCTCGCGGATCCCGGAGATCTCCAGGCGGGCGCTGTTGGCGAAGTAGACCGAGCCGCCCCGGCACCCACCCATCCCCTTGGGGCTGGCGGCCCGGTTCCCCTCCAGGCACAGGTCACGCACCGCCGCGTCGCGGATCCCGTGTCCGAGGATCAGCGGATGGACCGTGGTCAGGCAGGGGTGGGCCGCGGCCTGGTAGTCGGCCTCGACCCCGTGGTCCAGGCCGACCCAGCTCCCATCGATCCAGGTGATCACCGCAAAGGTCTCGTAGAACCCGCCGTGGGTGCGGTCGTCGTGGACCGAGACCGTCATCCCGACGGCCAGGCCCTCGGCGATCTCCAGCGGCACGTCGGTCATCCCGTAGTTGTGGTACCCGGTCAACGGGTAGATCCGCCCGGCTCCCTTGCGGAGCACGGTGCCAGGTCCCTGCCCGACCAGCTCCACCCCGGAGCGGAGGATCAGGCCCCGGTCGAGCACCAGGTCGAGTTCCGGGAGGATCACCCGGCCTCCGTGAGCCGCCACCCGGTCGATCCCCTCCTGCACCTGGGCCGCGCTGACGGCCTGCTCGCGGTCGAGCCTCAGTTCCATTATTTATGGCCTCCCTGCCTCCGGTTGTCACTCGGTTGCCTTGACCGGGGAGCTAATGTCTGCTTGCGGAAGTCCGCGTTAGCACCGAGGGCGTCGAGGCGCCCGGGCCGCCAGGCGACCGACCGACAGCGGATCGAGGGGAGATCCGCAGAGGAAGGTCAACGCCGCGGGCCGGGATGGATCGGCGCCCGAATGTAGCCGACTTCCGCAAGCAGACACTGATATCCTCTGTCCACGGCCGGCTCATGCCCTTGACCGATCGGGTCGGGCCGGCAATATAGGTAATCAGCGGGAGGATTGCCGTGCGACGCCCCGTCCTATTGCTCCTGTTATTCCTGGCCAGTGCCCTGGCACTCTCCGCCGGACGAGCACTGGCTATCGAACCGACCTCCGCACCGGAACGCCTTCAGGCTGCCCGGGCCGTCAAGGACAGCCTGTTCCGAACCTCGGAGGAGTCGCCGATCCCGGCCGCGGCCCGGTCGACCTTCCCCGGCCTGCGCTACTTCCCCTACGATCCGCAGTACCGATTCGTCGGCGAGCTGCACGTCTACGGCCGCCGCAAACTGATCGAGGTGCCGGCCACCGGCGGACAGACCCTCCCCATGGAACGGTACGGCCGGTTCATCGGCAGGTGGGAGGGAACGCCGTTCTCCCTGGAGGTCTATCGCGGCCTGGAGGACGGCGCCCTGCTGGTCCTCTTCCGCGACGGGACAACCGGCCGCGAGACCTACGGCGGTGGCCGGTACGCCCCGCTGGAGACCGCTCCCGGCTCCCTGCCGGTGCTCGACCTGAACCGGGCCTACCATCCCTACTGCGCGTACAACGAGAGCTACGTCTGTCCCTTGCCGCCGGCGCGGAACCGGCTCCCCTTCCCGGCGCTGGCCGGGGAGCGGTTGGCCCTAGATGGCGCGGAAGTTGCTCGATAGCCCAGCCAGACAGGCATCGGTCCAACCCATATCCTGGCACCCCGGTGAAACGGTTCCTCTTCCTCTTCGCGGGAGGGGCTCTGATCCTGATGTCGGCCCAGGTGGCCCTCGGCCTGGGCACCCATCCGGAGGAGTTCGCCTCCCTCTCCTACCTGCTGACCGCGGTGGTGGCCCTGGTCGGCGGCACCGCCGTGCTCTCCTCGGGGATGCTGGGCCTGGCCGAAGTATACGGCCGGGCCGCCGGTCAGTTGGCCCCCCTGCTGGCCCAGAAACGGCTCGATCCCGAGCTGGAGATCGAGGTTCGGGACGCCGAGGCCCTGGCAGCCCGCAACCGCGGGTTCTGGGTCGCCTATACCCGGTCCGGTCTGGCGGTCTGCCTGTTCGTCGGTGGCCTGCTGCTGGTCACCGTGCTGTTCTGGCGCCAGGGACACCTGACCTACCTGGCCGGTCTGACCGCGGGACTGGCGATCCTGGGGATCGCCTCCCTGGTCCTCGGCGGGCGGTCCCTGGCCATGGTGGCCCGCACCCATCGGGAGGTCAGCCACTCGGCCGAGGTGGCCGCGGCCCAGCCCGAGCCACCGGCCCTCCTGCCGCGTCCCCCGGAAACACGGGTGAAGTGGGTCCGCCGTCCTCGGGGTACGCCGTATCCGCGCACCCTGGAGCCCCAGCGACCGGACCGGCCTCCCCGCCGCTAACAGCCCGTCGAAAAAGCCCATTCGCGCTGCGGCCGGTGCTGACGGGCCTTGGCGTCGTTCCGCTCGCTCTGCGCATCTCCCCTCGATACGCTACCGCTCGCGCGCCTAGCCAAGCCCCGCCATCCCTCGGCCTCGCCAGACAAAGCGGCTTTTTCAACGGGCTGCTAGACCCCGGCCTTTCCTCCTTGCCCTGATTCCGGAACCCCGGTTATATTAGGCCGCGCCGGTAAACCTTTCCCCTTGCCGCCGGAAGATCCTTCCTGGACCCTGGTCCGAGGCCTGCTGCACCTCTGGCGCCAGCCGTCCGTTTCCTTTTCGAGCTTTCCCGGGCTCTTCTCTGGCCGGCAGTCGTTTTTTCCGATCCGGCCCGCGATCACGGAGCAAACTTCCCGACGGTCGAGGGGAAAGGCACTCCTTTTGCTCATACCCGGTCAACGAATCACTCCTCAGCCCACGGAAGGCGAACCGAGGGGGTTGGGCACTGACCCACGGCCATGGAAACGGCTGATACCACAGCGCACCCGGACCGCGCCCGGGCCGAGCACGACCTGGCGGCGCAGTGCTCCGAGGCCTTGACCCTTTCCCTCCAGGTGGCCGACGCCCTCCGCCAGGGGATGCCGGCGGCCCAGTTCCTCCCGCTGCTCCGACGGGAAGCCCACCTGTCCCGCCAGGTCCACGCCGAGATCGCGCGGTTGAGCGCCGACCCCGGCCAGACCACCGCCGCCGACCGGGACGCCTCGCTGGTGCAGTTGCGGGCCTGGGTCGACCAGACGCGGGAAAACCACCGACTCCTCTCCTGCCGCGGGATCCGGCTCAGCGGACCGGGCCCGTACCGGTACCGCGCCTCGCGGCCCTGACCTTCCCAGATCTCCATGAGCCCTACCGGCGATCCCCCAGAGCACATCTTGAACCTCGGAACCTCGGACACCCGACTCGAGGACTTCACCGATTCCTACATCCTCTTCCGGGAGACCACCCGCAAGTACCGCGAGGCGTACGAGCAGCTCGAGGCCCAGTTCGAGTCCCTGAACATCAAGCTCGAGGAGACCAACCTGGAGCTGCGCAAGAGCCTGGAGGAGAAGGACCGGGTCAGCAACTACCTCAACAACATCCTCGAGAGCATGACCGGCGGGGTGGTCGTCGTCGACCTGCGTGGCGAGGTCACCCTGTTCAACCAAGCGGCCGAGCAGATCCTCGGCCGCTCCCAGGCCGAGGTGCTCGGCCACGCCTACGAGGAGGCGATGGGCAGCGAGGCCGGACGGCAGAACTCGGCCCTCTACACCCTGGACGCCGGCACCAGCCTGATCAACCGCGAGAAGGAGACGCGGCGGCCCGACGGCCGGCCGATCCCGCTGGGCTTCAGCACCGCGGTGGTGCGGGACGAGGGCGGCCGCGTGCTCGGCGCGGTGGAGGTCTTCAACGACCTGACCGAGGTCAAGCGGCTGGAGGCCGAGGTGCAGCGGGTGCGCACCCTGGCGGCCCTGGGCGAGATGGCCGCCACCGTGGCCCACGAGATCCGCAATCCCCTGGGCGGGATCGCCACCTTCGCCGCCCTGCTCGGGCGGGGGCTGGAGGCCGACGACCCGCGCCGGCGGCTGGTCAACAAGATCACCGAGGGGGTCGGCCGCCTGAACCGGATCGTCTCCAGCCTGCTGACCTACACCCGCCCTCTTCGCCTCAACGCCCACCAGGTCAACCTGGTCGAGCTGGTCGAGGAGTCGGTGGCCTTCTTCGAGATCGACCTGGAGCGCAGCCGCGGTAACGTGAATGTGGCCCGCCGTTTCGCCGCCGGTTCCCTATCCTGCCGCGTCGACACCGAGCAGTTCCAGCAGGTGATCCTCAACCTGCTGCAGAACGCCATCCAGGCCATGCCCGAGGGCGGCACCCTCTCGGTCGGGGTGGAGGCCGAATCGGGCCACGCCGTGGTCTGCGTCGGCGACACCGGCATCGGCATGACCCCCGAGGTCCAGGCCAAGCTCTTCACCCCTTTCTTCACCACCAAGGAGGACGGCACCGGCCTGGGTCTGGTGACCTGCCGGAAGATCATCGAGGCCCACGGCGGCCGGATCCGCGTCGAGAGCGAGCCGGGACGCGGCACCCGCTTCTACGTCTACCTTCCCCAGTGAACCCCGAGCGAGGAAACCCCATGGTCAGCAAGCGCATTCTCGTCGTCGACGACGACTCCTACGTCCGCGAAGCCACCGAGGAGATCCTCCGGCTCAAGGGGTACGAGGTGGACACCGCGCCCGAGGCCCGCACCGCCCTGCAGAAGCTGGAGGACGCCGACTACGACCTCATCCTCTCGGACATCCGCATGCCGGGGATGACCGGGATGGAGCTGCTCGAGCAGGCCCGGACCAAGGTCCCCGACACCCACATGATCCTGATGACGGCCTACGGCACCATCGAGGGCGCGGTCGAGGCGATGAAGAAGGGCGCCTACGGGTACATCCAGAAGGGCTCCACCGACCCGGCCGAGGTCGAGCTGCTGGTGGAGCACGCCCTCAGGTATCAGGAGTCCGAGCGGGAGAACCGCCGCCTGCGGTCCGAGCTGCAGGGCCGGTACAGCTTCAGCAACATGATCGGCAAGGCCCGTTGCATGGAGCAGATCTTCGACCTGATCCGCACCGTCTCCGACAGCCGGGCCACGGTGCTGGTGACCGGGGAGAGCGGCACCGGCAAGGAGCTGGCGGCCCGGGCCCTGCACTACAACAGCTCCCGCGCCAGCGGCCCGTTCATCCGGCTCAACTGCGCCGCCCTTCCCAAGGAGCTGATGGAGAGCGAGCTGTTCGGCCACGAGAAGGGCGCCTTCACCGGGGCGATCAAGCAGACCCGGGGCCGCTTCGAGATGGCCGACGGCGGCTCCCTGCTCCTCGACGAGATCAGCGAGATCGATCCCTCCCTGCAGGCCAAGCTGCTCCGCGTCCTTCAGGAGCGCGAGTTCGAGCGGGTCGGGAGCGCCCAGACGATCAAGGTCGACGTGCGGATCATCGCCACCACCAACCGCGACCTGCAGCGCGAGGTCCGCGAGGGCCGGTTCCGCGAGGACCTGTACTACCGGCTCAACGTCATCGAGATCCCCTTGCCGCCATTGCGCGAACGCAAGGAGGACATCCCCTCCCTGGTGGAGTCGTTCCGCGTCAAGTACAACGCCGAGAACGGGAAGGCGATCGAGGCGGTCTCCGACGAGGTGCTCGAGGCCCTGATGCGGTACGACTGGCCCGGGAACATCCGCGAGCTGGAGAACTACCTCGAGCGGGCCGTGGTGGTCTCGCGAGGACCGGTACTCTCCCTGGCCGACTTCCCCCAGAAGCTGACCGCGGGACCAGCGGGGGCAGAGGACGAAGGGATCCGGGTGGGGACCACGGTCCACGAGATGGAGCGCCGGCTCATCATGAAGACCCTGGAGAGCTGTCGGGGGAACCGGACCGAGGCCGCCACCATGCTGGCGATCAGCACCCGGACCCTGCGGAACAAGCTCCACGAATACGGAGCCATGGACGCCTTCAAGGACGGCAACCACCGGTCCACGGAAGAGGACGAGGAGCTGATCGCCGAGGAAGCCTGACGGTTATCTGCCGACCGGTGGCCCCCGCGCCCGGCCAGGGAGCCACCGGCAGTTGATTTCCCCGTCTCGGAAGCCTACCTTAACTGACGGCAAGATGCCCTATCTTGCCGTCAGTTAAGTAGTTCTGGCGTCTGGGAGGCTGCACCTTGTCCGGGACACCGGCCCGCGACAGCGGGAACCCCCTCATCATCATCGGCGATCGGATTCAGCCCAAGCCGCATCTGACCGCGCTGATGCAGCAGTTGCGGGCCGAGAATGCCCTGCTCGACGACGAGCGCCGGATCAAGTACGCGGTCTGCGCCGACAGCACCGACGTGGCCCTGGCCCTGCGCCGGTACCTCGACGCGGTGCGGATGATCCTCATCGGGCCGGGCCTGCGGGGGAACGCGGTCACCGTGGCCCGCATGCTCTCGAAAAAGGCCCACATCGTCATGGTCATCGATCCCCTGGCCAATCCCCTGGGGAACGATCCGATTGCCTTCCAGAAGGTGCAGCGCAACCTCGAGGACCTGGGGATCGTCGTCGTCATGGCGAAGAACGCCAACGAGGGGTTCTTCGAGCCACTGGTCGAAGAGTTCGTCCTCTCCGAGGCCTCTCCGGCCATGGAGCTGGAGGCGATGACCCCGGAGGAGCGGGCGCAGATGATTGACCGCCGCCTCGACGCGGTCAACAAGTTCCCCGCCCTCCCCGACACCCAGCGACGGGTGTCCGCGCTGGACGACCTGGACCCGCCGAAGAAGTGGGCCGAGGCGATCGACCCGGACGTCACCACCCGCGCGGTCATCCTCAAGCTGCTTAACACGCCCCGGTACGGGTTCCAATCCCGGGTGGTGACCATCGATCAGGCCGTGGCCCTGGCCAGCGCCCGCACCATCCGCGAGATCGTCACGGCCTGCCAGATCCGGCAGCTCTTCCACCAGACCCAGGAGTCGACCATCGATCAGTACTGGCGGCATTCCCTGGCCGCCGGATTCTACGCCAAGCTCTTCGCCTTGCCGGCGAACTCCGCGGCCCAGACCCCGCAGCAGAAGGCCGAGATCAAGCGGTTCGCGCTCGAGCCCGAGCAGGCCCAGGCCTTAGCCGAGGCCCGGCTGTGGGAGCGGTTCACCCTGGAGAAGAAGGACGAGCCGTTCACCACCGCCATGCTCCACGACATCGGCAAGATCACCATGCTGATGTGCCTCGAGGGATCGCTCTCCCTGGTCATGGCGCTGATCGAGGCCGAAGCCGCCGAGCAGGCTCAACAGGGGAAGCTCTGGGCCCGCTCGGTGACCGAGGTCGAGCGGTTCCTGATGAAGGACATGGACCACCAGGTCATCGGCCGACGGCTGGCCGAGCGCTGGGAGCTGGACCCCGGGGTCCAGCAGGTGATCGGGGGCCACCACGACCTCCGCGACCGGTCGCCCGACCTGGTGAAGCTGGTGGCCCTGGCCAACCTGGCGGCCAGTACCGTGTTCCCCTATCCGGCCACCGATCAGCACCACCCCTTCCCGCAGCTCTTCGTCCGGATCGACAAGGCGATCAAGAAGAAGGCCGGGATGAAGCTGGACGAGGCCGTGGAATCGGCGATCAGCGAGGACGTCTTCGAAGACCTGGTCGACGTGCTGAGCCGCATGGCGATCCCCGCCGTGCTCTGGGAGAGCATCGACTTCAAGTCGTTCTTCAAGCTGTGCTATCTCCTCGCCCCCAAGATCCGCAGCAACGCCATCGCCTTCCTCCAGCAGACCGCCTGACCCGGTCCCTGGCCGGGCCGCGGCCGGTTTCGTAGGGGGGACGGCAGAGATGGCGCGCCCGGACTTCCCCATCGCCCTGCAGCGGATCGGGTACCGCGAGCAGGGCACCGAGTACCACTACGGCCCCCATCGCCACGAGATCCACCAGTGGTACTGCGTGCTCTACGGCGTGGTCGAGATGGTGGTCGACGACCGCCAGTACCTCCTTGCCCCCGAGGAGTCGATCCTCATCCCGCCGGGAGCCGTCCGCTCGCCGCGCTCCCACGAGCGCGCTCCCGGGTATCTCTGGGCTCACTTTGCCAACCGTCGCCTGGCCCTCGAGCCGATCACCAACCGCGTCCTGCTCACCCCGCCCGAGCTGCAGCAGGACCTGCTCGATCTGGTCTCCGAGGTGCAGCGGCCGGCCGACGGCGACGCCGACGACCTGGTCAACGCCTTGCTGGTCAAGCTCCTCGTGGGGCTGCGCCGCTCGGTGGCCCGTCAGGAGCCGCCCGGCCCCGCCCCCTCCCTGGTCAACGCGGCGTACCGAAGGGAGGTGGTCAAACGGGTCGACAGCTTCATGCGGAACCACCTCACCCACCCCCTGTCCCGCCGCCAGGTCGCCGAGGTGGTCCACCTCTCTCCGGCCCACCTGGCCCGGGTCTACCGCCAGGCCACGGGGAAGACCCTGAACGACCGGCTCACCGAGATGCGGGTCGAGTACGGCAAGCAGCTCCTGCTCGAGAGCACCCTGTCGGTCACCCAGGTCGGCCTGAGCGTCGGGTACCGCTCCTTCAGCCACTTCAGCGCGGTCTTCAAGGACCGGGTGGGGATCCCGCCCTCGGACTACCGCCTCTCCGGCGGCCGGACCTGGCGCCGCACCCTCTGAGCCCGCCTTCGGCTGATGCGCGGAAAGCGCATCAGTTTGCGCTTTCCGGGGTGGCCCAGGTCTTCCCCGCGGACTAGATTGACACCGTGGTGGCCCTTTCCCGGTCGATCAGCCGCCGGGTCTGTCCGGTCCGCCCCGCGCCAACCCACCACCACCCGACGAGGTTCCGCGATGCAGAGCTTCTATCTGCCCATCCACATGACCGACACCGGCAAGGAAGCCGAGTTCTCGCACATCTCCATCCGGCAGGAGGGGCGTCCGGTCGGCGAGGCCAAGGCCCAGGTCACCAAGGGCCGGCTGGCGATCGAGCTGCCCAAGAAGGCCACCCCGGCCGTCTCAGCTACCGCGGCCGTGTACCAGGCCGGGGTCGACGCCTTCGTGATCCCCCACCGCCCCCACCCGGTTCTCAAGCCGATCCTGCGCGATCTGGCGGCCTACGCCGGACCGCTCACGGTGGTGTTCGTGAAGGGCAACGACCGGGTGGCGCGTCTCTACCCGGCCGCCACCCGCTCGGCCAGGTCGCGGCTGCTGCTCGACTGCACCTGGACCGAGGGAGCCCCGGCCGAGGCCGCGGCCCACTTCGCCGGTCTGATCCTGCTGGGCACCCTGTCGATGCTCAACCCCCGGGCCACGCAGCGCACGGCCATGCACCGGGTCTTCGACCTCTACGGCCTGCTGTCGCCGGCCCAGCGGGAGCAGCTCCAGCGTTTCCTGCGCCAGTCGACCGTTGACTGCGGCCACGTCTTCGCCAACGCCTTTACCTCCCTCTACGACAGCCGGCTGGCCCAGGAGCAGGAAGGTCTCGACCTGTCCTGCCTGGCCGGGGTGCCGACCGAGGTCATCTTCCAGGCCGGGCTGGCCCTGGACAAGGTCCGGTACACCGAGCGCGGCACCGGCCTCCGGCAGGCCGTGGCCGAGCAGGTCGGCCGTCTCTGCGGCAACGGTCCCCTGGCGCGCGCCGGGGCCGGCGAGTCCCCCGAGGCCCACGCCGACCGGGTGATCGAGCACCTCGAGAAGAGCCTGAAGTGGCGGGACAAGTGGGCCACCTGGATGCGGATGCAGGACCGGATCGACTTCCCCTACCCCCAGGACTACGTCTTCGAGCTCCTCGACCAGGGATACGACGACCTCGACCTCTGGCGGGCCAACATCAACACCGTGATCTCCAAGGGGTTCGACTATAAAACCGAGGGCGAGAACATCCGCCGGATCTCGGCCTGGGCCTACGAGAACGACATCCGGCTGGTCTCCGGACGCCTCTCCCGGGCCTTCGGCAACCAGGCGAACCTCCTCTCCACGGCCCGGTACGTGCGGGCCAAGGAGACCCTGGCCCCCCTGGCCGGCCGGATCGAGAAGGCGACCCGCGACAACGTCGGCCTGCACACCGCGGCGACCCGGCTGCTCCACCTGGTCCAGGAGCAGAAGCGCACCCCCTTCGCCCGGCTGGTGGGAGCGCTGAACGCCTTTGACGAGGCCCTGGTCAAGCACCAGAGCGACACGGCCAAGCGGATCCTCGACGAGGCCGACAACGCCTCTCGCCACCTCCTCTCCCGCGGCGCCGCCGAGCTTTCCCGCGAGCGGATGGCCGCCACCGCCTCCCTGACCGACGGCCTGCTCGCGCTGTCGGCCAAGCTCCGCCGCCAGCTCGAGACCTGTCCCAAGGACCCGGCCGCCTTCGTCCTGCAGATGCAGCGGCTGCACCCGGGCGAGGCGATCAACCTGGCCAACGCCAACGCCTTCCGCGAGGTCCACTCCGGCAAGGAGGAGGACCTGAAGGACCTGCTGCGCCAAGGCGGTGACTACATCTACAGCACCCCGGGCCTGGGACGGATCGCCGAGGGCGAAAAGGACCGCGACGTCCACTGGGTCACCAAGGTCAGCGACTGGATCGAGGCGATCCCGCTGTTCATCAAGGAACGGGTCATCAAGCGGGAGATGCAGGTCGGGGGCGAGACGGTCGAGGTCGACCAGATCCAGACCGAGGTCGACCAGGAGGCCATGGAAGCCTTCTTCCGCATGCACTCCGAGTTCTGGGCCCTGAACCTTTCGGAGGTGATGGTCTCCGAGCGGGTGGCCCTGGCCCGGGCCCTGCTGGTCGAGCACGACCGGAAGCTGGCCGCACGGGCCGCGGCGATCCAGGCCGCGACCCCGGCGATGGCCCCGGAGGAGACGGTCCGTCAGGCCCTGGTCGAGTCGCCCCGGCTGCAGCCGGCCATACCAAGACTGGCGGCGCTGGTGGCCGCCAGCGAGGAGGCCCTGATCGACGAGATCCACCGCCTGGTGGAGATGGAGAAGATCCCGCGGCGTCAGGCCCTGCGCCGGGTCCTGTGCGAGAGCCGTCGCGAGGACCCGGCCAACCTGGTCGGGCAAGCCCTCGCTCAGGCCGTCGGCGGAGCCTCGCTGGCCGCGGCCAGTGACCGGATCTTCGCGGCCCAACCTGAATCGGTGCAGCGCCAGGCTGAAGCAGCGGCGGCCGTGGCCATGGAGCGCACCCGGCCGGTCTCCTCGCTGCACATCCTCACCACCGAGTCGGCGGGGATGACCGAGGGGTACGTGCAGTCCTGGATCGAGGAGGAGATGGCCCTCTTCAACGTGATCCGGACCCGCGGTCTGGAGGCCGAGGTCGACGCCGAGATGGCCGCGTATCGCCGTCGGATGTACGAGATCGGCCGCAAGGTGATCCGCGACCTCGGGATGGACGTGGTGGTCGAGGAGGTGATGGCCGACCAGCGCTTCAGCCCGCCGATGGCCGTGGCCACGGTGGTCGGGAGCTACCGGCCGGTGGCCGAGCAGGTCGCCCTCCTCGCCGTGCTGCTGGAGGCCGGCGAGGACCCGGAGGCCGGGCTCGACGCCATGCCGAGCCGTGACCTGACCCGCGTCGAGCGGTACCTCGACGAGCACCGCGACGAGTTGACGGCCGCGGCGATTCCCCAGGTGGCGGCCAGCAACGGCCGCGCCTTTGAGCAGCGGGTCGAGGCGGTCCTCGACGGCCGGCCCGGGATCTCCGAGGAGGAGGCCCGCCGGGTGGTGGTCGAGAGCGAGCCGGACTACCGGGACGAGCTGGCCAGCGCCATGCGCTGCCTGGCCCGCCGCGAGGTCTTCCGCCAGCTCGCCTCCGAGCGGCCGGAGCTGGAGCTGGAGGCCCGCGAGCGGACCGTGCTGCGGATGCACTCGCAGTTGGCCCGGTCCACGGCCCGTAAGCGGGTCATCGCCCGGCACCACCTCAACGCCCTGACCACCGACCCGCGGTACTACTACCAGGCCACTGGTGGGAATAAGCGGTACAACCTGCTCTACACCCCGAGCCGGGTGAACCTGGGCCACCGCGAGCGCGATTCGGTGGTCAAATGGCGCCAGTGGGTCGGTGGCGCCGACGCGGCCGCGGCCCAGGCCGGGTTCGAGTTCTACAGCCTGGTCAACGAGGGGGGCGTCGAGGAGCAGCCGGCCCTGGCCTACGCCGAGATCCAGAAGACCTCGGAGAACGGCCTGACCGTCACCCACTTCGCCGGGTCGAACGCCCTCGGCCTGCTCTGCATGGCCGTGCTCGAGGGGGACGCCCAGGACATGGGCGACCAGATGAACCTGCGCGGCGACCGGTACATCCCACCGCCCGGCGAGGGGTACGGTGGGTACTGCGTGCCCAAGGACGGCCTCTTCCTGGCCTTCGTGCTCTCCCTGACCAACGACGTCAAGCTGCGGCAGATGGGGATCCCCGACCACCTCCACGAGGGGGTCATGCAGCTCGCCCGGCAGGCCCTGCTGCAGAAGGGGGAGTTCGAGACCGAGCTGGACTGGCAGCGCTGGGCCGCGGAGAAGCTCCTCGGGTACGAGGTGCTCAGCCAGTACCTCGGGATCCAGAACGACCTGCTGGTCTTCCACCTGACCAAGATCGCCCGCGCCCTGGAGAACCTGGGGCGACCCTGGCACCAGACGGCGCCGGGGAACCGGCTGATCGCCAACCTGGCGGCCGACTGGTCGGTCGAGAAGATGATCATCAACGCCGAGCAGGTGAACCGCTTCATGGTCTTCTACAAGGCCTGGAGCATCTACGACGCGCTCCGCCAGGCCCGCGAGAAGCACCCGACCTGCCCGCACGACCACCGGGCTCGGATCGCGCTGTCCGCCGAGTACAAGCCGGTCCAAGACGTCCGCTTCTCCACCGGGCTGCGGCTGTTCGAGATCTTCGCCAAGACCGGCGACCACCTGCACTACGCCTTTGACGAGGAGGGCCAGAACCTCATCCGGCTGATGTTCGAGGGGTTCGATCCCGAGGCCGCCGACTCGATCTCCCGACGGTCGGCTCGCCAGGTCCTGCAGACCTTCGGGATTGCCGAAGGCGACCTGCAGGCGGTCAGCCGGCTGCGCCAGGCCTTCCCCGGGCATCTCCCCCCGGCCGACGTGGTGGTCACCTCGGTGACCCTGTCGTCGACCAACGACATGCTGTTCTACACCAGCGACGCCCGGCTCGACGAGATCGCCGGCCGGGTCCAGGTGCAGCTCGGGGACTACGGCCTGACCGAGGAGCAGATCCGGGCCAACGCCCAGGTCTACGGCGGCGACCTGCGGCGCTGGGCCGGGATCTCGCGGCTCCCCGAGGCCCAGATCGACGACCTGCTTCGCCGGGTCGGCGGCGGCATCCATGCCCTGGTCCTCAAGCTCCGCGGCCCGGGCCGCGACTACGAGAAGGACGTCCAGGGGATCGACGTCCTGAACACCGGGATCCCCTTCCCGCAGTTGCTCGAGCTGCTGCAGGATCCGCCCAAGCTGGTGGCCCTGATGCGCCAGGGGAACCCGCACAGCGCCCTGGTGATCGCCGACGGGTGCGCCGGCCGCGAGCCGCGGGCCCTGGCCTCGTACGACATCCAGGCCTTCCTGGCCGCCTGCGAGAAGGTCGGTCGTCGGGGGACCTACGTGGGGATGGGCCTCGGACAGCGGAACGTCGACCGACTGGAAGAGGAGATGCGGCTCTGGCGGGGTCGCGGACAGCGCCTGTTGGAGGCCGTGACCGCGGTGGCCGGCGGGGCACCGCGTCAGCGTCCGGCGGTCATTGCCGAAGCCCTGCGGGTCTACGTCCAGATCCAGCGCCAGGTGACCGACGACGACGACGCCGGCAAGGCCCTGCGCCTGGAGGAGAAGCTCCGCCGGTTCCGCAAGTGGCGGCAGCGCGATGCCTTCATCAGCCAGGCCCGGGTCAAGGTGGCCGCCGGGCTGCCGCTGGCCCGCCTTGACGCGGGGACCTGGATCGCCGGACTGGGCGGTGCCTTTGTCCTCATCGGCGAGAACCGCGGTCGGGTCGAGGAGCTGCTGGCCGCCTTCGGCAAGGGGATCGAGCTGATCGCCGCGGCCCGCAAGGAGGCTCCGGCCTCGGCCGCCACACCGTTCACCGCCGAGGAGATCGGCCGGATCCGCGCGGCCCTGCTCCGGCCGGCGTACGAGCCTGATCCGGCCCGGTTCACCCAGCAGAAGCTGGTCGAGAGCTCGAGCAAGGCGGTCGAGGTGGCCGCGGTCGAGGCCCTGGAGCGCCGGCGGGCCCTGCGGGTGCGGGCCGAAAAGGCCAAGGCGATGTCCGACCGCGAATCCGGCTTCCAGACCGTGATGCGCGAGGAGGCCGGCGCGGCCTTCGACACCTGCGAGGAGCGGGCTCGGGCCGTGCTGGAGGAGCTGCTGAGCCGGGTCGAATCCTTCGACGCGGCAGCCGCCACGGCCGCGAGCGACCGGACCCAGATCCACCAGGCCTTCGGTCGGCTCATCGGGCATACCCGCCTCGGGTTCACCGACCTGGCGGCCCTGCTCCCGGCCGGGCCGCGGCGCCAGGCCTTCCAGCAGCGGGTGGAGAAGGTCTACAGCGGCCGCGAGATCGTGCTGGAGGACTGGAAGCAGTTGGCCGGCGGGTACGAGGACATCGGCGACCTGGCTCGCCTGGCCGAGCTGGCCGCGGTCGAGCCGGCGAGGCTGGCCCAGGTGACCCGGGCCATGGAGCTGTTCTACGCCACCTTCGCCCTGGCCCAGACCCTGCAGTTCGCCGTGGAGCCGCCGACCGAGATCGACCAGCGGGTCTTCTACAAGAACCTCACCGACTTCTTCGCCGAGACCATCAACGACCACTGGCACAACTACGCGCCCTGGATCTTCGACCGGGGCACGGCCTTCAGCAACCTGTCCACCGAGGAGCTGTTCGCCCTGGCGGTGGAGCGGCACGACTGGCTCTACCGCTACACCCGCGCGGTCCTGGTCCGCTGCACCGAGCTGCGCTCCCTGCCGGCCGTCGACGTCGACGCCCTGGTCGGTCGTCTCGACGGGGATCGCGCCGTGCCGGGGATCGGGGCCGGCGGGGAGTCCGCGATCGAGCGGCGCTGGCGCGCCTACAACCAGCTCCGCGAGATCTCCTTCATCCACAGCGACGGCTTCCCGACCCCGCCGGTCTTCCACGCGTTCGACCCGGACCTGATCGAAGCCGGCACCCGGGTCAACGTGGTCTTCGTCTATCCGGTCGGCCGCACCCACGTCTCCCGGGCCTTGCGCGAGGGTCCGACCCTCAACGCCCGCCTCCAGGCCGAGGGCCGTCGCGGCGCCAACCTGCTGATCACCCGTCACGCCGAGGTGACGCGGTTCCCCGGCGCCGGCCGCGACCAGCTCGCCGTCGCCGACGCCCACCTCTACGTTGACCGCGCCACCTACCTGGCGGCGCTGCAGCGGCACCAGGGCTTGAGCGTTGATCAGGCCGAGGCCCAGGCCCAGGCCGCCGAGGCTCGCGGCGCCCTGACCCCCAAGGGGATCCGCCTGGCGGTGCGGTTCACCCGGCCGGTGGCCGTCGGCTCGATGATCCCCTTCCACGGGCTGCCGGTCTACGCCTCGGGCCGCACCGAGGACCTGGGGCTCCCCGCCACGGTGCAGTCCCTGATCTTCTCGGACATCACCTACGACAAGTCGCTCTACCCGCAGATCTACACCCCGGAGTTCGGCGTCCAACTGCCGCCCGAGATGGACTGGGACCAGTCCTTCGGCGAGGGTCGCGGCGAGGCCGAGGTCAAGCGACTGATGACCGACGGCCGTTCCGAGGGAGGGTTCGCCGGACTCGCTCGCTTTGCCCAGGAGTACCCGATCGTGCTGATCAAGGGCGCGGCCGAATCCGGGGCCCGCAACCTGAAGGTCTTCGACCTGCAGGACGACGCGGGCCGGGTCGACGCCGGCGCGGTCAGCGAGGCCGTCGAGTTCCTCTACCAGGTCTCGCGCCGCCAGAACGTCGTGGTGCAGACCGCCATCCTCACCTCGCCGGAGTTCTGGGCCGCGCCCGAGCTGATGGAGCGGTTCGTCGAGCGGCAGATCACCGAGTGGAACACCCCGGTGGTGCGGAACCGGCTCCCCCGCTCCCAGGTCTACGGCTCGCTGCGGATCATCGCCTCGGCCCCCGGACCGGACCAGCCCTACGACGTGGCCTTCCCGATCTCCCTGTGCTCCCTGCAGGTGGCGACCAACGTCGGCCGCGGCGGTACCCTGGAGAAGCTGCTCGACCGCTTCGTGGGCGAGGAGTTCCGCGGCCAGATCCGGCCCGGCCTGGAGGCCGAGGCACCCAAGGTCATGCAGGCCCTGGCCGCCTTTGCCCAGCGGTACGCGGCCCGCTTCGCGCAGACCCGGAGCCGCGCCGTGGGGCAGGACGCCCGCGGGGTCTCCTACGGCTGGCCGCCGTATATGATGCTGGACTACCTGGTCAGCCCGGTCTTCGACCGGCCCGGACGACTGGTCGACATCGAGCCGGTCTACGACGAGAGCGGCCGGCGCGTCGGCTCGATGCCGATCGTGCAGGACGAGCAGGGCCGCAGCCGGGCCCGGATCACCTCGTGGCGCTTCATCCACCTGGAGCCCAACGTCGGCATCGGGCTGTGGGACCGGTTCAACCTGCGCGAGGAGGTGCTCGAGCAGGAAGCCTCCCGCCGCCAGGGCCGGACCTTTGACTGGGACCAGGTCGGCACCAGCGACCGGGTCGTGCTGCGCAACTTCGTCATCGCCGGCGAGGAGTACCTCGACGCGGTCAAAGCCTGATTCGACCCGTTTCCACTACCCTGACGGCCAGGCCGCTGCCCCTCCGTAGCGGCCTGGCCGTTTCAGCCCCCATGCCATGACGCGCGATCTCGTCCACCGCATCCGGAGCGAGTTGGGTCCCCGCGCGGCGGTCGCCGTGCCCGCGGTCTCGCGGTACCTCGCCGCGGTCGCGGCCGCCTCGCTGCAGTCGGAGGCAGAGCGATCCGGCGTCTCCTTCGCTGCGCGGTTCCGTCGCGACCGGCGGGCTTTCCTGGAGCATCTGGTCCCCCTGGCCGAACGGGCCGCCTGCGACGCGGTCGCCCCTATCCTGGCATTGCTGCGCCGCGAATCCCTGTTGGACGACGCCCCTCCTGAGGACGCCTTCCGCGCGCCGGAGTACCAGGAGCGGATCGTCCACCTGGCCCTGGAGCAGTGCCTGGGCCACGCGGCCGCGCCCCCCCTCCTGGTCTCGCCGGTCCCCGAGCCCGAACTGGCACGGCTCCTGGCCGGGACCACGCCGATCGCCGTGGTCTTCGACGCCCCCCTGGCCATCACCCATGAGCTGTACCCGCTGGCCACCGACCTGTACGTCTTCGCCGTGGACCGGCCCGAGGGCTCGCTCCCCCCGCTGGCCCTGGCCGGGGTCCTCACCTCCTGGCTGAACCAGCGCGCCGAGGCCGGACGGGCGATCCTCCTCGATCCAGAGCGCGACCTGTTCCTCGAGGCCCCGCTGACCGGTCCGAGCCGCCCGGCCGCGGCCCTGCTCCTGGCCCT
>JBAZUN010000080.1:0-17402 GCA_041661365.1 Candidatus Latescibacterota bacterium
CTGAGGCAACAGGAGCCCCCCCTCCACCCGCCGCAGATAGTCGCCTGGGCGTTCCTCGGGGGTGCTGCCGCGTCGGGCCGCGGGGAGCGGCTCGGCAAGGCGGTTCAAGGCGCGGACCTCGTCTCGCAGATCGGCCAGGGAAGCCACCTTGAGCCAGGCGCAGATCGGCACCCAGCCGGCGGCCCCGGACTTGCCCGTGGCCAACCCGGTACCGACGGTGGCCGCGGCCAACCCCACCAGCACCAGCCCCTTGCGGGGCTGACCGATCTGCAGGTATCCTGCTCCGGGCACCAGGGTCTCGAGCAGCAGAACCCGCGCGAGCGAGTGACGGGACGGAGAGGCGGCCGGGCGCGGTTCCAGCCGTCGCTCGCCCAGCTCCCGCACCGACACCACCTCGTCGAGCCGATAGACCGCGATCCGCTCCTGCAGCGGGCCGACGACCTCCCGCACGGTCAGGGTATCACCCTGAAGGGTATCGACCCGCATTGCGCGGATCCGGCCGTCGGTCAGGACGGCCTCCCCCCACAGCCCGTTCTCCTGCA
The DNA here is from genome assembly GCA_041661365.1 of Candidatus Latescibacterota bacterium. Classification (GTDB taxonomy): domain Bacteria; phylum Latescibacterota; class UBA2968; order UBA8231; family UBA8231; genus CAITNQ01. The sequence continues at coordinate 543 of JBAZUN010000080.1, forward strand.
GACGGACCAGGAGGGCGCGCAACTCCTCGCCGCCCGCGGCAGAGAGGGGGTCTTGGGCCTCCACGGACTGAGCCAGGACCAGTACCAGCAGCAGAGCGATCTTGCGCAACATGCGGGATCTCCCCGGCCCGGATGGGTTGTTCAACGGGCGGCTGAAGGGCAAGGTATCGGCGACCGATGGCCCTGTCAAGTTCCTCATCGTCCGGGTCCGACCCCGTGGTAATGAAACGGGTCGGAGCGCCGGTCGGGGGATGGACGTGGGCCACCGGGGGGACGTATTCTGGGGGGTGTGTCGGGACCGAGGTCGGCCTTGCTTTGGTGCTGCGAGCCCGTTGTCAAGTTGGACCCGGAGCCCTGCGAGCACCCCGTATTGTGCCGTCCGGCGAGTTCGCCGGCGAGCACGCCTGGTAGAATTCGATGACGAGGGCTCTTCCCGGCGCCTCATCCGAAAGGAGGCCCTATGGAAGTCCTTCACCCGCGCTGTGCCGGGCTGGACGTGCACAAGGACACGGTGGTGGCTTGTGTCCGCTGTGTGATCCCGCCCGAAGCGCACCAAGTCCGTCCCTTCGCGACCACCACCAGCGGCCTGTTGGCGCTGGCCGACTGGCTGGAGAGCCACGGCTGCACCGCGGTGGCGATGGAGGCCACTGGGATCTACTGGAAGCCGGTCTGGCATCTGCTGGAGGGCCGCTTCGAGTTGGTGCTGGGCAACGCCCAGCACATCCGTAACGTGCCCGGGCGCAAGACCGACGTCAACGACGCGACGTGGATCGCCGAGTTGCTGGCCCATGGGCTGATCCGCAGCAGCTTCGTGCCGCCGGCGCCGATCCAGGAGTTGCGGGACCTGACCCGCACCCGCAAGCAGTTGGTGCGGGAGATCGCCCAGCACGCCCTGCGGCTGCAGAAGGTGCTGGAAGACGCCAACCTCAAGGTCGCCAGCGTGCTTTCCAACATCCTCGGCCAGAGCGGCCGGGCGATGCTGGCGGCGATCATCGCCGGGGAGCAGGACCCGGAGCGACTGGCCGACCTGGCGGGCGGTACCGCCCGCCAGAAACACCCGGAGTTGGTCGAGGCCCTGCGCGGCCGGGTCACCCCGCACCACCGGGCCTTGCTGCAGATGCACCTGGACCTGATCGCAGCGCTGGAGATCGCGGTGCAGCAACTGGAGACGGCCCTGGGAAAAGCCTTGGCGCCGATCTCCGCCGCGGTAGCACACCTGAAGACGATGCCGGGCGTCAGTGACGTCGTCGCCCAGACCATCGTCGCTGAGATCGGCGCCGACATGTCCCGCTTCCCGACCGCCGCCCACCTGATCTCCTGGGCTGGCCTGTGTCCCCGCACCGACGAGAGCGCCGGCAAACGCCGTTCGACTCGACTGCGCAAGGGCGCCCCCTGGCTCAAGACCATGCTGGTGACCGCCGCCTGGGCCGCCGTCCGCAAGGACAAGACCTACCTCCACACCCAGTTCCTTCGGCGCAAAGGTCGCCGTGGCGCCAAGAAGGCCATCCTCGCCGTCGCCGCCTCCATGCTCACCGCCACCTACTACATGCTCCGCGACGGCGTCGACTACCGCGACCTGGGCGACGACCACTACGATCGCCGCGATCGCAACAAGGCCATCAACCGACTCGTCCGCCGCCTCCATGACCTCGGCTGCGAGGTCGAGCTCAAGAAGCAGGCTGCCTAACGCAGCAGTTTCTTGGTAGAAGGGCGTTGAGATCAGCCTGGAAGGAGTTCCGCACGGAAAGGGGAAGGCGAATGACCGCTGATACCGGCAACGCCCAGCCTCCACGGCTCGAGCTGCCCGAGTTCTACATCGAGGGCGGCCCCGACTCGGGACAGGGGGCGTACACGGGGTTCAACTCGCTGAACCTGCAGGAGGTGTACGTCGTCGAGAAGTGGCCGGTGGAGCGCAGCCAGATCGCCCGGGGTTGGGGCAAGCCGATCATCGCTCGCCTGTCGAACGGCGACCTGCTGGCGACGCAGTACCAGAAGCGGCCGGCCGCGGGCGAGGAGGCCGCGCTCTGCCGCTCGAAGGACGAGGGCCTGACCTGGTCGAGCCCGCGTCTGCTGGGGCTGCCCCCCGGCCGCCCCGGGCAGTTCACGGCCCTCCAGGACGGGACCCTCATCCTGGCGACCAATCGTCTGTATCGCTCGAGCGACGAGGGCGAGACCTGGACCCCGTGCAAGGTTGACTGGCGCGGCTCCGACGGCGGCCCGGAGGACCACGACTTCGGCGAGACCGGCGGGGCCATCGAGCTCGAGGACGGGACGCTGATCTGCGGCTTCTTCGTGAGTCAGGGGGCACCACCGCCCAAGGGGTACGTGCTGCGCTCTCACGACGGCGGCCGGACCTGGGGCGATCCGAGTTTCGCGGCGGCGGGGGCCAGCGAGACGAGTCTGATCGTGCTGCCCGGCGGGAAGCTGCTCGGGTTCGCCCGCTACCGGACCGGCCGGGCCGGAGAGGGCGGCGCCTGCCTAGGGATGATCGAGTCGACCGACCAGGGACGGACCTGGTCCCCGATCCGGCCGCTGCTGGGCATGGCCCAGATCCCCGGCTTTCCGGTCCTGCTGCCGGACGGCCGGCTGGTGCTGGTATACGGGCACCGGCAGTTCCCGTTCGGGGCCCAGGCGATCGCCAGCAGGGACCAGGGCGCGACCTGGGACATGACCCGGCCGATCATCCTGGCCTGGTTCAGTTGGGACTCCTACTGCGGCCACCCGCGCAGCATCCTGATGCCCGACGGGAGCGTGATGACGGGGTACTACGCGCGGGTATTTCGCGGAGAGAACCAGAACGACGACATCGTCGCGCACGCGCTGCGCTGGCGCCCGCCGGAGGGATGGCCGGCGGGGGCATGACGGCCTCGACCAGTTCCGCAGTCAGAGAACACCAGAATAGGGAGGAACGGATGGAAGATCCGCTGTTCTCGGTTGCCGATCAGGTGGTCCTCGTCTCCGGCGGCAGCCGCGGTATCGGTCGGGCCCTGGCGGCCGGCTTTGTCGAGCGCCAGGCCAGGGTGGTCATCGCCGGCCGGGAGGAAGCGACCCTGGCCCAGACCGCTGAAGCGATCTCCACCGGCGCGCACCCGGTGACCTATGCCGTCTGCGACGTGGCCCGGGAAGAGGACGTCCACCGACTGGTCGAAGGCGTCGAGCGCGACTGTGGCCGCATCGACACCTTGCTCAACGTGGCCGGCGTCAACAAGCGGGCCAAGGTCGAGGATTATACCCTCGCCGAGTTCGACTGGATCCTCGGCATCAACCTGCGCGGCGCCTTTGCCGTGGCCCAGGCCGTCGGCCGGGGGATGATCGCCCGCCGGTCCGGCAGTATCGTCAACATCGACTCGCTCAACACCTACGCCCCGCTGAAAGGGGTAGGGCCGTATGCCATGAGCAAGGCCGGTCTGGGGATGATGACCCGGTCCCTGGCCAGCGAGTGGGGCGAGCACGGGGTGCGGGTCAACGCCATCGCCCCGGGCTTCTTCCCCACGACCCTCTCGGCGCCGTTGTGGCGGCAGCAGAAGATGGTCGACTGGGCGCATGGCATCACGCCGCTGGGCAAGCTCGGGGAGGTGGCTGACCTGGTCGGCGCGGCCGTCTTCCTGGCCTCGCGGGCCGCGGCCTTCGTCACCGGCCAGACCCTGCGCGTCGACGGCGGCGCCAGCGCCGGCCTGCGCTGGCCGATCGATCTCTGAGAGGCGCGGGGGGGGCAATTCGATCCGGGGGTATGCGCGCCGTCTTCCGAGCTACTCGACCCGCTGCCGCAGTTGCGGCACCAGCAGGGTCAGCGCGACCACCCAGACCACGCCGGCCAGGGCCACGGCGCGCACGGCCGCCAGGGCCCCCATCTGGTTCCCCAGCCAGCCCACGATCAGGCTGCAGAGCGGGTACGCGCCGATCATCAGGGTCTGCAGGCCCAGCACCCGGCCGCGGAGGGCGTCGGGCGCCGCGACCAGGAACAGGCTCGAGTGGGCGATGCTGAAGACCATGCCCACCGCGCCGATGGCGGCCAGCAGCACCAGTGAGGCGACCACGGTGTCGGCATAGGAGAACGCGATCTGCAGGCCGTGCAGCCCCGCGGCCGCCACCAGGGCGGTCAGCCCCGGCCGGATCAATCGGGTGCGGCCCAGGGACAGCCACAGGCTCGAGACCAGCGAGCCGATCCCCGTGGCCGACAGGAACAGCCCGAAGAGCATCGGGCCGGCGTGGAAGACCTCGTCGGCCACGGCCGGCACCACCGGCTCGTACGCGAAGGCGGTCAGGTTGGCCAGGGCCACCAGCACCAGGCCGCCCAGCACCAGCCGGTTCTCTCGGGCGAATCGGACCCCGCCCTTGACCGAGTCGACGAACGGCTCGCGATCGTTCCCCCCGTCGCCGCCGAACAGGGGCGGCAGTCCCCGGGTCAGGAGCGCTGACCACACCGCCATACCGGCCAAGGCAACGAAAGCCCAGGGCGGTCGAGCTCCGTCCAGGACCAGGCCACCGGCGCCGGTGAACAGGATCCGCGCCACGGTCATCCCCACCATGTCGATGGAGACCGCGGTCGTCACGCAGGCCGAGCCCACGACGCCGGCCATGTACGAGCGTCGCGCCGTGGAGTCCAGCACCAGCAGCAGACCCTGGACCAGGGCGTACACGTACGCGTGCCACACCTCCAGCGCGTCGCTGAACAGCAGCGCGGCCATCGCCGCGGCCGACGCGGCCAGCCCGACCTGCGCCAACTGCATCAACTGCAGCCGCGGGAAGCGATCGGCGACGAAACCCACCGAGGGTCCGGCCGCCAGAAACGGCACGAAGCGGAAGAAGGTCAGCAGGGCCACGGGCAGGGGATCGGCCGTGCGCTGCACCACGAGCCAGGACAACAGCATCATGTCGAGGAAGCGCGCCGCGTAGGACACCAGGGTCGACGCCATCAGGCGCCGGAAGGCCGGGTTGCCCAGGGTACCGGCGGTGCGCCGGCGCAGCTCTTGGGGCATCCCAGCCTAAGCGCCCTGCGGGTACCGCTCCAGCAGGCGGGCCGCCTGGTCGGGGGACACCCCCCCGCAGTGGATCAGCAGCCCCCGCGGTCCCACCTCGCGCACCAGGTCGTCGATCTCCTCGGGCCGGGCAAAGACCTCGACCGACTTGCCGGCCGCCAGGATCCGCCGGATCAGGCCGTACCACTGCGGCACGCGCTCCCGGCCGGCCCCCGGAACCCACTGGATCGCCCGCAAGCGGTGGATCCCCAGCAGGGTGTCCAGGTGGCTGAGCGCGCCGGCCCCGTCCAGGTGGTACATGGCGTACGGCAGCGACTCCACCAGCTCCACCAGGGGCGGCAGGCAGAACTCGCGGAACATCGCGTCCGAGATCATGTACGAGAAATCCTCCTGGGTGGCGCAGGCCCGGTCGGGCGCCCAGATCGCCATCCAGGTCATGTGCCCTTCGTTCCCACCGCTCTCGATCAGCGAGCAGATCCGGTCGAACTCGCGCAGCCACAGGCCGGTCAGGTGCCGGAGGGCCGCCTTGGTCGCCGTTGGCCTGTCGACCATCGCCGTCAGCAGAGGCACGGTGCCGTAGAGCGCCGCCAGGGTGTCGGCGATCCCCACCATGGGGTATACCGCGACGAAATGGTGGTCGCGCGAGCAGGCCACCGACCGCCGCGTGGTCTCCAGCACGGTGCGGCCGAAGCGCGCCTCGTAGTCGACCTCCACCTCGCGCACCTGCTCCAGCGCGGTGCAGCACGGCCGGGTCCAGAAGGTGATCCGGTCGATGGCCTCCATCTCGGCGCCCAGCACCCCGGCAAAGGTCGAGGCGCCCCAGTCCGGCCAGTGATAAGGCAGGGCCGCGCCGTACCAGGCCTGGCCTTCAAGCCCCTGCATGGCCCGCGTCACCAGCCCGTCCACATCGAACCAGTAGCGGTCCAGGTCTTCGGGAACCGATACCGGCCGCGCGCCGGGAGCAGGTCCGGTCAGCAGCAGGCAGGGGGTCGATTGCTCCTCGTGGTCCCACCAGGCCTGCAGCTTCGGCGCGGCACCACGGATCCTCTGGCTCAACGGCAGCATGGCATACCTCCCTCACTTCCCCGGGGGATCCTCGTACCTCGGGAACCGAATATGCCCTCCTGGCCCATGCCGCGGCAAACGGGGACGGGACGGCGCAACTCGGGCGTTGTAGCCTGCCCCCCGTTGCCGTAGATTGGCCCCACGACGCCTGAGCGGCACGCCCGGCACGGCGTTCGCAGAGGACCGGCAGGAGTTCGACGGTAGATATCCCGCCCCGACGCAGACCCGGAGGTGAGGTCGATGGCCACCAACGACGAGGTTCGCGACTTTGTGCATGACGCACTCGCGAAAGGGGTGCCCCGCGCCGAGGTCGAGACCGCGCTCAGGGAAGCCGGCTGGCGTCCCGAGCAGGTGCGGAAGGCCCTCTCGGCCTTCGCCGAGGTGCCGTTCGCGGTGCCGGTGCCCCGACCGACGGCCTACCTGTCGCCCAGGGATGCCTTCCTCTACCTGGTGCTGTTCACCACCCTCTATTTCAGCGCTTTCCACCTCGGCCGCCTCCTTTTCTCGTTCGTCGACCTGGCCCTGCCCGACCCGGTCGAGGGACCCCAGATGGAGGCGATCGTGCACGACCAGATCCAATGGTCGGTCGCCTTCCTGGTCGTGGCCTTCCCGACCTGGGTCTACCTGACCCTGCGGCTCGCCCGGGGCATCGCCCGCGACCCGGAGCAGCGCCAGTCGCGAGTCCGCCAGTGGCTCACCTACGCCACCCTGTTCGTGGCGTCCGGAGCGCTGATCGGCGACGCGGTCTCCCTGGTCTACGGCCTGCTGGCCGGCGAGCTCGGTGCCCGCTTCCTGCTCAAGGTGGCCATCGTGGGGCTGATCGCCGCCTCGTGTTTGGGCTACTACCGGCGCGACCTGCGGCAGGATGAGGAGGAGGTGCAGTCGTGAGGAAGATCCCCACCAACCGCATCGGGCTGGCCATCGCCATCGCCGTCGTGCTGGTCGTGGTGTTCGTCGGCCTGTTGGTCAGCGGCTCTCCAGCGGCGGCGCGGGCGCGCCGTCTCGACGCCGTGCGGATCGCCGTGCTGCGCGACCTGGCCCAGGTGATCGACGTCCATTGGACCGGGCACGGGCGTTTGCCGGCGGCCCTGGACGACCTGCCGGCCGAGGGGCGGCCCTTCCTGCGTCGGCTCGACCCGGAGACCGGCGAGTCGTACGAATACCGCGTTTTGACCGACAGCACCTACGAGCTGTGCGCGCGCTTCGCCAAGGAGTCCCGGTCCGGGGGCGAAGACCTGTGGGCTCACGGCTCCGGGCGCTGCTGCTTCGCCCTCCGGGCCCGCCAGGTGCCGCAGCTCGCGCCCCCTCCCACCCAGCGCTGACCTGACAATCTCCCTTGCAGGTCCGGTCGAAAAGCGGCTCCTTGGGGAGCGACCGGAACGACCCCGCTCGATATGGCGGTGCCTGTGGGGACGGCAGCCTTTTGAGGACCGCAGGTTCTCGCATGACGACCTGACCCAGGCCCCCACCGGTCGCCGTCCTCGGCCTTGATCGTGTCCACGGTGGACTGGGGGTCTGCCGCGCCTTACTGCTCCTGCGGTATCGCCCAGAGGATCAGGTCCGTGGGCAGCCCGTCGAAGTTGAAGTTTTCGTCCAGGCGGAGGACGTAGGCCCAGTCGTTGGCCGCCGTGGGCTGCTCCAGCACGCGGTAGAACTCGTGCCCCGTCACCACCTCGACGACCACCTGCCAGCCGGCCTCCCGCGGCGGCGGCGCGAGCAGTTCCCAACGGGCACCCTGGCTGGCCTTGCCGTCGCGCAGCACGTAGGCCACCGAGTCGCCGCGGACGGTCAGGTCGTAGACCCCCTGGGAATAGTCCGTGTGCCAGGTCAGCAGCTTCCGGCCCCGGTCCTTGTGGCGCAGGGGATCCAGGGCGACCGCTGGCAGCGGCTGGTCGGCGGCGAGGTGCTGCCGCAGGGCGTCCAGGGCCTGTCGCTCGGCCTCTCGGGCCTGGGCGAGCAGCGGCCGTGCCGCCGCGATACCGTCGAGTCGTCCTTGGTCCGGGTCCGCGGCGCCGTCCGCGGGGGCCGGCGCCTCGGGCAGACGGTCGGCCAGGTCGCGCAGCAACCCCGCGGTCTGACGGTACCCGGCCCCGGCCTGGCTCAGTAGCGGTCGTCCGGTTTGCTGACCGGCCTCCTCGAAGTACCGTCCCGCCAGCTCGCGTCCCTCGGCCAACCCTCCCAGGTACTGCTGCCTGAGGCTGGACAGCACCATCCGCACCTCGGGCTGGCGCGCCCAGGCAGGAGTCCAGGGCTGCCGTTCCCACTCGATCACCCAGGCGTCCCAACCGGCCAGCCCGGCCAGCAGGTAGTGCTCTCCCCAATCCCGGCGGTCGAAGACGAACCGCTCGCGGCGGGCCGTCTCCAGCGCCACGCGGGCCACGGTGTCGGTCAACGCGGTCAGGGCCACGCCGCCGCCTTCGGCCTGCACCACCACCGGGCAACTGACCCGTTCCCCGCCCGGCATCGGTCCGTCCCAGGGCTGCTGCAGATCCCGCCAGAGCACGGTGTCGGCCGCGACCAGGCGGACCTGCGCCCCCTTGGGGCCGGGGCGGTACCCCGTGGCCAAGGCCCAGCCGTCGCCCAGCCCGACGATCGGCACCCGGCCTTGGGCCAGCCAGCCCTGGACCGACTTGCCGGCCTCGCGCCCCCCGAAGCCGTGGCTCAGCCCGTAGTCCAGACCCAGCCAGCGGAGGATACGCACCGGCTCCGGGCCGGCGCCGAAGAAGCCGGCGTACTGCTGTCGCGTGAAATCGATGTAGACCAACCCGAAGGGCAGACGGGCGATGCAGGCCAAGGCCGTGGTGTCGGGCTCGGGGCCAAGGCGGCCCGCCCGCTCCAGGAGCAGGCCGACCAGGTCGCGGCAGTGGGGCGTCGCGGCCGGCAGCAGCAGCGAGTCCGGCCTGGTGCGCCAGACCTCCAGCGGATCCTCGGCCGCGAAGGTGACCTCGTGGTACGGCTCCAGGTTGCCGCCGCCCAACTCGTCGGGCAGATCGTCGCTGGCCACCCTCCGGCCCACGGCGCCCGCGTCCTGGCGGGTGACGAACCAGCGCAGCCCGGGGTAGGTATTCCCCGCGTAGAGTCGGTCGTCGAGCGGCTCGCAGATGTCGAGGGAGAAGTCAAAGCCGCCGCGGCCCTGACCGGCCCGGACCAGCAGGCGGTGCTCGCCCGCGGTCAGGTACCCCGGCAGCCGGTCCTGGCCGAGCTGGTGCCGCCGCCGGCCCTCGTGTCGGAAGACCGGCTCCCCGTCGATCCAGACCTGCAGATCCTCGTCCGACCCGGCCCAGTACCGCACCGAGTCGGCCTGCGGCATGGAGAAGCGGGTGAAGGCGTACACGGCGCAGTCGATCGGATCGTCGAACTGTTTATCGAGGTCGATCTTGTCGCTGCCGAAGAAGACCACCTCGGACCAGTCGTGCTTCCCCGGCGCGGGATCGAGGGCGGCGATCTCGGCCCCGGTGAAGGCGTGGTCAGCAGGAAGCGGGCCGAGCAGGCTCCAGCGCCGGGGAGTCATCCCGTAGTCGGCGTGATCGGCCCATTCACCCCAGCCCCCGTAGTCGACCCCGGCCTTCTTGTAGCGCGAGATCAGCCGCTCCACCGGACCGCCGCGGATCTCGACCCCGTCGATGCTGCCCGGCCCCATGCCGCGCTGACGGGCCAGCTCGGCGAACTCGAAGTCGTCGGGGTTGAACCCCATCAGCCGGGCCACTACCAGGTCGGTGGCCACCGGATCGCGGCCGGCCACGACGATGTTCGAACGGCGCGGTGCGCCCGAAAAGGCGCCGGCCTCGGTACCGCGGATCAGGTCGACCACGTTGAGGTCGACCCGGGTCAGGGTCCACAGGTCGACCCAGGCCTCGTCGACGATCGCCGGGGTATGGGGGATCCCGGGGTGGCCCGGGGTGCCCATGTTCTTGCTCCACCCGTACCGGGTGCCGGGAAGCAGGCCGAAGTGGTTCTTCATGCAGCAGGTGACCTTGGACCCGTGGGTCTTGGCCACCGGCAGGTTGATCCAGGCATCGGCGTCCAGGACCGCGGCGGGCAGGTCGTACTCGTCGCGGGCCAGGCCGCCGCCGGGAACCTGCAGGGTGCGGATCGGGCCGAAGTTGAGGTCGAGGCAGTCGATCTCCACGCCCAGGTCCTGCAGTTCGCTGGCCACCCTTCGGTACCCACCCACCTCGAAGCCGTCGATCAGCAGCTCCGGGTGGATCTCGGCCTTGGTGCAGTCCTGCAGCGCCGGACTGACCCATCCCCCACTACCTTCGGCGATGAGGATGCGGGCCCGCGGCGCCACCTCGTGCACCAGCAAGGCGACGGCCCGCACCAGTTGCGGGTCGGTGGTCACCCCGGTCCCCGGCGGGTCGGCCTTGACGATGTTCGGCTTGAGCAGCACCGTGCGGGCCGTGTCGGGCACGAACGCGGCCATGCCGCCGACCAGATCCACGGCGCGGCGGGCCATCCCCAGGATCTGCGCCGCGTCCAGCGAATCGCCGCGCGGGATCGGCCGGGACAGCTCCGGGGCATCGGAGGGTACCACCCCAACCGGCACCCGATCCGACGCGGCTGTCGGCAGTGTCGCGGCTCCTGACCAGGCCGCCGCCAGCAGCAGCGTCCACCACCCCTTGCGGAGACCGGCCCAGGCCGTTCTGGCCGCGGTCCCGATGCAGCACCTTCGCGTTGAGCGCATGGCATCCCTCTTTCGCTACAGGGAGTCACCCTTCGGCGGGCCTTCAGCAGTGGAGCCTATTCTTCCCTCTCATACCACACCAGCAACGCTGCCGGACGCTGGGTCGAGGCCACCGGCAGCCCCGCGGTGTGCAGCTCGTCTCCGGTCATCGACACCGGAGCCGCTTCATCGGCGTCCCGCACCGTGTACCGCGCTGCCGCATCCAGCCCACGCAGGTTGAGCCGGATACTCTCCTCCGGGCAGTCGCCGCGCCGGAAGGCCTGTATCACTCCCGCCCCTTCCTGGGGGGAATGCCACTGCCACGCCACCCACATGTCGGCGGCCAGGCTGTACGGAGTCAGCGGGTAGAAATCCCCCATCTGGTATCGCTGCACCGCGTGGCACTCGTCGATCATCCGTCGCAGCAGGTCGTAGTCCAGCGCGGCGTCCCGTGCGTCCCAGCCGATCCGCGACGCCGGGCAGATACAACTGCGGAACCAGTACAGGTCGCTGGCGACCATCCCCGAGCCGAAATACGGCATCCACGGGGCGATCCCCATGGTCTGCGCCTGCTGGGATGCCGTGTCGTTCCAGAAGTCGGATCGCAGGAGCGGCACCGAGCGCCGCAGCGTCTCCAGGTCATTGCGGCGTCCCCCGCTGGCGCAGGTGTCGATCCACAGCCCCGGGTGCCTCCGCAGCAGTTCGTCCCACAGGGCCAGGTACCCCGTGACGTGCTTGATCTCCGTGATCCCCTGCCGGTCCTCGGCGTCGTTCTGTTGCCAGCAGCTCAGCGGGTCCATGTTGAAGTCCTGCCGGTACACGTCGATCCCCTCGCTGGTCAGCAGTCCGCTGATACGCTCCACCGTCCAGGCCCAGGCCTGGGGGTCTCCCAGGTTCAGCAGTCCGCCTTCTCTGCCCCCCAGCACCCACTCGGGCCGGTGCTCCGCCAGCCACGAGCCCGACGTCACCCGCTCCGGCTCGAACCACACCACGAACTTCATGCCGTGAGCATGGACGTGATCCGCTACCTCCCGCAGGCCCTTGGGGAACCTCCCCTCGTCGACCTCCCACGTCCCGGTGTTCGTCCACGCACCGCGGCCCGGGTACCAGCCCGCGTCGATGAACCAGAACTCCAGCGGGATCCGCTCCCGCAGGTACCCGTCGATGACCGCGATCTCCTCCGTCGCGAAGGGCTGCATGTTCCCGAAGCACGAGCCGTAGTGCAGCGGCACCGGTTGCCCGGCGGGGCGCGGCAGGCTGTGCTCCAGCATCCACCGCCGCCAGACATTTTGGGCCTGCACCCAGTCGCCGTCCTGCCAGCGCTGCAGGGCGATCAGCGGGCTCCGCACCTCCTCGCCGGGATGCAGCCGGAAATGCGTCGTCTCCTGCCCGGCCGTCAGCCGTACGCCCCGGTCCTGTCGCGCGAAGGTGGCCGCCCATTGCCCCGGCCAACCGATCGCCACGATGACCCCCTGCCCCGACCACTCCAGGTTGAAGTAGCTCAGGTCGCTGTTGGTCGGGCGCCCGCCCGCCGCCGCGAAGCGTCTGGCGTCCCCTGGCTCCAGCGGCGTCTCCAGCGGCTGGTAGTCGTTGGCCTGGCACGGGCTGCCCACGTTGTGGTGCAGCAGGAATCCGCCCTTTGCCCCCATCCCGAACCGGATGTCAAGGGCCTGAATCCCTTCCACGATCGGCGTTGTCGCGGTTCCCGTGTGGCGGAAGTAGAGCGTCCACTCGATGGTCGGGAAGTCGGCGTACGTCACCAGGACACGGCGTACCTCCAGCCCTGTCCGTGGGTCGGTGAAGGTCTGCGTGCGTCGTCTCCGCCCGGCACTCAGCGCCTCGCTCTGCTCCTGATAACGCCACGAGGGCAGAAGATCCTCAGAAGGCTGCCCGTCGTACACGAAAGAGAACGGGCAGGCATCCGCCCCCTCGGCATCAGACCCTGGCCCCGACAGGGGCGGGACGCCGTACTGCACCTCAGACTCGTCCATCGTCACCTCCTTGGCCCCGCGGCCAGCAGAGGAGGAAGTATAGGGCATTCGCTTGCCCGCGGAGATGCCACCTGCGACCTTGTCGGGGGTTTATCAGCCCTCTGACCGAGGCCAACCGCAAGGAGCCCGCGCCGTGATCGACCACCCGATCCTGACCGTCCAGGAGCTGGACCGACTCGTTGGCCAACCCGCCGATATCGCTTCGAGCGCGTACCTCTACCGAGCTGACCGCAACCCGGAGGAGAACCCGCCCGAGGTCTGGTTCGCGCTCATGCGCCACGCCGGTCTGCCGCTGAACAGGCCGGTAGACCCGCAGGCCGGACCGATCCGGGCGGTGCTGTGTGCCCTGCTGTGGGAGGAGATCCGCCCGATCCGGACGCTGGAGCTGACCTGGCCGGCAGGGGCGTCAAGGCGGCCGGCGCCGGAGCAGGTGGTGATCACGACCCTGGACCACCAGGGGAGTGCCAGCTCCTGGTGGAACAACCTTCAAGCCGTGCCCAGGGAGGCGACGGCAACCGCCTCCTCTGACGGCAGGATCTGGACCTACCCCCTCGAGCACGAGACCTGCGGACTGATCCTCAGCCTGACCGAGGGTGCTGCCGCGGGATACGCCGTGCCCGCGGTCCGCGTCCTGGTGGCGGAGCGATGGAAGCGGCTGGAGCTCGAGCTGGAGTGGGGGTATGATCCGGACGCGGCCGCGAGGGACTACAGCGGCAGGCTCGAGGTCTACGACGGGAGGGTGGCCGGCCTGGCACCACTGAGCAGCGACGCGGGCACCACGGTGACCGCGCCGGGCGCCTGGCGTTCGCCGGGCCAGGGAGCTGCCCGGCGGGGGGTGAAAGGAGCGCTCCTCTACCTGGGCACCTCCCGCTGGCGGAGGTCGTACCCGTTCACCAGCCAGGCCGAAGACGTGGCGCGGACCATCGTCACCCTCTGGTCCGAGTCGGGCAGCTTCTCCTTCCTGGCCGCGGACCTGGAGCACGGGCCGATCCTGGCGCCGGAGCACGGCTTCTTCGTGCGGGCTCTGGGCCTGTACAAGCCGGCGCTGGCCGCGGCCGCCGGGGCTCCGTCCGCCCCGGCTCTCCACGAGCCCCCGTTCGACCTGGGATCGGGCGCTGCCTCGGCAACGGAGTTCCTTCGGGAGCTGCGGGCCAAGGGCCTGACCACCATCCGCCAGCGGCTGCGCGATCGCCCCGAGCAGACCTGGGAGGGCGCGGTCACGGCCATGCGCGGCGCCGACCTGCCGCCGCATCCCGCCCCGCCGGCCGGCTTCGAGCCCCCGATGCAGGTGCAGGTTCCCTGCGAGCGGCTGACGGCCCAGTGGAACCTGGGCCTCTGGCACCTGGTCCGGCACTGCGAGAAGCACCCGGTGAACGGCCGGCTGTGGTTCAACGACTACCCCTACGGCATCCTGGCCGCGGAGACCTACCTGGTCCTGGCGGTGCTGGATCTGATGGGATCGCACCAGGCTGCCGAGGACGGCTTCGATCAGTGGGTGTCCCTGCCGATGGACCCGGACTCCTCAGGTCATCACGATTGGGCGCTCCCCGACCGCCCGAACGGGCTCTTCTCGGAGGGGCATGGCTGCATGACCCATGCCGTGGGTCCGGCGGGCGCCGGTGGCCACATGGACGGGGTCCACGCCTTCGGTCCGGGATCGATCGGCTGGGCCCTCATCGAGCACTACCGCCTGACCGGCGACGCGGCGTGGCTCACGGCCGCCGCCCCACGCCTCCAGGCCAACGTGGAGTGGATGCTGCGGCAGCGCCGCCTCGGGCAGGACCTGGTACCCGGCGGCGAACGGCTGTGGTCCAAGGGCCTGCAGCCGGCGCTCCAGGTGACGCCCGACAGCGGCGGGCTATGGATGCAGTTCTACGAGTGTGAGGCCTACTACTGGGTCGCGGTGGCGCACTTCGCCGAGGCCCTGGCAGGGATCGATCCGGTCGCCGGCGCCGCCCTGCAGGCCAAGGCCGAGGCCTACCGGCAGGATCTGCTGGCGGCGGTCGAGCGCTCCATCACCCTGTCGCCGGTGGTGCCGGTGCGGGACGGCACCTACCATTCCGTGATCCCCTTTGCCTGCTACGTGCGCGGCCTGAGCACCGGCGCCTGGGGCTGGCAACGCGACGGGTCCGGCCAGCACGTCGGACCGATGTACTGGGAGACGGTCCAGTCGGCGGCGGCGCTGGTCAGTCCGGCGGGGCTGCTCTCCCCCCGCGACGTGCGGGTGCAGGGGTACCTGGAGGTGCTCGAGGACCGGCTCCTGCTCGAAAACGAATACGTCGGCGGCCGCGACTGGTTCTCCGCCGGCTGGCAGTACCAGGGCGGCCTGGAGCGAACGGCGAACATGCACCTGGCCGGCGACGACGTCCCGGTTTTCCTGCGGTCGTTCCTGAACTGCTATGCCGTCGACATCCTTCCGGCGAGCGGGTACATCTTCAACGAGCACGCGGTCCATGGCCCGCCGGACAAGATCTTCGAGGAGGCGGCCTTCCTGGAGCGCTTTCGGCATCTGCTGGCGACGGAGCGGGGCGAGGTGCTGTGGATCGCCTGCGCCACGCCGCGCACCTGGTTGGAGCAGGGAAAGCGGATCTGTGTCGGGAAGGCCCCGACCCACTTCGGGACGCTGGACTACGAGATCCTCTCGGACGCGGATCACGGCCGGATCAGCGCCACGGTCAGTATCCCGTCCCGCAACCCGCCCGCGGCCGTGCTCCTGCGCCTGCGCCACCCCCAAGCCGCGCCGCTCCGGCGCGTCCTGATCGACGGCAAGGAGTGGACCCGCTTCGACCCGGACCAGGAGACGATCCGCCTGGAGGGCCTGCACGGCACGGTGAAGGTCGAGGCCAGGTACTGACCCGAGCCGGGCAAGGGCTGATCAGGGCGCCGGGGCGACCGTCTGTTCGGCCAGTAGAGCACGGTTCCGCAAGGAAAACACCGATGCCCCCAACCCCGGTCGTCATCCTCGGAGCGGAAGCTCTCGGTGGAGCCTACCTGCTGCGGATTCGTTTGAGGCGCGGGGTGCGGCTGCGCTTCGGCCGTTTTCAAGGTGGGCGCCCGATATCGCTGACCGCCGGCGAATACGTCTACGTGGGCTCGGCCCTGGCCCGGCCGGGATCGGCGGCCCTGGCCCGCCGCCTGCTCCGTCACGCCACCCGTGCCGGTGGTGGATCGCATCCGGTCCGGCCGGTCCTGCTCCAGGTCCTGCGCGATACCGGCCTGGCACCCGGCGCCATGCGGCCACCAGCGACCAAGCGCCTGCACTGGCACGTCGATTACCTGCTCGAGCATCGGGCCGCGGCCCTGATCGGCGTGGTGGCCCTGCGCACCTCGACGGCGCGCGAGGACGATCTCGCCGCCCTCCTCGCCGCCGAGCCACGGACCAGGATGGTGGCTCGTGGCCTGGGGGCCAGCGATGCCGCGGGGCAGACCCACTTATTCGGCGTACCGGCCGATGCCGCCTGGTGGACCGGTCTGGTCGGCCGGATCGCCGCCGCGTTGGTCCCCGACGCCGCAGACCTATGTCCCGCCCGATTGCCGGTCCATGGGTGCAGGGGTATCTTGGGGCCTTGAGCGGCTGCCTGTCCCGTGGCCCCGTCCCGCCGCTCGTCGCCTCGGGGCTAATCCCCGTTTTTCAGGAGACCGATCCATGGAGCTGTGCTGCACCTCGGTCATGCTGCCGCGGTGGAACCTGGACGAGACCTTCGACCGGCTTGCCGGGTACGGGTACCAGGCCATCGAGCTGCGGTGCCGGTATAATCCCGAGGACCCCGACATGGCCCCGTCCTTCTGGGGCCGTCACCTCAGCGACGTCAGTCCGGACAACCTGGCTGAGACCGCCGGCCGCATCCGCCAGGCCGCCGACCGCAGCGGGGTGCGGGTCGCGGCCCTGGCGCCGGCGGTGCAGCTCGGACAGGACGAGATCCTCGAGAAGCTGCTTCGCGGGGCGGTGGCCATCGCCCCGGACCGGCCGCCGATGATCCGCGTCGGCGCGCCGCGGCACGACCGCGGCCGGCCCTATCTGCCCCAGTTCGCCGCGGCCCGCACCGGGTACGCGGCCCTGGCCGAGACGGCGCGGCCGTACGGGGTCAAGATCCTCTACGAGATCCACGTGGGCACCGTGGCCGTAACCTGCTCGCGCACCCTCGAGCTGTTGCGCGACCTG
>JBAZUN010000081.1:0-14925 GCA_041661365.1 Candidatus Latescibacterota bacterium
CAGGACGGCCTACACGGGGAACAGGACAGAGGGCATCACCCCGGGCCAGCGCGGCCGGGTGGGACGCCAGTGGGGCGTCCCACGTTTTCCCGAGATCCGGATCAAGGCGTCCTTGTCGTATACGTACACCTGTTTGTGCGGAGCCTTGCGGTCCGGCTGGTACACCGTGTTGGTGATGCTGTTGCAGGATTCAAAGAAGAACTCGCCAAGGACCCGCTGCAGCACGATTCGGTCGTACACGTCCTCGAGCACCGACTTCTGCCGCACGGCCTGAATCGGCAGTTGGTTGGCGCGGGCGTAGATCAGCAGCCGGATGCTGGGCTTCTTGAAGGTGCAGTTGAGGTACTGCCGGTCGACCAAGGCCCATTGGGGCTGCGCCAGGGGTGTCCGGTAGAAGGCCTGGTCGGTATACCAGAGCGATCGTTCGGACAGGTCCAGGAAGAACCCTTCGAAACGACGGCGGAGCGCTTCGAGGGAGCAGGGCGTCGGGGGGAGGGCCGGGTCAGGGCCGTAGAGCCAGGGGATGCGGCAGAGCAGGGCATAGTCGCGGAAGGTGCGCTGCAGGGCCTTGATCCGGTTCTGCTCCACGTGGGGGCGAAACTCGCCGTTGGCCAGGATCGTGTCCCACACCCGGGCCAGGGCCCGTTCGTACGCGGTGCGGACGTCCTGGGGAAGGGTGCCGCCCAGCACCTCGGCCACGCGGGAGGCCGGGATGAACCGAGACCCCAGGAGGGCGGTAAATCGCTCCTCCAGGGGCAGGTCGAGCAGGGTCCGCCCGGTCTCCGGCGCGGCACCGGTCGCGGCTTCCTCCTCGGCCGGCACCTCGGCGACGAAGAGCTTGCGGTCGCGCTTGACCGCCGCGACCTCGCACTGCAGGTCGGTGATCAACTGCGGGGCCAGGGTCTCGCCCAGGTCGCCGCTGAGCCCTTCGACCTCGGCCACGTCGTCGACGATGCCGGCCCGCAGTTCCTCGATCCGGCTGCGCTTGTCGATGATCCGGTCAACGGGGTTCAGCAGTCGCTCCAGGGCCACCAGCCGGTCGACGTACGGCTTGACCTTCTGGGCGACCTCCTGAGCCGTGGCCACGTCCTCAATCAGGCCGGATTCCCCGCCGGCCATGGCCGTGATCCGCTGGCTCAGCTCCAGGACCTGGTGCTTCAGTCGGACTTCCTCGTCCGGCTCCAGGGGGGACTCCCCGTCAGTCAGCTCCTCGGTCCGCGGCCGCTCCATCTCCTTGAGCATGCCTGCACCCCTTCGCATCCTTCAGACCGGTGCCACCGGGTGTCCTGCCAGGTGCTTGCCTGCAGAAGCTCGCCCGCAAGCGATGGTGTCAGCGTCCTGGCTCTACCATCCACTCGGGCAGGGTGATGCGGTACCGGCAGTACTCCTCCTCGGGCACGAAGGTGAGATCCGATCCCGAGGTGGTCGCCTTGATGTTGACCGGCTCGTCTTCATCGGACCGGAAGGCCAGCAGCCGCAGCGGCGGCAGTCGGCGGTCTGACCAGAACTTGGTGAGGTCGACCGTTACCGGCCCCCGGCATTCCAGGGGAAGAAGGTCGATGTTCCACTTCTGGTGGGCGATGACCGCGGCCCCGTCCAGGGTCAGGGCACCGATCTTCCTCTGCGTCCCGCGGGCGTCGCAATAGACGTGGGTCGCCGTATGGGCATAGTCGATCCGGCCCTGGCCCGGATCAGCCGAATAGACCAGCAGACCACCTGGACCCTGGGCCAGGAACGATCCGGGAGGCAATACGTAGGGAACCTCCCCGCAGGTCACGGTCCAGGGCTCGGTTCGATGACCGTTGGCCCAGACCTGCAGGCCGCTCTGATAGGTGACCTGCACCTGGCTGGCCTCGTAGGTCCCGGACTGCAGCGCCTCGTTGGTCTCGGCCAGTTTGCCGTCTCGGTGGTAGCGGATCGAGGTGACCGGCACGCCGATCACCAGCGGCTGCAGCGGGGCCAGGAGGTAGTAGGTCTTGACCACCGCGGCCAGGTCCCACTCGGCGGGATCGGGGAGGACCGCGGCGTGGCCATAGGCCAGGGTGGCGGTGAGATAGCGGTCGAGATAGGGGCTCCGGCTGTGCTTGTCTCCCGGCGGGATCTCCTCGCCGAAGAACTCCTCGGGACTGCCCACCCCCGCGCTGACCTGACGCAGGTGCAGGTGGCGCAGGTCGAAGTCGACCAGGAAGGGGCCCCAGGCCGGCTTTTCGCCGATCTGTCGCGCGAAGACCCCGTGCACCAGTCCCGCGTAGATCCAGTGGTTACCGCCCTCGGCGAGGACCGGCCCGGCGCTGCCGGCCGCCCGCGAGCGCAGGATCTCCTGCTGCCAGCGGTAGCTCGTCTGGAACGACCCGGCCCCCTCGACCGAGGCGTCGTAGTCGTTGTGGGCCCAGGGGGCAAGGCTGGCGTGGCCGGCCAGGTACACGGCGCCGCTGCGGTACCTGCCGGTCACGGCGCTCAGGTGCGCGGGGGCCAGGGCCGCGGCCCGCTCCGCCTTGAGCAGGTACCGGCCGGGCTTGGTTACGGCCGGCTTGCCGTCCGGCCCCAGGGCCGCCATGGAGACCGACCAGTGCGGATTGGCCGAAGCGATCTCGCGGAAGCTGAGGTAAACCCCGGCCGCGTATCCCAGCTCGGCCACGGCCTCCAGATATTCGCTCAGCGCGTCGTCGCCCCCCTTGGCCGGAGCCCCGGCCAGGGTCAGGGTGGCGTTCCCGTCCCCGTCGTGCCAGGTATCGGCCGGATGGTTCACCAGAAGCTTGTCCAGGCCCCATTGCTTGAACCCGCGGAGACGCTCGTAGATCTCGATGTAACTCTCCTCGCCCGGGGTCAGGGAGGGGACGTTGTACCAGACCGAGGCGGCCAGCTCAGGGGTGGGCGGCAGGGGATCGGCCTCCGGCAGGGCCGGCAGAACCTCCTCGAACTGCCGCGACACGGTGAGCAGCCAGCGCTCGTGCAGGTGGTTGCGCCTGCCGTCGCTCTTGGTCAGGTACGAACAGCCGCCGTTGAGCCGCAGCAGTTGTCTGGCCTCAGAGCCGGTGGGCACGGTCAGGGCCGAGGCCCGCGACCCGCTCCAGTCGAGCAGGCTCGAAACGAAGACGTGGGGATCACGGCTGGCACCGGTGCACAGGATCGAGGGTCCGCCTTCCCCCAGGGTCAGGTAGGGGACGGCGATGAGCCGCGGATGCAGACAGCCGGTCACCCGACCCAGGTCGATCCCGGTCGCCCTCCCCTGGCCTCCGGACAGCTCGACGACCAGGGTCTTGCCGGACAGGCTCAGGCGATAGAGGAAATCGGCCACCTCCTCACCGCACCGCCAGCTCCACCGGGCCTCAACCGAATCCCCGACGATCTCGCAGGAGACCAGCCGACGCTCAACCTCCTCGTCGCTGGCCGACCAGGCCCGGCCGTTCATCTCGACGGTAACCCCGCCCTCGTCGGCCAGCTTCACCGGGTCGGCGCTGTTGATCTCCACCTCGAGATCGGCCAGGGTGCCGTCGATCGGGGTATAGACGAAGCGGACGACGGCGGAATCGGCCCGGCTCTCCAGGATGCACGAGATTCCGTCGCGGGTGACGCTGGCGTGCACCTCCTCGCCCTCGATGGGGAACATGCCGGGAGGAAGGAAGGCCGGGATCGAGGGTACCGGGGATGCGGCGCTCTCCGCGGGGGCGGGGGGCTGGGCAAGTGACGGGATCCGATGGTCCATCAGGCCGGGAGATCTCCAGGACGGAGGAATGGATGCAGGGCGCGGGGTCCGCGTTGCGGGACACGGTGATACAGCACCGATAGAATAGGGAAGATAAAGTATGGTCTCCGGGGTGTCAAGGAATCCAGACCTCGCGTTGACAGTCGCGCTGACGGGGACTATCTTCAAAATTTACACGAAGATCCACCTGATACCACCGAGCGTCGATGGATGCCGTGCACTGCCTGGTGATCGGGGGAGGCGCGGCCGGGATGATGGCCGCCGTGGCCGCTGCCGGACGCGGCGAAGGGGTGGTTCTGCTCGAGGGGAACCGGCAGCTCGGCCGCAAGATCCTGGTCTCGGGGAACGGCCGGTGCAACCTGACCAACCTGGACGCCGATTCGCCCCGTCACTACCACGGCGGGGATCCAGGCTTCGTCGGTTCCGCGCTGGCGCAGTTCCCGACGGCGCGCACCCTGGCCTTCTTCGCCGAGCTGGGGATCGAGACCCACGAGGAGAAGCGGGGCCGCCTGTTCCCGCGTTCGGATCAGGCCCAGTCGGTCGTCGAGGTGCTGGAGGATCGGCTGCAGGTGCTCGGCGCGACCGTGACTCGCGAGGCCAGGGTCGTCTCGCTGACCGGTCCGGCGCCGTTCGTGGCGCGGGCCGTGGACGGGCGGCAGTGGCAGGCCGAGCGCGTGGTCCTGGCCAGCGGCGGCACCAGCCTGGCCAAGTTGGGCGCCGACCGCAGCGGACTCGACCTGGCGGTCGGGCTAGGTCATGCCTGCACGCCGCTCTACCCGGGTCTGGTGCCGCTGGAAAGCCCAGACGTCCACGTGCACCGGATGCAGGGGGTCAAGGTCGTGGCCGAGGTGCGGGCCCCGGTGGCCGGTCGACCGCCGGCCGTCGACACCGATGATCTGTTGTTCACCGCGTATGGGGTCTCGGGATTCACCGTCCTCAACCTGAGCGCGGTGCTGGTGCCGCAGCTCGCCCGGGGTCCGGCCGACCTGCGGGTCAACCTCTTCCCCGGCAGGTCCCCGGAACAGGTCAGCGAGATCCTCCGCGATCGCTGGGCCCGCAATCCGCATCGCTCGCTCGAGGCGAGCTTCGCCGGGCTGCTGTCCAGCAAGCTGGTCGGCCCCTTCCTGGAGCGCTTCGGCTTTTCCCGGGAGACGCCGGTGAGCCGGCTGTCCAAGGAGGAGCGCTGGCGGCTCGCCCGATCCCTGACCGACTGGCCGATCCGGGTCACCGGGCCGCGCTCCTTCGAGCACGCCGAGGTGACCATCGGCGGTATCCGCACCGGCGAGGTCGACCCCCACACCCTCGAATCGCGACTGGTGCCGGGGCTCTACCTGGCCGGGGAAATCCTCGACGTGCACGGAGATCTGGGGGGGTATAACTTCCAGTGGGCCTGGTCCAGCGGCTGGATGGTCGGCCAGGGGCTGACCTCATGAGCGAGCCCGGCGGTGCCGTGGCCGTGGTCCTGGCCGCGGGAAGGTCGACCCGCATGGGGAGGCTCAAGCAGCTCCTCCCCCTGGAAGGACGGACCCTGATCGAGGCGGTGGTCGCGGCCCTGGTGGGCCGGGTCGACCGGATTGTCGTGGTGGTCGGATATGGCGCCGCCGAGGTGCGCCAGGTCCTGGCCGGCCTGCCGGTGGTCTGCGCCGAGAACCCCGAGTACGCGGCCGGGATGCTGACCTCGGTGCAGTGCGGGCTGCACGCGGCCGGCCGCCCGGGTCCCTACCTCGTCTGCCTGGGGGATCAGCCGGTGATCCCGGCCGGGGTGGTGGAGGCGATCCTCAGAGCCGGGGCCGCAGCCCCTGGATCGATCGTCGTGCCGACGTGGGAGGACCGCGGCGGACATCCGGTTCTGTTGCCCGAGGCCTGCCTGGAAGAGGTGTTGGCGCTGCCGTCCGATCGCGGCCTCGACGCGGTGGTTCGCCGACCCGGGGCCCGGGTGGTGCGGTTGCCGGTCGAGGATCCCGCGGTGCTGCGTGACCTGGACACCCCCGAGGACTATGCCCGCGAGCTAGCGCGGCGCGAAAGGTCCAGCGAGCAGACCGGAAGATAGGGCAGATGGTGGAGATCCTGACCGAGATCGACCAGGCCTGTCAACGGGGCGAGCGGTTCGCCCTGACCTCCCTGGTCTGGAGCAGCGGCTCGGTGCCGATGAGCGAGCGCGCCAAGATGATGGTCTTCGCCGACGGTCGCGCGGTCGGGACGATCGGCGGGGGGTGTCTCGAGGCCGAGGTCGTGGCCATGGGACTGGAGGTGCTCGAGCAGGACCGCCCGGCCCTCCTCGCCTACACCATGACCGAGGCGCAGGCCGGGGAGGGCGGGCTGAACTGCGGCGGCACGGTCCGGCTGTTCACCGAGCCGATCGACCCGGTCACCGACGGTCCTGCCTTCGCCGCCCTGGTGGCGGCCCGCCGAGTGCGCCGCGGTTGTACCCTGGCCGTCCTCCTCGATCACGAGCTGGACCGCGGCTCCAGGGCTGCGCCGCGCCGACGGGGGCGGCTGGTACTGGCCGAGGACGGGGAACGATTCGGTACCCTGGGTATCCCCGAAGCCGACGCGGCCGTGGCGGCCCGGCTGGAGGCGACGCTGAGCCGCGGTCGCGGCAGCGTGGTCGATCTCGGTCTGGACGGGGCCCGGCTTGCCGCCCTGGGATGGCCGGCCGGACGGCCGGTCGAGGTCTTCCTCGAGCCGTTCCTGCCTCCGCCGGTGCTCTACGTCTTCGGCGGCGGCCACGTCGGCGGTCAGCTCGCCCGGTTGGCCCACCACGTCGGGTTCCGCGTCGTGGTCTGCGACGATCGGCCCCAGTTCGCCAACCCGAAGCGACACCCCGAGGCCGACGACTGGATCGTCGGTGACCCCGAGGAGCTGTTCGCCCGCCTGCCGGTCGACGGCCAGACCTACATCGTCGCCGTCACCCGCGGCCACCAGCAGGACGAGCGGGTCGTCGAGCAGGCGATCCGCACCCCGGCCCGGTACGTCGGCATGATCGGCAGCGAGCGCAAGAAGGTGATGCTCTGGGAGCGCCTGACCCAGCGCGGCGCCGATCCCGAGCGACTGGCCGCGGTATCCGCGCCGGTCGGGCTGAACATCGGCGCGGACACCCCGGAGGAGATCGCCGTCAGCATCGTGGCCGAGCTGATCCAGGTCCGGCGCGGACCGCGGCGTCCCTGGCGCACCAAGGCCGGGGGAGGGGCGCCGTGACCGAGGCCGCCGGGCCCCGCTTCGCCGCCGCGGCCTGCCAGGTCGATCTGCCCAACCCCGAGGAGCGCTCCCAGATCGCGCGCAACACCGGCCGCATGCTCGAGCTGATCGAGATGGCGGTCGCCGGGTACCGTCCCTTCATGGACGTGCGGCTGGTGGTTTTCCCCGAGTTCGGGCACGCGGCCCCGATCTACCCCACGGCGCGGGAGCTGCTGGCCCGGCTGACCGTGCCCCTGCCCAACGAGCACACCGAGCGGTACGCGGCCAAGGCCCGCGAGCTGGGGGTCTACATCCAGACCGCGACCTTCCTCGAGGAGGACCCGCGGTGGCCGGGGAAGGTCTTCAACGCCACCTGCCTGATCGGCCCCGAGGGGATCCTGCTCAAGTACCGCAAGGTCAACCCCTGGATCCCCTGGGAGGTGCACGCCAGCCCGCACGACCTCGACGGATACGATGAGGAACTGTTTCCGGTGGCCCGGACCCCGCTGGGGAAGATCGGCGTGGCCGTCTGCTACGACTGGCTCTTCCCCGAGTCGCTCCGCCAGCTCACGGCCAACGGCGCCGAGATCCTCCTGCGCGTCTCGGCCTACATGGACCCGTGGGGCGCGACGCCGCCGATGGACTGGTGGACCGTGGTCAACCGCTGCCGCGCGCTGGAGAACACCGCGTACGTGGTCGCCGCCAACCAGGGAGCGGCCCTCGCCCGGTACTCCCCGTTCTCCTGGCCCGGAGGGAGCATGGTGGTGGACTTCGAGGGCCGGGTGCTGGCCCAGGCCGATCCCGGCCCCGGGGAGAGGATCGTGGTGGCGAACCTGGACCTGGGGGCCTTGCGCCACGAGCGGCAGCAGCGGCTGGGCCACCTCCCCCTGGCCCACCTGCGGTCCGAGGCCTACCCGCTCTACCGGCGTTCCTGGTTCCGGCCGGGACGGCTCACCGCGGCCGAGGACCTGACCCCGGACGAGAACGAGCGCGAGATCGCCGCGACCAAGGCGAGACTGGCCCGAGAGGAGCCGCGACTGCCGGCCGAGCCTCGATGAAGCGGTACACGGTCCGGGAGATCCGCCGCACCCTGGCCAAGTACGACCTGCAGACCACCCTGGTGCCGGTGGCCGAGGGGAGGGTGGTGGAGGTGGTCGAGGCCCGCGACGCCTACTCCTTGCTCGACCAGCTCGTCGCCCGCGAGGAGCTCGGTCACCGGACCGAGCGGTTTCCGTACTGGGCCGAGGTCTGGCCGGCAGGGGTGGCCCTGGCCCGCTGGTTCCACGCCGCCGGGCTGCCGCGGCCGGCGACGCCGGTGCTCGAGCTGGGGTGCGGTCTGGGGCTGGTCGGCATCTCCCTGGCCCTGCTGGGCTGGGAGACCGAATCGACCGATTTCGTCGAGGACGCCCTGATCCTGACGGCCCACAACGCGCGGCTGACCCGGACCGCGCTCCGCCACCGGGTCGGATACCTCGACTGGGCCCAGCCGGTCGGCACCCCCACCCTGTGCGTGGCGGGGTCGGATCTGGCGTACGAGAAGCGCAACCACCCCCTGCTGGCCGGGGTCCTGCGGGAGCTGCTCCTCCCCGGGGGCACCTTCTACCTGAGCGATCCCCAGCGGCCAGCGGCCCGCGCCTTCGTCGAGCTGCTCCGCGAGCGGGGGTACAGCCACGAGGTCGAGACCGTGCTCCAGCCCTGGAAGAGCCTGGAGCACCGCGTCGATATCCACCGGTTCGTCCGGCCGGCGGAGGGGAAGACCGGTTGAGCGGGTGGGGGATCGGGGCTCAGTCCAATGCCGTGGCAGTCGCGGCGCCGCAGGCGGCCAAGGCCTGCCGTCCCAGCACCCGGATATCCTCGGCGATCTCGGGTCCGCCCAACTCCTCGGCCGTGCACCAGCGGCTCCCCGCGGCCTCCTCCGGGTTGACCGACAGGGCACCGCCGACGACGCGACCGAAGTAGATCAGGTCGACGTGCTGGTGCCCTGGATCGATCTGCTCCAGCAGGATGCAGACCGGCCGGCGAAGCACCTCCACGGTGCCCCATCGCTGGCGCTCGCCCAGCAGCTCCACGATCAGACCGGTCTCCTCGCGCACCTCGCGCACCGCCGCCTCGTCGGGCAGCTCGTCGGGTTCGAGGTGCCCGCCGGGAGGGAGCCAGGCCTGGGTCTTGCGGTGCCAGAGGAGCAAGGTTCGCCCGTCGACGACGACGAAGGTGGTGGCGGCGAAGTCTCGGGTGGGACCTGACAAAAGAACCTCCAGGCAAGGACGGACGGATCGGTCTCCAAGGCCGCGCGGTCGGAAAAAGAGCAGCGCGGACAAGGACTTGCCGATACTGGAATATAGGGCTCCCGTGATCGGCCGGAAGCGCTTGACAGGCCGAGCCGGGCCAGTCTATACTACACCTCCCCCGGGCTGCCGGGGAACTTATGGAATCAGGGGTGGAGCGTGAGCACGCAACTCGTCCTCGGGGATAACCGGACCGATCCCGACCTCATCCTGCTGTCCGGCAAGCTGCCCGCCAAGGTGGTCTGGCCGATCGCCGGCGGCAAAGGCGGCACCGGGAAATCGACCTTGACGGCCAACCTCGGGGTAGGGCTCTCGCTCCTGGGGTACAAGGTCATCCTGGTCGACGGCGACCTGGGGGGCGCTGATCTCCACCTGTTCTTCGACCAGATCGCCCCGCCGCGCTCCCTGTGCACCTTCCTCCACCGTGAGGTTCAGTCCCTGCAGGAGGTGCTCCTGCCGACCGCCAGCGAGAACCTGCGGCTGATCTGCGGCGGGAACGAGATGGTCGGTCTGGCCAATCTGTCGTTCTCGGCCAAGGAGCGGCTGGTCAAGCAGATCGCGGCGCTCGACGCGGACTACATCCTTCTCGACCTGGGGGCCGGCACCTCGTTCAATACCCTGGACCTGTTCACCCTCTCGAACGACGGCCTGGTGGTCTGCACTCCCGAGCCCCATGCCAGGGTCGACGCGTACGGCTTCATCAAGAACACCGTGTACCGGCGGCTGCGCCGGGAGTTCGCGGGGCGGGATGACGTGCGGCTGTGCATCGATCGCTTCGCCCACGACGCGGGGCGCCGCAGCGGCCGCATCCGCGAGCTGCTCGAACGGATCGCCCAGGTCGACCCGCAGTGCGGCGAGACCGCCGCGGCCCTGCTGGAGGTGTACCGGCCCAAGCTGGTGCTCAACCGGGTCCGCCACAAGCGGCACATCGAGGAAGCGCACCGGTTCCTCGCCCTGGTGCGCGAGTACCTCTCGATCGAGATGGACTACGTCGGCTTCGTGCGCAGCGACGTCAAGATCATCGAGGCCTGCGAGCGCCGTCGACCGCTCCTGGTCGACAGCCCCAAGTCGCCGGCGGCGCGGGACCTGTGCAACCTCATCATCAACGGGTTCGGGATCCCGGACCGCCTGGGGCGGCTGGCCC
Source organism: Candidatus Latescibacterota bacterium (assembly GCA_041661365.1). Classification (GTDB taxonomy): domain Bacteria; phylum Latescibacterota; class UBA2968; order UBA8231; family UBA8231; genus CAITNQ01. Next base: position 10,313 of record JBAZUN010000081.1, read on the forward strand.
CGGGCGAATACCGCCGGATGGCCAGCTTCGCCAAGGCCGAGTCGCGGTTCTGGTAGTCCGCGGCAATACCCCCCCGGCAGCGCGGGGCTGCACCTCTCCCTTGACCGCGAGTGATCCGGCGTGAACAGGTCCTGGCTCAGGGGCTCCCTCGGTGACCGGCTGGCGATCCGCTGGCTGACCGGCCAACTGCCCGCGCCGGACGCCATCGACCTGTTCAGCGAGCTGCGACGGGCCCGGACCATCCTCCTCCTTCCCAACGACCGGGTCGGCGGCCTCTTCATCGGCGCCCCGGCCTGCAAGGCCGTCCGTCAGGCCTATCCCGAGGCCAGGATCCTGCTGGTGGTCGACGAGACGAGGGCCTCGGTGGCCCGCCAGATCCCCTTCGTCGACGAGGTGCTGACCGCACCGCTGAATCGGCCGGTCTGGAGCGCGACCTTCCACGCCTTCTGCCGCAAGGTCAGCCAGCAGCGGCCGGACCTGGCCCTGTGCCTGGGAACCGATTGCAGCTTCCGCCTGATCCGCGTGGCCCAGACCTGCGGGGCGCGTCTGCGGATCGGCTTCCGGCGCGAGGGGGTGTCGGCCTTCGACGTGGAGATCGCCAGCGCCGGCGTCAGGCGGTACGAGGGGGATTTCTACTTCGACATGCTCGGCTTCCTCGGCCTCGAGGCCGGGGCCGAGGTGCGCTGGGCCCCGGCTCCTGAGGTAGCCCGCCAACTACAGGCCCGGTACCTGGAAGAGGGGACCGGCTCCGGTCGCGCGGTCGGCATCGACCTAAGCCGCAGCGAGGGGCGCGGCCTGAGCAATCGCCAGCTCGACGACATCGTCGGTCGCGTGGTCGAGCGCGGGGTCCGCGCCGTGCTCTTCTTCACCCTCGCCGATCGCCGGCAGGTCAACTATCTTAGGGAAACCTACGGCAAGCGGACGATCCTCTTTGCCCAGGAGGACCTGGCCAGCGTGGCGGCCCTGCTGCAGGGATGCCGGGCCTTGATCGCCTGCAACACCGACCTGCTGCACCTGGCGATGGCACTTCGCGTCCCGGTCGTCGGCCTCTTCGACGAGGATCCCGAGCGCTGGGTGGCGCCGGGTCAGCCGGCCGTCGGCCTGGTCAGGGTTCCGGATCTGCGGGCGCTGAGCGTCGGGCAGGTCGTCGCCGCGCTCGATTCCGTCATCAAGGGCGAGCGAGCGGATGCCGGGGTCCGGACCCGGAGCTGAGGCGGCGGCCCCACCTCGGGAGGAGATCCCGACCCAAGGAGGCGTGCATGGAAGAGATGGTGGAGCCCGATCGCACGATCCTGATCGTCTCGATCATCGGGCTGGTCATCATCTGGGGGAGCTTCTTCTACCACAAGTTCGTCCAGGGGGGAAGCCAGACCCCGACCGATCCGGCGACGGACGGCGAGGGGCCAGGTCCAACCGAGACCGCCGAGGCAGCGCCGCTCATCTCCGAGACCGCGGCGACACCGGAACAGCCCCATAAGCACCGCCGAGGGAAACGCCGGCGCTGACCAGGTCAGGTCGCGGGGAGGGTGCTTCGTGGCTGAGGGGCGGCAGGAGGTCATCCGCGACCTGGTCCGCCGGACCTATGAAGACCCGCGGGTGGTGGCCCGGTATACCGAGGTCGGGCTCTGGCCGGCGGAGGAGCTGCTGGTCCTCGAGCACGTCCCGGACGGGGCCCGGCTGCTCGACCTTGGGTGCGGCGCCGGGCGCGCCTCGGTGGCCCTGGCCGAACTGGGTCTGGAGGTCGTCGGCGTCGACCTCAGCGAGGGGATGATCGAGACCGCCCGCGACCAAGCCGAGCTGGCCGGGGTCACGGTCACCTTCGAGGTCATGGACGCCGCGCGGCTAAGCCTTCCCGACGAGTCCTTCGACGCGGCCCTGTTCTCGTACAACGGGATCGAGCTGGTCCCCGGTCTGGCGGAGAAGGAGCAGGTCCTCCGCCAGGTTCACCGGGTTCTGCGTCCGGGCGGGGTCTTCCTCTTCACCACCCACTCGATCTTCGCCCTGAACCGGTACGCGCCGTACCGGCTGCTCGGCTTCCTGCGCTTCTGCGGCGGCCGGCTGTTCGGCCTGCCGGTGAAGGAGCAGGAGCTGGGGGAGCGGTTCATCGACGACGAGGACGAGGAGGTGCGGTACCTGCAGGTCCTGCCCCCCTCGCGGTACCTCTCGCTGCTGGAGCGCACCGGTTTCGAGCTGCTCACCTTCAACACCCGGGACCGCCTCGAAGCCGGCCGGCGATGGGCGTGGCCCGGGATCTTCGAGGACGGCGAACGGATCTACGCGGCCCGACGGGGGTGAACCGGTCGGGCTCGGTGCCGATATATCGGACGTAGGAACCTGCCATGCCCGTCAGACATCGACTTCTCCGTCCGTCCCTCGGCCCGCTTCCCCGGCAGGACTTCCTGCGCCAGGGGTACGTGGTCGTGCCCGGCCCGCTGACCGACGACGACCTCGCCGCCCTCCTCGATCTGCTCGAGGCCGAGACGGCCGTGCCGCCTGGGCCCGTACCCCCGAGTGGGGCTCAACCCGTCTGATCTCCGGCCCGATCTCGATCCAGTTCGCATCCGATTCCAGGTCCGCGGCTCCCTGCTCTGCCTTGACCGGCTTCTGACCGCCGGTTATCTTCCCTCCTCGCTCAGTGCCTGCCGGCAGGAATCGACTGCCCGCGGGTACCGATCCACTCCCTCCCAGCGCGCGCCATCTCCGCAACACCGGATCCTGAGGAATGAAAATCGAGAAGAAGACCCAGCTCTCGATCGCCTATGCCGTCCTGATCCTGCTGCTCCTCCTCACCCTGCAGAACTACTTCGCCGGCCACGTCGACACGGTGCCCTACAGCCAGTTCCGGCAGTGGGTCGAATCCGGTGCCGTGAGCCAGTGCACCATCGGCACCGAGTACATCCGGGGCGAGGTCAACGAGGGGGGGAAGACCCGGGCCTTCGTCACCGCCAAGGTCGACGACTCGGGCCTGGTCGAGATGCTGCACCAGCGCGGCGTGACCTACCAGCAGCAGGTCGACAACACCTGGCTCACCACCCTGATCTCCTGGGTCCTGCCGGCCCTGATCTTCGTCGGCATCTGGATGCTCATGGCCCGCCGCATGGGCGGCGGCTCGGGCGGCCTGATGTCGATCGGCAAGAGCAAGGCCAAGGTCTTCATGGAGAAGGGGACCGGGATCACCTTCGAGAACGTCGCCGGGATCGACGAGGCCAAGGAGGAGCTGCAGGAGGTCGTGGAGTTCCTCAAGACCCCGGAGCGGTTCCAGGCCCTCGGCGGCCGGATCCCGCGGGGGGTCCTGCTGGTCGGTCCCCCCGGCACCGGCAAGACCCTCCTGGCCAAGGCGGTCGCCGGCGAGGCCGAGGTGCCGTTCTTCTCGATCAGCGGCTCTGACTTCGTCGAGATGTTCGTCGGCGTGGGCGCGGCCCGGGTACGGGACCTGTTCGACCAGGCCAAGAAGCACGCCCCGGCCATCGTCTTCATCGACGAGCTGGACGCCCTGGGCAAGGCCCGTGGGGTCGGCTCCTTCGGCGGCCACGACGAACGGGAGCAGACCCTCAACCAGCTCCTCACCGAGCTGGACGGCTTCGAGACCAACGCCGGGGTGATCCTGATGGCGGCGACCAATCGCCCGGAGATCCTCGACCCGGCCCTGCTCCGGCCGGGCCGCTTCGACCGCACCGTGGCCGTGGACCGGCCCGACGTCAAGGGCCGCGAGGCGATCCTGCGGATCCACGCCCGGGGGGTGAAGCTCAGTCCCGAGGTCGACCTGAAGAAGCTGGCGATGCGCACCCCCGGGTTCGCCGGCGCCGACCTGGCCAACGTGGTCAACGAGGCCGCGCTGCTGGCCGCGCGCCGCGACAAGCAGTCCATCAGCATGGCCGAGCTCGAGGAGGCGGTGGAGCGCTCGGTGGCCGGCCTCGAGCGGAAGAGCCGCGTGCTCAACGACCAGGAGCGCCGGATCGTGGCCTACCACGAGGCGGGCCACGCCCTGGTCGGCGAACTGCTGCCCCACTCCAATCCGGTGCAGAAGATCTCCATCGTTTCCCGCGGCGTGGCGGCCCTCGGCTACACCCTGAACATGCCGACCGAGGACCGGTACCTGATGACCCGCGAGGAGCTGCTCGACACCATCTGCTCCATCCTGGGGGGCCGGGCCGCCGAGGAGGTGGTCCTGGGCGAGATCTCCACCGGTGCGGCCAACGATCTGCAACAGGCCACCGAGATCGCCACCCGCATGGTCAAGGAATACGGGATGAGCGACCTGGTGGGACTGGTCGCCCGGCGCGAGCCGCGCAGCCCGCAGTTCCTCGGTCTGCCCACGGCGGAGCGCGAGTGCAGCGAGGAGACGGCGCGCGGCATCGACCAAGAGGTGGCCCGGATCATCGCCGAGGGGTACGTCCGCGCCAAGGCAGTGATCGGCGAGCGTCGCGAGGCGCTCGAGCGGATCGTCGCGGTGCTGTTCGAGAAGGAGGTGATGGACGGCGAGGAATTGAGGCGGCTCCTGGCCGGCGACGACGGTTCGGACCCCGCGGCCTCGCAGTCCGCGGAGACCGGCACCGTTACCGGGGCCGACGCTGGACCGGCCTCGGCTGACCAAGCGGTCCCGCCCGCTTCCT
>JBAZUN010000081.1:14935-17380 GCA_041661365.1 Candidatus Latescibacterota bacterium
CGTCCCCGGCCTTGCCCCCGGACCCGACGCCGGCCGGCTGAGATCGCGCCCGCCGCCGTTACTCGACCGCGGCGGTCACCTCCAGCTCCACGGCCGCTCCGAGGGGAAGCTCGGACACGCCCACGGCCAGGCGGGCGTGCACCCCGCGCTCACCGAGCACCTGGTGCAGCAGCTCCGAGGCGCCGTTGACTACCTTGGGTTGGGCCGTGAATCCCTCGGCCGAGGCGACGAACCCGGCCACCCGGAGGATGCGGACCACGCGGTCCAGGGAGCCCAGCTCGGCCCGCAGCACGCTCAGCGCGTTCAGCGCGCACAGCCGCGCGGCTTTATATCCGGCGTCGAGATCGAGCTCGCGACCGACCTTGCCCAGGTACTTGACCTTCCCCTCCTCCATCGGCAACTGCCCGGCCACGAACACCAGCTCGCCGTGGCGCACGGCGCGGGTGTAGGCCCCGGCCGGCTGAGGCGGGGCCGGCAGCGCGATTCCCAACTCCTCGAGCTTCTTCTCCGCGGACATCGACGGACTCCCTGGCAATGACCTGCTGGACGGCGGGAACGCCCCCGCCACGGGCCCAACTCCGGTGAAGGAACAGCGGCACGAATATAGGCCCGCGACCCGGCCGGAGAAAAGCCGCCCGATCCCGATTGGCCGATAACCTCTCGGGCTCCTATATTGCGCCCCTTCGGGCGCGTCCGGGACAGGCCGCACCCAAAGCAGGAGGAAGACCATGGCAGGTTCGGTGATCGGGGCCCAGCTCTACACAGTGAGGGACTTCGTCAAGACGCCGGCCGAGGTGAAGACCGCCTTCGCCCGGCTCCAGGAGATCGGGTACGAGGCCGTCCAGGTCTCCGGGGTCGGCCCGATCGAGCCGGCGCAGCTCCGCGACCTGGCCGACGCCCACGGGCTGCAGATCGTCGCCACCCACATCGGGTACGAGCAGATCGTCGAGGATCCGCAACGGGTCATCGCCGAGCACCGGCTCTGGGGGTGCCGTCACGTGGCGATCGGCGGGATGCCGCAGGGCTTTCGCAGCGAGGAAGGGTTCGTTCGCTTCGCGCGCGAAGCCTCGGCCGCGGTCCGTCCCCTGATCGACGCCGGACTCACCTTCAGCTACCACAACCACAGCTTCGAGCTGGAGCGGTTCGGCGACCGCACCGGGCTGGAGATCCTCTACGCCGAGAGCGATCCCGCCCTCTTTTCGGCCGAGATCGACACCTACTGGATCCAGCACGGCGGCGGCAACCCGGTGACCTGGCTGCGCCGGCTCCGCGGCCGGATGCCCCTGGTCCACTTCAAGGACCTGGCCATGATCGACGGCAAGCAGGTCTACGCCGAGGTCGGGGAGGGGAATCTCGAATGGCCCGAGATCATCGCCGCCTGCCGCGAGGGCGGCGTGGAGTGGTATCTGGTCGAGCAGGACGTCTGCCGCCGGGATCCCTTTGACAGCCTGGCCCTCAGCCTGCGCAACCTGCGGCAGATGGGGGTCCGGTGAGGTGAGTGCGGGCACGGTTGAGGCGGCGCCGAGCGGACGATGAGGAAGGGCAGGTTCCGGCGTCACTGGGCTGAGGTTGAGGAGTACCGCGGGCTGCTCGAGCCCCCCGGGGAGTTCCACGGCGGGCTCACCCTGCGAACCCTCCTCGGCGTGCTCTTCATCGCCCTGGTCCTGACCCCGGGCGAGCTCTACCTGGGCCTGTTCAGCGGCGGCGGCATCAGCGGGGCCGGTCCCTGGCTCGCGGCCGTGCTCTTCGTCGAGCTGGCCAGACGGTCGTTCATCTCCCTCCGCCGGCAGGAGATCTTCCTCCTCGTCTACGTGGCCTCGGCCCTGGTGTCGCGCGAGGACGGGGCCTTTGTCGAGCTCCTCTGGCGCCAGTATTTCGCCCATTCGGCCGAGGCGATCGGGGCCGGGGTAGCCGAGCTCCTTCCCAGGTGGTGGGTCCCGGGGGCAGGGTCCGCGGCCCTGACCGAGCGATCCCTCTTCCACCGGGACTGGTTGTGGCCGATCGCGGTCATGGTCATCGGCACCATCGTCGGTCGCCTGGCCTGGTTCTCCTCCGGGTACCTCTTCTTCCGCGCGGCCTCGGACCACGAGCGCCTGCCGTTCCCCACCGCGCCGGCCGCGGCCCTGTCGTCGATGGCCTTGGCCGAGGAGGGCGGCACCGAGACCCGCACCTGGAAGTGGCCGGTCTTCAGCCTCGGGGCCCTGGTGGGCGCGGCCTTCGGCATCCTCTACGTCGGGCTCCCGGCGGTGACCGCGCTCCTCGGAGCGCGAACCTCGATCCTGCCGGTGCCGTTCCTCGATCTCACCCCGTACCTGGGCGACCTGCTCCCGGCGGCCCCGGTGGCCGTGACCCTCCACCTGGGCGCGGTGCTCACCGGGATGCTGATGCCGTTCTGGCTGGTCGTGGGCGGCTTCGTCGGGACCGTCGCCCACCTGGCCGCCGGTC
>JBAZUN010000082.1:0-17316 GCA_041661365.1 Candidatus Latescibacterota bacterium
GCCCAGGCCGGCGGTGTGGACGTCGACGGTCTCGATCATCGTCCGCCACCGACCGACCCGCGCACCCTCGGGGCTGAGCCGGGGGAAGCCGTCGCGGAGCACCGCGATGTCGGTGGTGGTGCCGCCCACGTCGATGACCCACCCGTCCTTGCGGCCGGCCAGGTGCCAGGCGCCGACGACGCTGGCGGCCGGGCCGGAGAGGATCGTCTCGATCGGCCGGCGCATGGCCCAGTCGGCCTGAACCAGGGAGCCGTCCCCCTTGACGATCATCAGCGGCGCCGGGATCCCCTGGCGGTCCAGGGTCTGGCGCACGGTGGTGATCAGCTCGCGGAGGAGGGGGATCAGGCGGGCGTTGAGGGTCGCGGTGGTGGCTCGCCGGACCGAGTCGAGCCGCGAGGTCAGCTCGTGACCGCAGGTCACCGGCAGGGGCTCGCCTCCCGCCTCGCCGCTGACCTGCTCGATCAGCTCCCGGGCCCGAACCTCGTGGGCCGGATTGCGCACGCCGAAATAGGCGGAGACGGCAAAGGCCTCGACCCGGTGGCCGCGCTCGCGGACGGCCCGTCGCACCGCCTCCTCATCCAGGGGCGCGACCTCGTCCCCCTCGCCGTCGTGCCCGCCCCGGACGTAGACCACGTCCCGGGTGACCAGCTCCTTCTCGAAGCCGCTCTGGCGGATGAACTCCTGGTCGTACCCGACCAGCAGCAGGCAGACCGGGGTGCCCCGGTCCTCGACGATGGCGTTGGTGGCCAGGGTGGTGGACAGGCCGACGAGGTCGATGGTCGTCGGGACGAGGGACCGACCCGTGGCCGCGGCCGCGGCAAAGGCCCCCTCGATGGCGCCGGCGATGCCGATGGCCAGGTCGTGCCGGGTGGTGAGGGCCTTGGCGCTGGCGAGCACCTCGCCGGTGGCGTGATCGATCAGGACGGCGTCGGTGTAGGTGCCGCCGGTGTCGATGCCGAGGGCTGTCGGCATGTGGGCTCCTCTGGCAGGCCGCGTACCGCGTGTGTATCTTCTTGACTCGATTTGACTCGCTTGTACCAGGGTCGCCGCGGACTCCAGCTCACCGGGCGAACCATGGTGCAGCGGGCGCAACGGGGAGTAAGATAAACCGATGCCAGGAACCGCGACAGGCCGACCGGCCGGCCCGGACGCGGCCATCTTTCAGGAGTGCGACCCGCTCCCGGATCCCCGGTCGGTACCCGGGCCGGTCACGGCCACCGTGCTCAACCTTCAGCGCTTCTCGACCCACGACGGCCCGGGGATCCGGACCACGGTCTTCCTCAAGGGATGCACCAACACCTGTGCCTGGTGCCACAACCCGGAGTCCCTGCGCCGCGATCCCGAGGTCCAGACCTTCCCCGAGCGGTGTATCGGCTGCGGCCGCTGCGTGGAGGTCTGCCCCGAGGGAGCCCACTCCCTGGTCGACGGCGAGAAGGGCTTCGACCGCTCCCGCTGCCGGGCCTGCGGCCGGTGCGTCGAGGAATGCTTCAGCGGCGGATTGACCCTGGCCGGCCGGGCCATGTCGGTCGAGGAGGTCGTGGCCGAGATCCGTCAGGACGAGGTCTACTACCGCCGCTCCGGCGGTGGGGTCACCTTCTCCGGCGGGGAGCCGGTCCTGCACCGCCCCTTCCTGGGCGAGGCCCTGCGCCGCTGCCGGGACCTGGGGATCCACACGGCCATCCAGACCGCGGGGAACTACCCCTGGGAGTGGCTGGAGGAGCTGGTCCCGGTCCTCGACCTGGCGCTCTACGACCTCAAGGCCGCCGACCCCGAGCTCCATCGGACGTGGGTGGGGAACGACGGCCGGCGAAGCCGCGCCAATCTGCAGCGGCTCGACGAATGGGGCGTGCCGCTGATCGTGCGCACCCCGGTGATCGGGTCGGTCAACGACCGCGAGGCGGAGATCGAGGCGATCGCCCGCTACCTGGCCGGTCTGGGCCACCTGAGCCGGTACGAGTTGATCCCGTACCATCCCCTGGGCGGGTCCAAGCGGCGCAGCCTGGGCCTGCCCCCCGAGGACCGATTCACTACTCCTGACCAGCAGACCCTGACCCGGCTGGTCGAGATCGCCCGGCGACACCTGCCCGAGGTGCGGCCCTGACCGGCTCGACAACCCCTTACGGAGACCAGGCATGACCGGCATCACCGACGCCGTATCCCGCACCTGCGACGAGCGCATCGAGGGACTCCGACGGACCAAGTCCGCCCACACCGACGAGAAGGTCCGGCGCCGCGGGTTCTTCGACATCGACGATCACGGCTGGGTGCCGTGGGACGAGCCGATCCCCTTCACCCCGGTCTCCAACCACCCCGACGGCGGCTGCTACGGGGCGCGCTGTCTCGGGGAGAACTTCCGGCGCTGGCTGCAGGTCCACCCGGTCTACATCCATCCGGACAGCGCCCTGGCCGGGGCCTGGGTCCAGGGCCCTCCCGGTCTGGGGGGATGGCGGCCCGAGGACCGGCCGGTCCACCTCCGCGAGCTGCACCAGAAGTACAACATCCTCTACACCGGGATCGGCGGGATGAACCACTGCGGCCCGGACATGCAGATCGGCCTCGACCTGGGCTGGGGCGGACTGCTGGAGCGGCTTCGTCGCTACCGCGCCCTGAACCGGCCCCAGGACCCCTCGTTCTACGACGGGGAGGAGGCCCTGGTCCTGGGGGTGCAGGAGTGGATCGGCCGCCACGTGACCCACGCCCGCGAGCTGGCCGCGTCCGAGACCGCCCCGGAGCGGCGCGAGAACTACCTGGAGATCGCCGCGATGAACGAGCGGCTGATCGATGGGCCACCCCGCACCCTGCGCGAGGCCTGCCAGTTCCTGGCCTGGTTTCAGTCGCTCGACCGGATGTGGGGGTGCGGCGGCGCCCTGGGGCAGCTCGACGAGTTGCTGCGGCCCTTCTACGAGGCCGATCGAGCGGCCGGCCGCGTCACCGACGACGAGGCGATCTGGTGCGTGGCCAGCCTGTTCTTCAACGACACCCACTACTCGCAGATCGGCGGACCGGCCCCGGCCGACGGCCGGGACCTGACCAGCCCGATCTCCTTCCTCATCCTCGAGGCCATGCACCGCCTCCGGATCCCGATCAACATCGCGGTGCGGGTCCACGACGGTCTCAACCCCGAGCTGCTGCGGCGGTCGATCGAGTACCTCTTCGCCGACGGCACCGGCTGCTGCTACTCCTGCGCCCGCGGTCTGGACGAGGGGTACGCCCGCAACGGCGTGCCCCTGTCGGTGGCGCGGATGCGGGCCAAGGTGGGGTGCAACTGGACCGCCCTGCCGGGGATCGAGTACTGCCTGCAGGACGTCACCCGGATGTGTTTGGGGGCCCCCTTCCTGCACGCCTTCCGCGAGGTGGCGGCCGGACCGGGGGAGCCTTCCATGGAGGCCCTGTGGGACCGGTACGTCCATCACCTCGGGGTGGCGGTCGACACCATCAAGCGGGGGTTCGACTGGCACATGCGCCACCACTCGCGCAACTCCCCGGAGATCGTGCTCAACCTTTTCATGCACGGGACGGTCGAGCGCGGCCTGGACATGGCCGAGGGCGGGGTGGACATCTACCGCCTGACCTGCGACGGGGTCGGCCTGGCCACGGTGGCCGACTCCTTTGCCGCCGTCGAGCAGCGGGTAGTCGGCGAAGGACGGTTGACCTGGCAGGAGCTGGCCGGCCACCTCGAGCGGAGCTTCGAGAGCGCCGAGAACGTCCGGCTCATGCTCCGCGGCGTGCCCCGGTTCGGCACCGGCAAGGCGCCGGCCGACGGCTGGGCCCGGCGGGTCGGTCAGCTCTATACCGACCTGATGCGGAACAGCCCGACGCCGGACGGGTACACGGTGCTCCCCGGGCTGTTCTCGCACGGGATCGTGGGCCAGCTCGGCCGCGGCCTGGGCGCCACCCCGAACGGCCGGCGGGCCGGCGAGCCGATCTCCCACAGCGCCAACCCCGACCCCGGCTTCATGGCCGACGGCGGGGCCGCGCCGACCGCAAAATCGAACGCCGTGGCCGCGGTCCAGCCGGGATGGGGAAACAGCGCGCCGCTGCAGCTCGACCTGGACAGCCACCTGTCCCACGAGCTGGGGGGGATCGAGGCGGTCGAGGCCCTGATCACCGGCCACGAGGAGCTGGGCGGCACCCTGATCAACATCAACGTGGTCTCCCGCGAGCAGGTGCTCGAGGCCCACGCCGATCCCTCGAAGTACCCCGACCTGGTGGTGCGGGTCACGGGGTACAGCGCCTACTTCCAGACCCTGTCGCCGGAGTACCGCCAGCAGATCGTCGACCGGCTGCTGGCCGAGACCTGAGAGGAGGGACTCCAGCGTGACGCCAACCATCGCCGTGCGGCGGGTGCAGTTCTGCGCCGGGCACCGGGTCCTGGGACACGAGGGCCGATGCGCCCATCTGCACGGGCACAACTACGTCGCCTTCTTCCACGCCGCCGCCGAGGACCTGGACGCCGTAGGCAGGGTGGTCGACTTCGGCGTGCTCAAGGAGCGGCTGGGGGGATGGGTGGACGCCCACTGGGACCACGGCTTCGTCTACCACGAGGTGGACGACGAGGTGGCCGCGATCTACCGGGAACGCCTGCCGGGCCACAAGCACTTCGCGCTGCCGTGGAACCCCACGGCCGAGAACCTGGCCCGGTACCTCCTCGAGGTGGTCGGACCGGCCCAGCTCGCGGGCACCGGGGTCTCCCTGGTCAGGGTGGTGCTCTGGGAGACCGAGAACTGCTACGCCGAGGTAAGCCTCCCCGATCCTTGACGGGTTTGACAGGCGCGGGGCGGTTTTGTTATAGAATAGAACCGGCAGATGCCGGTGCTGTCCCGTCGAGGGGGTTCTACCGGCGGAGATCCCCACTCCTCACGAAAGGAAAGGAAACGGTCCCATGCCTGCTCCGATCGCCCTCCAGTTGTACACGCTGAGGGAACAGCTCGCGAGGAACTTCAAGAACGTGGTCACCCGCGTGGCCGAGATGGGGTACGTCGGGGTGGAGCCGGCCGGGTTCCCGGGCACGACGGCCGATGAGGCCAGCAACCTGTTCGCCGACCTGGGGCTGGAGGTGTGCAGCCTCCACACCCAATTGCCCGTGGGGAAGCAGAAGAACGAGGTCATCGAGCTGGCCAAGGTGATGGAGGTGCGGCGCATCATCTCCAGCACGCCGCGGGACGCCTTTGCCACGGTCGACGGGGTCAAGGCGCTCTGCGACCGGTGGAACCAGGCGCACGAGGTGGCCGCCGAATACGACCTCGAGCTGGGGCTGCACAACCACTACTGGGAGTTCGGTCAGGTCGAGGGTCGGTCCGGGTTCGAGCTGCTGCTCGAGCACCTCAACCCCGGGATCTTCTTCCAGGTCGACACCTACTGGGTCAACACCGGCGGTGGGGACTCGGTGGCGGTGATCGAGAAGCTGGGTGAGCGCGCCCCGCTCCTCCACCTCAAGGACGGCCCCTGCGATCCGCAGGCCGACATGACCGCCGTCGGCTCGGGGAAGATGGACTTCCCGCCGATCGTCCAGGCGGCCCAGGTCACGGCCGAATGGCTGATCGTCGAGCTGGACCGGTGCGCCACCGATATGGTCGAGGCGGTGCAGGCCAGCTACCGGTACCTGGTGGGGAACGGGCTGGCGCGCGGCGCCCGCTGACCGGCGTGCGTCCTCAAAGGGGAAGGTGATGGCACGGAAAGCGTTGATCGTGTGGGGCGGTTGGGACGGGCACGAGCCGCGGCAGTGCGCGGAGCTGTTCGTCCCGATCCTGCAGGCCGACGGCTTCGAGGTGGTGGTCTCCAATACCCTCGATTCCTATAAGGACGCCGGCCTGATGCAGGAGTTGAGCCTGGTGGTTCCCGTGTGGACCATGGGGACGATCGAGCGGGAGCAGGAGAAGGGGTTGCTCGACGCGGTGGCCGCCGGCGTGGGGATCGCCGGCTGGCACGGGGGGATGGGCGACTCCTTCCGCAACAACACCGAGTACCAGTTCATGGTCGGTGGCCAGTGGGTGGCCCATCCGGACGGGATCATCGACTACCGGGTCAAGATCGTCGACCGGACCGATCCGATCACCCAGGGACTGTCCGACTTCTCGATGAGGTCCGAGCAGTACTACATGCACACCGACCCCGGGAACCAGGTGCTGGCCACCGCCACCTTCGAGGGTCGGCAGAGCGCCCCCTGGGTCAACGGCACGGTGATGCCGGTGGTCTGGAAGCGGGCCTGGGGCAAGGGCCGGGTCTTCTACTCCTCGCTGGGACACGTGGCCCGGGACTTCGAGGTGTCGGAGGCCCGCGAGCTCCAGCGCCGCGGCATGCTCTGGGCCGCGCGTTGACCGTTCCGGGTCCCCCGACGCCCGGAACTCGCATTCCCCGCCCCCCCGCCGGCTTCCGCCCGCCGGGGGGGCGGGTTCGTGCCGAGGAAGCCACGTGACCGCCAGTCCGAAGGGGACCGTGGAGCTGGAGTCGGCGCTGGTCTGCCAGCAAGCCGGCACGCCGCAGCAGGTGCTCGCCAAGTTCCTCAGTCTACAGTTGAACTACCAGTGCGGGCTGTCCGTCGTGACCACCCAGGAGCTCGGTCGGGCCGCCACCACGGTGGCCCTACAGCGGACCGTCCGGTGCGCCTTCGTCATCCAGAGCCAGGCCATCACCGACCCGCACTTGGTGGGGGCCCTGGGCCGCGGCGGCGTCATCCCGGTGTTCCTCATTCTGCCGGCCAGATCGGTCGAGGTCCAGCGGCCGATCTGCGCGGGCACGCCTAACGTGCACCTGTGCGCGTGGGAGGCCGCCTTTGGCAGCGCGGCCACGTCGCTCCAGCACGTGGTCGCTCGGGTGCTCTCCGAGAACGGCGTCGGCAGCCTCTTCCGCGAGCTGGACGAGACCCCGTACCCGGCGCTGCGGCGGCGGGTCGAGCGACGGCTGCGCAGCATCTCCACCCTGCCCACGCTGCCGGAGATCGTCCTGCGCCTGATGCGTCTGGTCAACGACCCCAGCACGACAACGGCGCAGCTCGAGGAGCTCCTCTGCCGCGATCCCGCCATCGTCATGAAGCTCCTGCAGGTGGCCCGGTCCCCGGTGTTCTCGCCCGGCGGCCGTCACAGCAGCATGAGCCTGAGCGAGATCATCGTCCGCCTGGGGATGAAGAAGGTTGCCGCCATCGCCCAGCAGATCAAGATGATCAACAGCCTGGTTCGCCCCGAGGACAGCGAGTTCGACCTGCGGCGCTTCTGGACCCACTCGGTGGGCTGCGCCATCGTCGCCGACCGGCTGCACGAACGGCGGCTGGTGCCCCTGCCCGGTGAGGTGTCGTTCAGCGACTACTGGATCGGCGCGCTCCTCCACGACATCGGCTGGCTCGTACTCGGCTTCTTCTTCTGGGACTGGTTCGCCCGCGTGCTGGCGCAGGCTCCTCGGTGCGGGCACCAGCTCCACCAGGCCGAGGCCGAGCTGGGCGACATGGCCAGCCACGAGCGGGTGGCCCAGCTCCTGGCGGTCAACGCCGACCTAGGGGAGGGTCTGGTCGGCGCTCTCGGCCGGCACCACACGACCGGTCCGCGCCCCGCGCCGCTGGTCTGCCTGGTCCACCTCGCCGACAACCTGTGCAAGGACCTGCGGCTGGGGTACACCGATGAGGAATCCGGCGTGTATGATCCCCATGTCCTGGCCGCCTGTGGCATCGACCATGCCGCCGTGGTCCGCGCCCGCGACGCCCTCGGTCCGGATCTGGCCGGCGAGGTCCACGGGCTCGTGGAGCAGTGTCTCTGAATCCTCCTGATCCGCACCCAACCGGGGCGCCTCGATGCCGATGAAAGTAGCGCTCGTCGGATATGGGGGGATCGCCGCCTTCCACGCCCGGGCCCTGCGGCAGGTCGACGGGGTGCGGCTTTATACCATAATAGGGAGGCGGGGGCCACCGGCCGAGGCCTTTGCCGCCGAATGGGGATTCGCCGGTTGGGGAACCGAGCTGGAGCCGGTTCTGGCTGATCCCGCGGTCGATGCCGTAGTCGTTGCCTCGCCGAGCGAGCTGCACGCCGTGATGGCCGCGGCCTGCCTGCGGGCCGGGAAGCCGGTCCTGGTCGAGATCCCCGTGGCCATGTCGGGCCCAGGGGCTCGGGCCCTGGCGTCCCTGGCCCGGACCACCGGGGTGCCGCTGATGGCCGGCCATACCCTGCGCTTCCAGTCGGCCCAGCGCTTCGTCCGGGAGTTCCTGGTCTCGGGCCGCGCCGGCCGGATCCACCAGCACCAGAGCTACTCCTTCTGGCTCCGCCACGAGAACGTCGGCTGGACCGGGTACCGCCGCAGTTGGGTCGACGACGTGGTCTTCCACCACGGGTGTCACCTGGTCGACTTCTCGCTGTGGTGCGCTGCCAGCCCGGTGGTCCGGGTGCAGGGGGAGCTGTCGCCGCTGGACCCGCGGACCGGCACCTCGCTGGACGTCAGCCTGCTGATCCGGTACGCCAGCGACGCCATCGCCACCATCAGCCTGTCCTACAACGCGCGCCAGGCGGCCGGCGGCGAGCGGTTCATCTGCGAGGGCGGGGTCCTCGAACTGGCCGGAAACACGGTGAGGTTCGGGGGTGAGGTGGTCTTTACCGAGGAAGGGGCCGGCGGCCTCGAGGCCGGGGTGCTGGCGCAGGACCGGGAGTTCGTCGAGGCGGTGCGGCAGGGCCGCGCGCCGGCCTGCGGACCGGCCGAGGCGGTCGAAGCGCTGGAGGTGCTGCAGCAGGTCTACGATCAGGCCGTGGCCCGGGGCGACGAGGAACGGTACCGCCGTCGCTGGGAGGAATGAGCCGCCCATGGGGGGAGACGCGGCTGACGCGCTCTCAGGGCAAGAGGGACGCCGACCGCGTTGCGCCGATCATCCCCCATCCCCGCGTCATCCCCATACCCGACCCGACAACCCCGCGCTTGCGGCCAACGTCCCCCGTTGCCGAAGGCGTACCGTGGCAAGACTCGTGCCAGCTCCCGGAAGACGGCCGGGTGTCGGAACAATCCCTCCTGGGACACCCGCTGCCCCGGTCCGGCCGGCGGCGGGCCGGGAGAGGGTGCGGCCGATGCTCGACGGGCTGGGACAGGGGAGGGCGAGCGGCGTGACAGGCACGTCCCAGAACCTGAAGAGCTACCCCTCCGAGAGACCGACGGCCAAGGATCAAGGGGCTGGCGTGGGCTCGTACCCCGTGCAGACCTTGACCGGCAGCACCGGGTGCAGGGGAAAGCCGGGGTCCGTGATCGACCGGCGGCACCGGATGAGCCAGCTCCCCTTCGGGGCGGCGCGCTTTGGCCGGGCATGCACGCATCGACCGCACAGGCCCGGTTCGGGTGCCAATGGACCAGAAGGGCCAATCATCTCTCCGTTCCCTTCCACTTGGTCGAGGGCAGCTCCAGGGGCGAGGAGCTGCGGGCGGCGGCCATCGGACTGCTCCGCGTCCGGTGCACCCTGGGTTGACAGGCCACAGGGCGTACAGTACCTACTATTCCTACTGAACCGCAGGCCGGACCGTACGGGTCCATGCCCCGGCAGGGAACGATGAAGAAACTCATCGCCATCGACCAGCTCCAGGTGGGGATGTTCCTCGAGGCCGAGCCGGTTACCGAATACCGGGACGGCCAGGAGGTCCGGTACCTCTCCGCCCTGAAGGCAGTCAACCTGGGAATCCAGAGCAAGCGGGCCCGGCTGACCGGCCGCATGCACGAGAAGATCGCCCAGGACGGTGGTCTCCTGCTCACCAGCCCGCACCAGATCGGCAATCTGCGGGAGACCGGTCTGACCATGGTGACCATCGACACCGACAAGGGTGCCGATCTACCGCCTGACGTCAAGCCCCTGACCGATCCCGACCGGCGGCCGCCTCCCCCGGGACGGCTGGTCCACTACGACGAGGAGATTGAGCGCGCTCAGGAGATCCGCGAGGAGACCACCTCCACCCTGCGCACCTCCCTCGAGGACGTGGCCTCGGGGAAGGACCTGGACGTGGAGAAGGTCCACGTGGCCGGCAGCTTCATGGCCGAGAGCATCCTGCGCAACGTGGACGCCATGGTCAGTCTGACCCGGTTGAAGAAGCACGATCCGTACACCGCCATGCACTGCATGAACGTCTGCACCCTGGTAACCGCCATGGCGCTGCACGACGGGGTCGACCACGGCGAGATCCCGATGATCACCACCGCCGCCCTGCTCCACGACGTGGGCAAGACCCGGGTGCCGCTCGAGGTGCTGAACAAGCCGGGGCGGTTCGAGCCGCACGAGTTGGAGGAGATGCGTAAACATGCCGCCCACAGCGGCGACATCATGCGCGAAACCGGGGGGTTCAGCGACGACGCCATCGCCATCGCCACGCAGCACCACGAGATGCTCAACGGCAGCGGCTACCCGCTGCAGCTCAAGGGCGAGGAGATCCACTGGTACGCCCGGATGACCGCGGTGGCGGACGTGTACGACGCCCTCACCGCCAAGCGGGTCTACAAGCCGGCCATGCCGATGTACCAGGCCCTGCTGCGGATCCACAAGAACAAGGGTACCGAGTTCGACGAGCGGGTCGTCGACCTCTTCGTCAAGACCCTGGGCCTCTACCCCGTGGGCACCCTGGTGGAGCTGAACAACCGCGAGCGCGGGATCGTGTACGAGCCCAACCCCCAGGATTCCCGCAAGCCCACCCTGGGGCTCTTCACCATGGCGAACGAGAAAGCGCGGGCCGCCCCCCTCGTCGTCAACCTGGCTCTGCGATCCGAGGCCGAGGGACGGGAGATCGCCAAGGCGCTCGACCCCGAACGCGAGGGGATCGACGTCGAGGAGTGGATGCAGGCCGTCGCTCAGCGCGGCGAGCGGGGCGAGCGCCGCCGTCGCGAGGGGTGACCCGGCGGTGAGCGGGATCGTCGTGCTCACCGCGACGGCGTCCGAGCAGGAACTGCTCGCGGCCGGCCTGGAGGACGGGGTCGAGCAGCAGGTGGCGGGCCGTCCTTGGCGGGACGGTCTTATGGCCGGCCGACCGACGCTTCTCTTGTGCGGCGGGCTCGGGGCGGTGAACACCGCCCACTCCCTGACCTGCGTCCTGCAGTCTCGCCGTCCATCCCTGCTCCTGCAGGTCGGGGTCGGGGGGGCCTACCCCGGTGCCGGTCTGGCGATCGGCGACCTGGCCCTGGCCACCTCCGAGCAGTACGGCGACCTCGGGATCCGCACCGCCGCCGGATGGCAGCCGGCCGACGCCATCGGTATCCCGGTGCTGGAGCTGGACGGGGTCCGGTACTTCAACGACTTCCCGCTGGACGCGGAGCTGGTGGCCCTCGCCACCGAGGCGTTGCGCCGCTTGCCGGGAACCGAAGGCATGGTGCGGACCGGGCCGTTCGTCACGGTGCAGGAGTGCACCGGCCTGGCCGCGCTGGCCGCGGAGCGCGCCGCGCGCCAGGGGGCGATCTGCGAGAACATGGAGGGGGCGGCCGCGGCCCACCTGTGCCGTCTCTACGGGGTGCGCTTCCTCGAGCTGCGCGGGATCAGCAATCGGGTCGAGGACCGGCACCGGGAGGCCTGGGACCTGCCCCTGGCCGCCCGCCGGGCCCAGCAGGCTGCCCTGGCCCTGCTGCGGGATCCGCGGCTCTGGGAAGGTCCTGAGCCGTGAGCGCCCTCACCCTCGGGTACTCCCCC
Source organism: Candidatus Latescibacterota bacterium (assembly GCA_041661365.1). Taxonomy (GTDB): domain Bacteria; phylum Latescibacterota; class UBA2968; order UBA8231; family UBA8231; genus CAITNQ01. Next base: position 11,621 of record JBAZUN010000082.1, read on the forward strand.
TGCCCCAACGACACCTTCGTCTTCTATGCCCTGGTCCACGGCCTGATCCCCGGCGCGCCGTCGGTCCGCGAACTGCTCGAGGATATCGAGACCCTGAACCAGCGGGCCCTGGCCGGGGAGCTGGACGTCACCAAGGTTTCCTTTCACGCCTTTGCCCACCTGCGCGACCAGTACTGCCTGCTGCGCACGGGCGGCGCCCTGGGTCGGGGGTGCGGACCGCTGGTGGTGGCACGCGACCCATTCGGTCCCGGGGAGTTGGCCGCTTGCCGGGTGGCGATCCCCGGGAGGCTGACCACGGCGGCCCTGCTGCTGCGGCTGTTTCTCGGTCGAGAATCCCCCGAGCCGGTGGTGCTGCCGTTCCGCGAGATCATGCCGGCGGTGGCCCGAGGTGAGGTCGACGCCGGGGTCATCATCCACGAGAGCCGCTTCACCTACCCACGCCACGGGCTGCACCGGGTGCTCGATCTGGGAACCTGGTGGGAGGAGACCACCGGTCACCCGATCCCCCTGGGCGGCATCCTGGCCCGCCGCTCCCTCGGGCCCGAGATCGTTGCTTCCCTCGATCACGTCCTGCGGCTCAGCGTCGAATACGCCCAGGCTCATCCGTCCGAGGTGCAGGGGTACATCCGTTGCCACGCCGGGGAGGACGACGACGAGGTCATCCGGGCCCATATCGCGCTCTACGTCAACGACTACACCCTGGAGTACGGCCGCGACGGAACCACCGCCATCGAGGACCTGTTGAACCGGGCCGAAGGCGACGGCATCGTCCCGGCAGCCCGCGCCCCCCTGTTCATCGCCGAAGTCTGACCCTTCGTCCCTCCATTCACCCTCATGCCGATTCCCGGAGTCCAGCCATGAAGCTGCTGCAGTTCGTCGTTCCCAGCGATGGTCCGCACGTGGGGCTGATCGACGGCCGGGAGGTCATCGATCTGACCCGTGCCGTCGCCGGCCCGAGGAGCGTCCACGAGATCTACTACCGGGCCGGGGGGGATCGCCGGGGGCTGGTGTCCGCGGTCGAGGCCCTGGCCCCCAAGGCGGCACGGGCTCCCAGGCTCGCGCTGGACGAACTGCTCGCCGGGTGCGCGCCAGGGCGGCCGCGGCTGCTGAAGCCGGTCAGCGGTCCGGTCGACGAACCCCATGCCCTGCGGGTCTGGCTGGCCGGGGTCACCCACGGCGACAGCGCCCGGCTGCGGGAGATCGAGGCCAAGCAGGCCACCGGCAGCTCGGTGAACGTGTACGAGCAGAAGTACCGCGAGTGCGCCGCCGGGGGCCGTCCCGAGCTGTTCGCCAAGAACGAGCCGGAGGCGGTGGTGGCCGCCGGCGCGCCGATCACCCGGCCGGCCGACACCCAGCGGCTGGTGCCCGAGACCGAGCTGGTCTCGGTCTACGGTCTGGACCACGCCGGGCGGATCGAGCGGTTGGGATACACCGGGGGGAACGACGTCACCGACAACGGGATCGAGGCGGCCAATCCGCTCAACCTGCCGCAGGCCAAGAACTGGGCCGATGGGTGCGCCAGCCTGGGGCCGGTGCTGGTCACCGCCGACGAGTTCGACGACCGGGTGGTCCCGGTCTCGTGCGAGGTGACGCGAGCCGGCCAGCGGGTGGCCTTCAAGCAGGGCGAGACCGGCCAGGATCGGCTGAACATGCCCGACCGGCTGTTCCACCTGGAGCGGATGCTGTTCTCCCGCCTGCCCCTGGTGCCGGGCGAGCTCCGCGTCCTCTACTGGGGCACGCCGATCGTCTTCGCCGAGGCCGACCTTCCCGGCGGGGTGCAGGCCGGGGACGTCATGCGGCTGACCTTCGGCAACGGGATTGGCGTGCTGGAGAACCCGGTGGCAACGCTGTCGGTGCCCGACCAGCTCGGCCGGCTGCGCTAGCGTCGCGGCGCCACCCTCACCGGTCAGGGCGCAAGCGCGCCCCTCCAGGCCGCGAGGACCAGGCAGGCCCAGCCGGCCAGCAGGCAGAGGCCGCCCACGGGGGTGATCGCGCCGAGCCAGCGGGCGCCGGTCAGGCTGAGCAGATAGAGACTGCCGGAGAAGATCACGATCCCGGCGAGGAGGAGCCAGCCGGCCGCTGCCGGCCAGGGACCGGTCCAGCGACTGCACGCCCAGGCCACGGCCAGCAGGGCCAGGGCGTGGGTCAGGTGGTACCTCGCCGCGATCTCGAAGAGCTCGTACCGGTCCGGGGCCAAGCGTGGCTTGAGCAGATGGCCGCCGAAGGCTCCCAGGGCCACGGCGAGGAATCCGAGCAGGCTTCCGAGGGCGAGGAAGATCCGGTCGTTCACGGCAGCCTCCTCAGGGCAGCGTCTTCACGTAGGCGACCGAGCGGTCGAACTGGTCCAGCTCGTACGCGGCCCGGGTCCGGGCGTCCTCGCCCCGCTCGTGCGGGGTGCGCCAGTCCTCCTCGGCCGGCCGGGCCGCCTGGTGCAGGGTCCGGATGGCGTCGATCGCCTCGACCAGGGGCCGCGGCGGGTAGGTCTCCCAGTAGTCGGCCTCCAGGATGCGGACGTGGCGGGCCGTTGAGGCGCCCAGCTCGATGCACCCTTCTATCTCGGGCGCTTCGGCGTCGAAGAGCGCCACCATCGACGGCCAGTCGACGACTCCTTCCCCCAGGGCACAGCGCTTGAGCCGGTACCCCGACGGGGTCGGGTGCACGGTGTAGTCCTTCAGGTGGACGTGCTTCAGGTGCGGCATCACCCGGCGGGCAAAGGCCGCCGGGGTCTCGCCGACGGCCAGGGCATTGGCCACGTCCATGGTCACCCCGAGCAGGGGATTCCCCACCTGCTCGCAGAGCCCTGCCAACTCCCACGAGCAGGCGTCCTGGTGGTTCTCGAGACCGACCGGAAGGTCATGTCGCTCGGCCAGGTCCATCACCCGTCGGAGCGGCTCGACCAGCGACTGGAGGTAGGTCTGCCATCCCTGTCGGCCGAACGGGCGGCGGTCGCCCTCGAGCATCCCGCTGATGGTGGTGCGGACCGCGCGGGCCCCGAGGGCGGCGGCCACCTGGATCGCGGTGATGAGGGGCGAGCTGTCCTCGGCGTAGTTCTGGCCACCGGTGTCGATGAAGAGCGACAGGTCGTGGTCGTCGAGGTACTGCCGGAAGGCGTCGAGCTGAGCCTGGCCGCGCTGCTGGAACGGTCCGGGTGCGCACTCGACGCTCTTTAGGCCGCGGTCGACCGCCATGCGGGCCAACTCCTCGGGGACGAACGGGTCCAACGACCGGCCGGCCTCGGCGTGGCAGTTGGTGAAGCTCCAGGTGCAGACGCCGATCCTCATCGGGGGGGCTCCTGCGATGATTTGGTGGCGCCGATCAGCCGGTTGTCCGTGACCGCTGTCCCAGGTGTCTCCCGCACGCAGACCATCGTATAAATCTGTGTCACGACAGTTCCTCCACCGCCAGGTCGCGCTCCTCGCCGGTGGCCATCTCCCTGAGCCGCACCTTGCCGACGGCCCACTCGTCAGGCGCCACCAGGATCACCCGCGCGGCGCCGGCCTGGTCAGCGTGGCGGAAGGCCCACTTGACCTTGCGCTCATCGAGGACCAGGTCGACCGAACGGCCTCTTTCACGCAGTTGACGGGCCACCTGCATGGCCGCGGCCCTCAGGTCTGGCGCAAAGGCAAAGACCACGTCGTCGACCTGTGGCCGCAGCTCGGGGAGCAGGCCCTTCTCGGCGAGCAGCTCCGTGATGACCGGATCCCCGAATCCTAGGCCGCAGGCGGGAACGTCCTTGCCGCCGAAGGTGGACAGCAGGTGGTCGTACCGGCCGCCGCCGCAGATGGCGCGCAGGGAGCCACCGCGGTCGAACGCCTCGAAGACCACCCCGGTGTAGTACCCCAGTCCGCGCACCAGACCGGCGTCGAAGCGGAGCCAGTCGGCGATACCGTACCCCTCGGCCAAAGCCAGCAGCTCGCGCAGCTCCACTACTCCGGCGTGCTCGGGACCGATCACCCGGGCCACCTCCTCGAGCGATCCAAGGGAGGTGACCTCGACGATACGGTCGACCAGATCACCGGCCAGTCCCAGAGCGCCCATCCCCTCGGCCACGGCCTCCTTGGGAACCTTCTCCAGCTTGTCGACCAGGACGCAGACCGCGGCGAACTGGTCCTCGGGAACCTTCAACCCCTCAAGGACAGCCTGAAGGATGCGGCGGCTCGAGACCTTGATGACCACGTCCTCGGCACCGAGCCCGACGCGGGTGAAGAAGGTGACCACCGCGGCCAGCAGCTCGGCCTCGGCGGCCACCCCGGGAACGCCGAAGACGTCGAGGTTCCACTGGAAGTGCTCTCGCCGGCGGCCCCGGGTCATGCGCTCGTACCGCCAGCACTGAGGGAGGGCGAACCACTTGATGGGGAAGGCGAGTGACGAGCCCTTCTGCAGGACCAGCCGGGCCAGCGAGGGGGTCATCTCAGGGCGCAGCGCGAGCCGCCGGCCTCCCTTGTCCTCGAAGGCGTAGAGCTGCTCGACGATCTCCTCCCCTTCCTTCCGGGTGTAGAGCTCGGCCGACTCCACCACCGGGGCGTCGTACTCCTCGAACCCGAAGAGGCGAGCCACCTCGCGGAAGTGACCGAACAGCCAGTTGCGCCGCCGCATCTCCTCGGGAAAGAAGTCGCGGGTACCCCTGGGTGGCGCGAGATCCATGCCGCATGCCCTTTCGACTGAGCGTTACCAGTTGGTAAACGATCCATCGGCCCGGCGGAGCTGGGGGCCGGTCTGCCAGCGGAACTCGTAGTGCGCCGCGGCCTTCTCATCGAACTCCACGCCCAGCCCCGGGCGTTCCGGCGGGAGCAGGTACCCGGCCTGGTACGGGACCTGCACCGGGAAGAGGTCGGCCATGACCTGGTGTCCGATCAGGCCGCCCTCCTGCACCGCGAAGTTGTCGCAGGCCAGGTCGAGGTGCAGGCAGGCCGCGGCCGAGACCGGACCGAGCGGGTTGTGGGGCACGATCTTGATGTAGTGGGTCTCGCACCAGTTGGCGATCTTGCGGGCCTCGGTCAGGCCGCCGACGATGCACAGGTCGATCCGGGCATAGTCGAGCAGCTCCTCCTCGATCATCTGCCGGAACTCCCACTTGGTCGCGTACTGCTCGCCCACGGCCAGGGGTGAGCTGACGTGCTGCCGCACCAGCCGGTAGCTCTGCGGATTCTCGCAGCGGAGCGGGTCCTCGATGAAGAAGGGGTCGTACCGCTCCAGCTCGCGGCCCAGGCGGATGGTGTCCGGCGGATCGAGGCGGGTGTGGACGTCGATGCAGATCTCGACCTCGGGGCCGACCGCCTCGCGGGCCGCGGCGAAGTGATCCACCGAGTCCCGCACCGCGGTACGCGGCTCCAGGATGCCGTTGCGGTCCATGGTCGACAGGCGCAGGTATCGCCATCCCTCGGCCACCCGCTCCCGGGCGGACCGGGCCGTCTCCTCCGGGGTGGCGCCGCCGATCCCGGTATAGCAGGTCACCCGGTCGCGCATCCGGCCGCCGAGGAGGATGTGCACCGGCTGGCCCAGAGCCTTCCCCTTGATGTCCCAGAGGGCGATGTCGATGGCGCTCAGGGCCGAGGTGCTGATCCGGCCGCCGGGGAAGAAGTCGCCGCGGAACAGCTTCTGCCAGATCCACTCGGTGTTCAGTGGGTCTTCGCCGGTCAGGTGCTGGGCCAGGTGGCGGATGGCGCCGACCCCGGCCTGCTCCTTCCAGGTGATGC
>JBAZUN010000083.1:0-17299 GCA_041661365.1 Candidatus Latescibacterota bacterium
AGATTGCCGTGGCCCGGTACGGCGGGAACTATCGCGGCTATAAGGCCAAGTTCGCGCAGGAAGCGGGGGCCGTGGGCCTGATCATCTACACCGACCCGGCGGACGGCGGGTACGTCTCGGGGGTCCCGTACCCCGAGGGGAAGACGGCCAACGAGAGCACGGTGCAGCGAGGCTCCCTGCTGACCCTGGACTACACCGGCGATCCCCTGACCCCGTTCGCCCCGGCCCTGCCGGCCGACGGCCGCCGGAAGGTCCAGCGCCTGCGACCCGAGGAGGTGCGGCTGCCGGCGATCCCGGTGGTCCCCCTGCCGTACGGCTCGGCCGTGCAGATCCTGCAGCGGATGCAGGGAGACCCGGTTCCCGGCGGCTGGCAGGGCGGGCTCCCCTTTGCCTATCGCCTGCAGGGAGGGCCGGAGCTGACCGTGCGCCTGCAGGTCGAGCAGCCGCTGGGGCTGACCCGCATCACCGACGTCGTGGCTACCCTGACCGGCTCCGAGTTCCCGGACGAGTGGATCATCCTGGGCTGCCACTACGACGCCTGGTCCTTCGGCGCCGAGGATCCCAACGGCGGCACCGCCATGCTCCTCTGCCTGGCCGAGGCCCTCGGCGAGCTGTCGCGCCAGGGATTCCGGCCGCGGCGCACGATCAAGATCGCCCACTGGGACGCCGAGGAGTTCGGCATGATCGGCTCCACGGAATGGGTGGAGGAGTTCCGCGAGGAGCTGACCGCCAAGGCCGTGGCCTATATCAACGCCGACGTCTCGGTCTCGGGCCCTCATTTCGGGGCAGCCGCGGCGCCCACCCTCAAGGGGCTCATCATCGCCGCGAGCCAGGCCGTGACCCACCCGGATACGGCCTTGACCGTGTACCAGACCTGGAACCCGCCGGAGCGACAGACCGCGGAGCCGGGGATCGGCGACCTGGGCGGCGGCTCGGATCACCTCGGCTTCTATTCCCACCTCGGGATTCCCTCGTCGGCCATCTCGATGTCCGGGGCCTCGCTCTACCACTCGGCGTACGACGACCTGGCGTTCTTCGTCCGGTTCTGCGATCCCCGTTTCGAGTACGGTCCGACCATGGCCCGGATCGACGGGATCGTGGCCCTGCGGCTGGCCAACGCCGACCTGCTCCCCTACGACGTGGCCCGGTACCCGGCCGATCTGACCCGGCACCTCGAGGGGCTCAAGGAGCGGGCCGCCAAGGCCGGGGTTGCCGTCGACCTGGGCCGGCTGGCCGCCAGCCTGACGCCGCTGGAGGAGGCCGCCGTGGCCTGCGCCGCCGGTCGGGACCGGTTCCTGGCCGAGGGGGGATCGGGGGTCACGCCATCCCGGATCGGCCGGATCAATCGGCAACTGCTCGGTCTGGAACGGGCCTTCATCTACCTGCCCGGGCTGCCGACGCGGGCCTGGAACCGCTCGTTGTACATCGGCGTTGATCCGTTCAACGGGTACGACTCCTGGCCCCTGCCCGGGCTGCGGCACCAGGTCGAGGTGAACGCCCCCGAGGCGGTGCCGGCCTGGGAGGAGACCTATGTGCAGGCGGTCACCGAGTTGACGCGGCGGCTGCAGGAGTTGGCCGCCGAGCTGTCGCCAACGAACCGGCCCTGAGCGGGTCGGTCAGAGGAAGGGCCGAGGGGAGATGAACGACCGGGAGCGCATCCTGGCGGTGCTGCGGTACCAGCCGTACGACCGGTTGCCGGTGCTGCACTTCGGCTTCCTGGGTGATACCCTGAAGAAGTGGGAGGCCGAGGGGCATATAAATCTGGAGGAGCTGGGGCCGATCGGCGACGCCTCGCCCGGTGAAGAGGAGCTGAGCCGCAGGCTGGGGTTCGACGGGAACTACCACCGCGTCTTCGGACCCAATGCCCGCATCGACCCGCCGTTCGAGTCCCGCGTGCTCGAGGTGACCCCCGAGGGGTTCCGCAAGGTGCTCACCGGGTCGGGCGCCATCGTGCTGGACAGCGACGACAACCAGAGCATCTCGCCACACGTCGACCACATCCTCAAGGGGCGGGCCGAGTGGGAGGCCGAGTTCGTGCCGCGGCTGCAGTTCCATCCCGAGCGGGTCAACGGCGCCCAGGTGAACTGCGGGGGGGAGATGCGCCGCTTCGACCAGGGGGGGCGCGAGTACCTGCTGCCGGAGTCGCGCCAGACCCACATCCTCCTGCACTGCGGCAGCCTCTACGGCGCCCTGCGCGACTACCTGGGGGTCGAGGGGCTGTGCTATCTGCAGGCCGACGACGAGGCTCTGTTCGACGAGATGATCCGGGTCAACGCCGACCTGTGCTACCGCTGCACCGAGGCGGCCCTGGCCAGCGGGGTCGGTTTCGACGTCGGCCATTTCTGGGAGGACATCGCCTTCAAGAACGGCCCGCTGGTCAACCCGGCGGTGCTGCGTGCCAAGGTGGGACCGCACTACGCCCGGATCACGGCCCTGCTGGCCGACCGGGGGATCGACCTGGTCTCCCTCGACTGCGACGGCTGGATCGACACCCTGGTGCCGGTCTGGCTGGACCACGGGGTCAACGTCATGTTCCCGATCGAGGTGGGGACCTGGGGGGCCGAGCTGGCGCCGTGGCGGCAGCAATACGGTCGGGGGTTGCTGGGTGTGGGGGGGATGGACAAGCGGGTCTTTGCCCGGGACTACGCCGCGGTCGACCGCGAGGTGGAGCGACTGCGGCGGTTGGTCGACCTGGGCGGGTTCCTGCCCTGCCCGGACCATCGGATCGCCGGGGACGCCCGGTGGGAGAACGTGCAGTACTACTGCGAGCGGATGCGCCGGGTCTTCGGTTGATTATAGTAGAGCGTCCGAGAAATACCTTGGCATTCGCAGGCCGATTCATCCCGGCCAGCGTCGTTCCGCTCGCTTCCTGTATCTGTCTGTCGATACAGGACGTTCGCGCGCCTAGCTGGCCGGGCGACTCGTCCCGCTCGGTGTCACAACCTATTTCTCGGACGCTCTACTAATCACCGCCAGAGGATGGAGCTTATGAACATCTACGTCGGCAACCTGCCCAAGACCGCCAAGGACCGCGACCTGAGCACCCTGTTCGAGCCGTTCGGCAAGGTGGTCACGGCGGCGGTGGTGCGGGACAAGCGCAGCGGCGAGTCGCGCGGCTTCGGCTTCGTCGAGATGGCGACCCGCCCCGAGGGGGAGCACGCCATTGCCGGGCTGAACGAGACCGAGTGGGAGAGGGCAAAGCTGCACGTCAACGAGGCCCGCGAGCGCGAGGCCGGTCGGTCCGGGTCCCCGGGCCGAGGGGAGCAACGCTTCGGCCAGCAGACCCAGTCCGGTTTCCGCGGCGGCCGGGACGCCGGCGTCCGGGGAGGCCACACCACCAGCGGCCGGCGGGGTCAGCGCGGAGCCTGAGTAACCCTCGGGCCTGGTCGGTCGGGAAGGTACCATCGGTCCGCGGGACCGGGCGGCGGAGCGACCCACATCGCCAGACGAAGATCGAGGCCGGGAGGGAAGTCCCTCCCGGCTTCTCGCGTTTGGGCGTCAGACCACCGAGTTCTCCCGGGCGAAGTCGATCAGCTCGTCGACCCGGGCAAAGGCCAGGCCGGTCACGGTATCGGCGGCCCCGTAGTAGATGGCCAACCGGCCGGTGTCGGCGTCGCACAGGGCGGCGCAGGGGAAGACCACGTTGGGCACGTCCCCGACGCACTCGTAGAGCTGCTGGGGCGACAGGACGTACGGCCCTGACCGGGCCAGGACCTTCCAGGGCTGCTCCCGGTCGAGCAGGGCCACGCCGGCGCTGTACACGAAGCCGTTGCACGAGGTGAGCACCCCGTGGTAGACCAGCAGCCACCCGGCCTCGGTCTCGATCGGCGTCGGGCCGGCGCCGACCTTGGTCCCCTGCCAACTTTCGGGGTATGGCTTCATCACGAAGCGATGCCGGCCCCAGAAGCACAGGTCCGGACTCTCGCTGTAGAAAACGTCGCCGAAGGCGGTATGCCCGGTGTCGCTGGGCCGGCTGAGCATGGCGAAGCGGCCGTCGATCCGGCGCGGGAAGAGCACCCCGTTGCGGTTGTAGGGGAGGAAGGCGTTCTCGGCCTGGTGGAAGGTCTCGAAGTCGTGGGTCCAGGCCACGCCGATGGTCGGGCCGTGGTACCCGTTGCACCAGGTGACGTAGTACCGGTCCTCGAGCCAGCAGACGCGGGGGTCGTACCCGTACTGGAAGGCCCCGATCTCCGGGTCGTCACACTGGAACCGCAGTTGCTCGGGATCGATCTCCCAGCGGTACCCGTCCCGGCTGAACCCCCGGTGGAGCACCATCCGTCGCCACTGGTCGTCGCAGCGGAAGACCCCGGCGTACCCGTCTCGGAAGGGGACCACGGCGCTGTTGAAGATGCTGTTCGAGCTGGGGATCAGGTTCCGCGGGATGACCGGATTGCGGCTGTACCGCCAGACCACCTCGCGGGAGTTGGCCGGCTTCTCCTCCCAGGGCAGATGGGGCAGGGACTGGCCGTTCACGACAGGATACTTCATCTCCGCGTCCTTTCCGTCATTCGGCAGCGCCAGAAAACGGCCGGGACAGCCCCGGCGGTCATCGCCGCCGCGCCTTCTTGGGGGGCTTCTTCTTCAGGGCCTTCTGCGGGGTTGGTCGCTGGGGCGCTTCCAGGCGGCAGACCTGACCGGAGGCAGGGCGGATCTCGCCCGGGTAGCAGGCCAGCCCAACATAGAGCGCGCCGTCCAACTCCTCCAGGGAACGAGCCAGGGCCGGCGTGCGGAAGACCGCGATGAGGGTCCAGGCCTCGGGCCGCGTTGAGCGATAGACCGCGCCGTTGAACTCCGCGTCGGCCGGCTCCGAAGTCAGGACCAGCACCGTGTCCCCCCTGGCCACCAGGTCCTGCACGCGCGTCCCGGCGAACGGCTCCACCAGGGCGCCGCCCGCGTTCGGGTCACGCAGGAAGAACAGGGGCCGCGGCCCCGAGTCCGTCCCTCAGTCCCGGAAGGTGTAGTAGACCCCGCCCTGGGCCTCGATGAGCCGCCAGGGCATCAGGGACGAGGTCTTCGGCTCGATTCCGGCGAACAGGGGCACAGCCAGCCGGCGCAGCCCGCTGCCGTCGGCGAAGAGGAGGTGCTGGGCCGCCAGGTGATGCGCTACCAGCAGGCCACCGGCGACGCGGGCCAGCTCGCCGTACCTCCCGTCGATAAGGCCTGCGAATCCCGTTGGGATCAGCCTCGACCAGGTCTGCCCCTGGTCGGCCGAGCGGTACAGACCTCCGCCCAGGCTGTCCCCGGCCGTGGCGTAGAGCACGCTGTCGAGCCGGGCCAGGTCGGCGAGGTGGCCGTCGCCGGGGAGGGTGGTGAGGCGTCGCCATTGCCCCTGCTCCCGCAGGTACAAGGCCCCGGAATCCCCGGGGATCTCGGGCTCGGTGTCCGGCACGGCCAGGTTCCCGTCCACCGGCACGAACAGGTCGGCCGCCTCCTCGTCGATGGTCTGTTCGTGGACCACCACCACCTTCCCCCGGGGCGAGGTTGGCGCCATCGACCAGAGGTCCACCGGTCCCTGGTCCAGCCCCGGTCCCCCGGCCCCCGCGTAGATCCGTCCCTCGTGGGTCTGCAGGTCCCACAGGGATCGGGCGTGACAGTCGCGGGCGTCGTCCAGGGGAAATCGCCGCCGGTTGGGGTCGGCGACCTGAACGGCCCGGCCGAAGCGGGTGCGGCTGGTGTCCATCCGGGCGGCCAGAACCGGTGCAGGGCCGGGGTGCAGCCCGAGCAGCAGGGCGGCAGGGACGCTGTCGGCCGGGGTTGCGGTCACGGCCCATCCCTTGCCCGTGGAGTCGTGCACCGCGGCCCGGGCCAGATAGGGTCCTGGAGGCAGAAGAGAAGACGGGATGAGGAACCCCCGGGACTGCCCGGTCAGGCGCACCGAATCAGACCAGACCGGTGGACCGCTGTCCGCCGTGGCCGGCCAGATCTCCAGGATCACCCGGGCCAGGTCGCGGTCGGCCTGCTCGGCCAGGGCCCAGCGCTGGGCGCCGCTCAGGCTCGAGAGCAGCTCCACGCGCGCCGTGTCGGTGCCGAAGGAGTGGAAGCGGTCGGCGACCAAGTGGAGGCGCTGGGCCATGAGGCCGGGCTCGGTTCCGGTTTCGGTCGCCGGATCGCACAGCAACAGGGCACCGGGATCGCGCCGGGCTTCGTAGTACGCCTGGACCGTGTCGGCCCGCAGGGCGCCGCCGTCGGGGACCTGGCAGACGAGCCAGTACCGGCCGCCGGGAAGTCCGGTCAGCCGCACCTCCCGCTCGACCACCTGGACCCCGAGGAGCGAGTCCTGCCAGGCCGTGGCCGAATCCTCGACCGCGGCAAAGCTCCCGGCCTCGTCGGCCGTTCCCCCACTCGCGGTCCGTTCCCCCGGCAGGTCGGCCGGGGTTCCCAGATACCGCACGCCCAGCCAGAGGTCGGCCGGCTCCGCGTCGGCCCGGAAGACCGCGGTGGCGGTGAAGCGATGGGCCCCGTCCCGGAGGGCGTATCGCGGCGACAGGTACCGCACCAGGGGACCGTTGCCGGTGCTGCCGGTTACCGGGATGGCTCGGCCGAAGTGGGCGGCACTGGCGTAGCTCCCCTGTCGGCCGCGCCAGAGGTACTGGACCGGCCGGCAGACCTGATCCGGCGCCGTACCCGGTGTCGTGCGTCGCACGTCCTCGACGCCGAAGTCCACGCCGAAAGGCGCGGCAAAGCGCGCCGCCGCCGCGCCGTTGAGCTGGTTGAACGGGACGCGGATCTCCAGGCTGTACCCGTCCACCTCGAGCCTGGTGGCCACGGCCAGCGAGCGCGGCGCTCCCGGGTCGGACTGGAGGCAGACCCACCGGGGGCGGGCCTGTCCGTCGGGAGCGACCGGGGCGAAGACGAGCTGGTAGCAGCCGGCCGTGTACCGGTCCGCGCCGAGGACGGCGGGATCGTCGGCAGCCCCGGCCGGCCGCAGGTCGAGGAACAGCTCCAGGCAGTCGCCCTGCCAGAGGGCCGGCCCGGTGTAGGGATTGACCACCTCCTCGTCGACCACGCGGGCCGCCATGTACAACGCCGCATCGTCGCGGGCCAACCGGATCGCGGCCCGGTCCGGATGGGGCTCGGGATCGTAGTCGCCGTAGGTCTGGTCCCAGCGCGGATCGAGATAGGTCAGCGGCAGGCCGGACCAGTCGGCCAGGTCGCCGTCGACGACCAGGGCCGGGCCGCGGAGATACGGCACCGGTACCTGTCCCGGGCCGAGCCAGCGCGCGTCGGCCGCCGGGCCAGCAGCCGCAAGGGACCGGGCCGGGAGGGTGGGACCACACCCCGAAAGGAGGAGGAGCCAGGTGGTGAAGCAGCAGCAGATCCGGGTCAGGAGAGAAGGCCGAAGACTTAACAGGCGCATGGTCGCCATTGTTCGTGTTGCATCCGAGAAATAAGTTGCGGCACTATCGCTCATCTCCCAGGTCAAGCGGCGCCTGGTCCGGCGCGGCAGCCTCGCCGCGCCAGCGGTCGACCGCGGCCAGCAGCTCCTGCCGGCGGACCGGTTTGGCGATGAAGTCGTCCATGCCGCTATCCAGACAGGCCTGGCGGTCCTCGTGCAGGGCGCTGGCGCTCAATCCCACCACCGGCAGGTGCCGCTCGCCGGAGCGCCGCTCGATCTCGCGCCGGCGCCGCGTGGCCTCCAGGCCGCCCATCTCCGGCATCTGCACGTCCATCAGCACCAGATCGAACGGCTCCGCGGCCAGCCGCTCCAGGGCCTGCAGACCGTTAGCGGCCACGGTGACCTGGTGGCCGGCGCCGGAGAGCATGCGGACCGCCACCATCTGGTTGACCTGGTTGTCCTCGGCGAGCAGGATCCGCAGCCCCGCGCCGGGGGCCGGTACCGGCAACGGGACCGGTGCCGTCGTCTCGCCGCGCGTGCCGGCCCCCGCGGCCGCGATCACGGCCTGCTCCAGCTCGGGCCGCGTCACCGGCTTGCGCAGCACCTGGCAGACCCCCAGCTCGCGGGCGCGCCGGGTGTCCGACGGGTCGTCGGCCGAGGAGAGCAGCATCATCGCCGGAGCGCCTAGTTCGGGTCGCTGACCGATCGCCGCGGCCACCTCGAGGCCGTTCATTCCGGGCATCATCAGGTCCAGTAGCACCAGGTTGTACGGCTCACCTGCCGTGACTGCCCGGGCCAGCTCCTCCAGGGCCTTCGGGCCGCTCTCGGCACTGGCGACCTGGACCGGCCAGCGCCGCGCCGTCTCCTCGAAGATCCGCCGATTGGTGGCGTTGTCGTCGACCACCAGCAGCCGCAGTCCCTGCAGGTCGGCCACGGACCCGGGCCCCGGTCCAGATACGGCCGCGGCCGCTGCCGGCGCCAGCCGGATGGTGAAGTGGAAGGTGCTTCCCTGGCCGGGCTCGCTCTCCACCCAGAGACGGCCGTCCATCAGTTGCGCCAGTTGCGTGCAGATCGCCAGCCCCAGGCCGGTTCCCCCGAACCGCCGGGTGGTCGAGGCGTCGGCCTGGGTGAAGGCCGCGAAGATCGCCTGCTGCTGCTCCGGAGGAATCCCGATCCCGGTATCGCGCACCGAGCCGTGCAGCCGGACTTCGCCATCGGTCACCGGTTCGGCCAGGGCAAGCTGCACCACCACCTCGCCCTGCTCGGTGAACTTGATGGCGTTGCCGACCAGATTGACCAGGAGCTGACGCAGCCGCGCCGGGTCCCCTTCCAGCTCCTCGGGCACCTCCGGCGCGATTTGACAGACCAGCTCGAGGCCCTTCTCGTGGGCCCGCAGGGCCATGGTCTTCATCACCCCGTCCAGGATCTGCCACAGGCTGAACGGAGTCTGCTCTAGGCCCAATCGACCGGCTTCGATCTTCGACAGGTCGAGGATGTCGTTGAGGATGCCTAGCAGGGCCTCGGCCGAGGCGTCGATGGTGCGCAGGTAGCTGCGTCGGGTGGGGTCGGTCTCGCTGTCGAGGAGCAGCTCCACCATGCCGACCACCGCGTTCATCGGCGTGCGGATCTCGTGGCTCATGTTGGCGAGGAAGGAGCTCTTGGCCCGGTTGGCGACCTCGGCGGCCTGTCGGGCCCGCTCCGCTTCCCGGCCGTGGCGGAGGATCGCGACGACCATCAGGCAGCCGAGCACGCCGATCAGGCTCAGCGAACACCACAGGGCGATCCGCGCGTACGGCCAGTGCAGCTCGAGCTCCACGCGGGCCGGGGCGCTGGAGTAGGACAGATCGCGGTCGATGGCCACGACCTCGAAGGTGTAGCGGCCTCTGGGCAGGTCCGCGTATTCGACGCTTTCGTTCGAGGTGACCCGCCAGTCGTCGTCCCGGCCCACCAGCCGGTAGCGATAGAGCATGGCCCCCGGCGCCGTCCGGAAGCTGATCCCCCGGAAGAGGAAGGCCACGCGCGGCTGGCCGGCGGGCAGGCTGAGGTGGGGCACCGGTCCATGGTGACGGTCGGTGATCACGTCGGTGACCGAGATCGGCGGTGGCGCCCGGCGCGGCCGGTAGCGGAAGAGGCCATTCGACGAACCGAACCAGATTTGGCCGTGGTGATCGGGGAGGACGACCTCCACCCGCGGCAGCCCGTCCCGCCGCCACAGACTCTGGAAGACCCGGCCGTCGTACTGACTGACGCCCCCGGCGGTGGCGATCCACAGCACCCCGCGATCGTCCATCGCCAGGTCGTGGACCACGTCGTCGACCAGACCGTCGCGGGTGGAGAAGCAGGTCAGGCCGTCCTCGTCGTACCGGCAGAGGCCGCCCGGCTCGAGCCCCACCCACACGCGCCCAGCCGTATCCCGGAGCAGGGCGCCGGCAAGGTTCCCCGGCAGGCCGTTCTCGCGCGATAGGCTCTGCGACACCCGGTCGCGCAGCAAACTCACGCCGGCTTCCCAAGTGCCGACCCAGACGGCGCTGTCCGGACCGTCGCCCACCGTCCCGATCGAGTTCGAGGGGAGTCCGTCGGCGGTGGTGAAGGCGGTGAACCGCTGGCCGTCGTAGCGGATCAGCCCGCCGCCGTTGGAGCTGATCCACAGATTCCCCCGTTGATCGAGGTGCAGGTTCCCCAGTCGGGTCTCGGTCAGGCCCTGGGAGGCGCCCACGACGGTGATCCGCGGTCCGGCCTTTCCCGCCAGCGATGCCAGGTCAAGCCGGAACAGGCCGCTGCCGTAGGTGCTGATCCACAGCCTTCCCAGGCGGTCTTCTGCCAGCGCTTCGGCGTAGAAGGGCGGCAGTCCCTCGGCGGTGAGGACGGTGAAGCCGTTCCCGTCGTACCAGCTCAGCCCCTTGTCGGTGGCCGCCCACACCCGGCCTTCGTGGTCTTCCAACAGGGCCCGGACCATGTTGCCGGCCAGCCCATCGGCACTGGCGTAGCCGACGAATCCCCCGGCATCGTGCCTGGCCACTTCGCTGGTGGTTCCGGCCCAGATATTTCCCTCGCGGTCCTCTAGCAGAGCGAGCACCTGCCTGTCGGTGAGGGCTTCTTCACCTCGACTCCAGACCTGACCGTCGTAGCTGGAAAGAGTACGTATCGGCCGCAATCCGCCGGAGGTGGCGCCCACCCACAGGACGCCGTCGCGATCCTCCAGCAAGGAGGAGATCTCCTTGACCAGCGGAGCACCGGTGGTGGGCACGGTGGACCAACCGCGGCCGTCGAACCGGACCAATCCCTGGTTGGTTCCCATCCAGATCCCCGCGGTCCGTCTCGTGGCGATGGTCAGCACCTCCACCTCGTCGGGGGCGAACGGGCCGCCGGAAGGAATCCGGCTTGGCCGTCGAATCGGCAAAGCCCGCCGCAGGCAACCCACAGACCGCCATCGGTGTCCTCGGTCAGGGCGGTAACCTGGTTGCGGACCAGTCCCTGCGCGGTGGAATAGCAGGCGATATCCTGACCGTCGAGTCGGCAGAGGCCGCCGGCGGTGCCGACCCAAAGGGCTCCGGATCGGTCGACGAGGAGCGCGGTGACGCTCGGGTCGATCAGGCCGTCCTCCACGCCGAAATGGGTGAAGGTCCGGCCGTCGTACCGGCTGACCCCGGCCCGGGTGCCGATCCAGAGGTTCCCGGATCGATCCTCCGCCAGGGCCGTGATCCAGGGATCGGTCAGGCTGTCGGCCACGGTCAGGTTGAGGAAGCTCAGGCCGTCGTACCGGCACAGGCCGGCGCTGGTGCCGAGCCACAGGTATCCCTGGTGATCCTGGTGCAGGGAGGTCACTCGACCGCTGAGCAGGCCGTCCTGGGCGCCGAGGAGCTGCCACGATCCCTGGCGGTACCCGCCGGCCTTCACGGTGACGCCCGGTCCGGCCTTAACCGTTTGACCAACTCCCGGTCGCGCCGTCAGGCTGATCCTGGTTGTCTTCCCGCGGTACACCTGGCTGATCGGGGCCTGCAGCTTACGTCGACCCAGCTCAAGGTCGGCTCGGTACCGGCCCTCGGGCAGCTCCAGGTCGAAGATCCCCTGCCCGTCGGTGCGCTCGCGGACCCATAGTTGCGGGTACTCGGTGGATTGCACGCGCACGGCTCGGTCGGTCATGGCGGTACTGCTGTCGGCCCAGAGGGCCTCGCCGTGCAGGAGACCGGGCGAGCCCGCATCCGGGATCAGGACAACGTCGCCCCGCAGATCCGCTCTGCCCGGCTTGCCGGCCCCTGGCCCCCAGGCCATCCACGAGAACGAGCCGTCCTCGTCCCGGTCGCACAGGACCACGTCCAGTCCGACGGTGCGGGGGATGCGCAGTGAATCTGCAGAGAGTCCCTCGAGCTGCACGGCCCATTCGTACCTCACAACGCCATTGGCGGCCGACCACCCTACCCGCGCGCTCGGGCCGGTGGCGGCCTGGGCCTGTCCCGGTGCCTGGACGCCGCGGAGGGAGTGCTGCGCGGCCACGGATCGCTCTCCGTGCGCGGGATCCAGATACAGTTCGCACCCGTCCTCCGTGTACCAACTGCGGGATGGCGTCCGGTCGATCACGTGCGAATCGTCGTGCGTCTCGATGGCCACCAGAAGGACCGCGGCCTCCGGGTCGAAGCCCACCCGAAAGGAGCCTTGGTAGTCCTCCGGACCCTTCGGACTCACCCCGTATTCGGTCAGGGCGATGGGGTATGATCGCAGGTTTGCGGGCCAGTCTGACAGGTCGCCGTCCACGGTGATCCCCCGCAGGGGGACGGCCACCGCCACCGCGCCATTGTGGGCCGCGGCCGGGCGGGAAAGGGCGACGGCGACCAGGACGATGACCACCAGGAACCGGAGACCGATCAATACGGCGGTGCCCCGAGGGTGGCCAGGATCGCCTGCATCTCCTGCAGGTCGACCTCGTCCAGGCGCAACGAGCCGAACGGGGTCTCCTCGCCGGTGTGCTGACCGGGGAGCGACACCCGCTGCCGGCAGAAGGGGGTGGCGAAGACCCCCAGGTGGACCAGGTAGTGCTTCCCTGCCTCGCCGGCGGCGGTGTGCCAGCGCCAGAAGACCAGCGGCAGCATCCGGTGCCACTCGCGACGGGCCGCCGCCGGATCGCCGGCCATGAAGAGGTCGAAGACCCGGGAGTGGGCCCGCGGCGCGCAGCAGCTCGGCATCACCCCCCGGGCGCCCCATTCCAGCTCGGCCGGGTAGTGCAGCCCCGGGCCGAAGACCGTCACCCGCTCGCCCAGCTCGCGCACGTACCGTCGCAGCTTGGGACCGTGGGTCGTCTCTTCCTTGATGTAGCGGATCTGGGGGAACCGGGTCAGCAGGGATTCGACCACCGGCACGTCCATGTCGCCGGTGCCGTGGATCATCACCGGGATCTCCAGACCGTCGCAGACCGCGCCGTAGTAGGCGATCAGCTCCTCGGCCGACAGCCCCTGGCGACCCCAGCCGGGATGGGTGAAGACGGCGTCCGCCCCGGCCTGCTGCGCGTGCCGGACCAGGCGGACCGAATCCTCGGTGTCGCTGGCCGTGGTGCCGACCAGTACGGGCCGGCGGCCCCGGCTGGCGGCCACCACGGTCTCGGTGACCTGCATCCGCTCCTCCAGCGTCAGGTGCGCCGCCTCGGAATCGCCACCGTTGGGGGACATGCCGTGGGCCCCGCTGTCGATCAGGTAATTCGTCAGCCGAGCCATGCTGGCCAGGTCCACGGAGCCGTCCGGTTGATACGCCGTGGCCATGATCGGGAAGTAACCGGCAAGCTGCTTGGTCATCTCTTCATCCTGGGTCGGGGGTGATGAGCCTCGCAATGGAGATCTCAGGTGAACTCGCGCAGGGCCGGGTGGTCCAGACGGGCGGCCACCTCCCGCCACCGGTCCCGGGCCTCGGGCGCGTCGAGCACCGGTGCGAACCCGAAGTTGAGGTAGAGCGCGATGGCCGGCAGCCTGCGGTTCGCCGTATTGAGCAGCGCCCGGTCGTGCCAGCGGGCCAACTGCCCCAGGGCAAAGGAGACCATGGCCCGTCCCAGGCCCAGGCCCTGGTACGCCCGCCGGACGGCGACCCAGTGGATCAGCCCGTACTCCTGCTGCCGGTAGGTGTAGTACCAGGCGCTGATCGTGCCGACGCCGGCGCCCGAGCCGTCGACGACGACGAAGCAGCGTTGCGGCACCGCGTCCAGGTCAGTGCCGAACTCGCGCTCGAAGGCGTTGTCGGCAAAGCGCTGCCGGAATTCTTCCTCGGCGTCGCGCTCGATCGCCAGCCAGAGGGGACCCTCGTCGGGCTGCAGGTTGCGGATGCCGTACCCGGTGGGGAAGGCCGCGGCCGGGACCTCCCGCAGGTGAGGGCGCATCATGGTCACCGCGTACCCGGCGGGCGAGGGTGGCGTGGGCGCTGCTGGCAGGGGAGAGGGATCGGGCTTGGATGGCTGCATCGTCCTCCGGTAGATCGGCCTGGGCCGCCCCGGCATAGGTTCCGGGGCGGCTGGCCCAAGGGTTCATGGGGTACCCGGGAACTCCCACGTGCCGAAGCGGCTCGGTTCGAGGAAACCCTGCGCCACCGGTGACCAGGCGCTCAGCTCACCGTCCACGGTCCGTTGCCGGCAGAGGTTGGCCCGGCGCTTGGCGCCGGCGGCCGGGGACCGCCCACGGCCGACCAGGGCAGGGCCAGCTCGGCGCTCCAGCCGTCTTTATCCCGCGTGACGGCGCTGGTCCAGGCCGCGTCCCAGGTGGCGTCGTTGTCCGGGCCGTCCGCGCGGCCGTCCCACTGCCGGTTGGCCGGGTTGAGGATCAGGTGCACGTAGGGCTGGGCCGAGTCGCCCAGGCTGAGGATGAGCTCCACCGTGTCGCCGGTCCACAGGGCGTCGTCTCGGCCCGCGCCGGCAGCGACGACCTCGGCCATTCGGGGCTCGGCGCAGCGGACTGCCACGTACAGGGCGAGGCTGTCGCTGGCCACCCAGGCGAAGGTGGCCGCCGCGGGTGCGGTCGGGCCATCGGCCGGGGCCACGAACGGTTCCAGGGCTCGCCCCTGCCAGGCCGCGTCGGCCAGGGAGCCGTCGATGACCGGGGCCGCCGCCTCCCCCGGATCCAGGGACCGCACCGCGGCCACGCGCCGGGGCAGCCGGCTGGCCAGGGCTTCCTCCATCCGGGTCCGGCCGCGGGCCAGGGCCGCGGCAAGCTGGAAGTCGGCAGTGCCGCTGCGGGCCAGCTTCTCGCGGGCCGACCGGATCGCCTGGTCCAGACCGTCGGGGAACTCGCCGGTCCACCAGTTCATCCGCTCGCTGTAGCACCAGACGTACTCGTCTGCGCTCCGCAAGGCCCAGTAGACGTTGTGCTCGAACCACCGCAGCCGGTCGGCCGGGTCGAGGTAGTGGGACAGGTACCGCGTCGGCGGCTGGCGCAGGGCCAGCACCTGGTCGACGTACAGGGCCATCCCCGCGTCGACCTGGGCCCGATAGGTGTTCTGGTTCGACGGCGAGACCAGGGGGAGCACCGTCTGCCGCATGGAGTGGAAGCCGCGCAGGTAGGACTCGCTGTCGTCGTAGTAGTACGAGCTTTCGTTCCCGTCGATCAGGCGGGTGTCCGGGCCGAGGGCGTCGAGCATGCCGTCGATGAAGGCGAGGTACAGGGAATACGGATGGGAGGCGAGGCTCTGCTCCCGGCGCTTCGGGTCAGGCTCGCGGCCCAGGTCGCCGAAGAGGTTGAGCTGGTACAGGGTGAGGAGGCGCAGCCCGGGCAGCCCTTCCTGCAGCGCGGAGATGAACTCCCCGCCCCGCAGCCGCACCTGGGCCCGTAGCCGCTCGCGGCCGACCGCGTCCGTCCCCAGGGAGTCGGTCCACGGGCTGGGGCCGTACGGCTCCGGGTCGAAGCAGATCCCCACGCAGCCGGCCTGGCGCGCGGTCTCGGCGACCAGCAGCAGGTTTCCGGCGATCGTCTCCCACTGGTCGTCGTCGAACCAGTCCATGCCCCAGGGGTTGGCCGAGTGGAGGACCAGGAAGTTGTCGGTGAACGGCCCCCAGTCCAGGTCGCGCAGCACCGCGGCCTGGGTTTCCACTCGTTCGGCCTCCCACGGCCGAGGGTCGAAGGCGTGGTCGAACTCCCGCAGGCGGAAGACCACCCCGTCAAAGGGCCGGACGGTCATCGCGGCCAGGTGCTGGCGCAGGTACTCGGGATCGGGGACGTCCCAGCCGTACTCGACGAGTTTCTTGCGCGGTACCGCCTCGCCGGTATCCAGGGCCTGGGCCAGCGCCGCGCCGCTCAGGACCAGCGACAGCGCGAGACCACGGATCAGGGAACGGGTGGAAAGCGGGCGAAGAGGGTCCATGGCAGCACCTCCAGATCGGGGTGGGCGGATCAGCCCAGGGCCACGTCCAGGGTCATCATGGTGGCAAAGCCGAGCATGGCCCCGATGGTGGCGACGTGGGTGTTCTGCTCGAGCTGGGACTCGGGGATCAGCTCCTCCACCACCACGTAGATCATGGCGCCGGCGGCGAAGGCCAGGGCATAGGGGAGGATCGGCCGAACCAGCAGGACCGCGGCGGCGCCCAGCACCCCGGCCACCGGCTCGACCACGCCGGACATCTGCCCGAACCAGAAGCTCTTGAGCCGCGTCATCCCCTCCCGTCGTAGCGGCACGGAGACCGCGGTCCCCTCGGGGAAGTTCTGCAGGCCGATCCCCAGGGCCAGGGCCACGGCCCCGGCCAGGGAGGCCGACTCGAGCCCGGCCCCCACGGCGCCAAAGGCCACGCCCACGGCCAGACCCTCGGGCACGTTGTGCAGGGTGATGGCCAGGACCAGCAGCACGCTGCGCTGCCAGTGGGTGTGGATCCCCTCGGCGTCGGCGGTGGCGAACCCCAGGTGCAGGTGGGGGAGGAGGTGATCCACGGCCCACAGGAAGACCCCGCCGGCCAGGAAGCCGACCACGGCCGGGACCCAGGCAGGGAGATCCCCGCCCTCGGCCATCTCAAGGGCCGGAGCCAGCAGGGACCAGAAGGAAGCCGCGATCATCACCCCGGCGGCAAACCCCAGCATGCCGTCGAGGAGCTTGCGGTTGACGGTCCTGAAGACGAAGACCGCGCTGGCGCCCAGGGCGGTGACGAACCAGGTGAAGGAGGTGGCCAGCAGGGCCTGAAGCACGGGATGCAGCGACGAGAGCCACTCCATGGACGGGTCGGTCTCCTCGAGTATCGGAAAACAGCGGGCCGGTGGTATTGCCGCGCCCATCAATATACGGCCTGATCCCGGGTGGGTCAGACCGGTCGGTGCTCCGCTCCAGTCTCGCGGGCCACCTCGATGAGGGCGAGGATGTTCCCCGCCGGTACGTCGCCCTGGATCTCCTGGGCCGGAGCAAAGACAAAGCCGCCGCTCTCCCCGAGCAGGGAGCGGACCTGGCGCGATTCCTCCTTCACCTCCGCCGGCGTGCCGTAGGGCAGGGTGCGCTGGGTGCTGATCCCGCCCCAGAAGGTCAGCCGGCTGCCGAAATCGGCCTTCAGCCGGGCCAGGTCCATGGCCTCGGGCTGGATCGGGTTGAGCACGTCCACCCCCATCTCGATCAGGGCCGGGATGATCTTGACCACGTTCCCGCAGGAGTGGATCCAGACCTGCTTGCCGTACTGGCGCACCAGGTCGTACTCCCGCTGCTCGCCGGGCCGGATCAGCTCCTCCCAGGTCGCCGGGGACATGATGAGGTCGACCTGGGTCCCCCAGTCGCTGCCGAGGAGCACCCCGTCGATCTCGGCACAGGAGAGGACGTTGTCCAGCATGACGAGGTTCTTCTCGATGATGCGGTTGAGCAACCGGCGGGCGAAGGCCGGCTCGCCGGCCAGGTCGGCCAGGAAGTTCTCGATCCCCCGGGCGAAGTTCGCCTTCTCGAAGTGCGAGCCGTAGATCGTCGCCAGGGCGTACTTCCCCTGCTCGTCGTGGACCCGCTTCACCTCGTCGAAGAAGGTCTGGTACGCGC
>JBAZUN010000084.1:0-16938 GCA_041661365.1 Candidatus Latescibacterota bacterium
TCGTCACCCGCCGCGCCGCGACCGGAGGATGAGCCATGGTCAAGGGACTGCAGGATCTGGACGCCTACATGGCGAAGACCATCGAGGACTGGAACACCCCGGCCGTCGGCGTCGGCGTCGTCATGGGCGACGAGCTGGTCTTCGCCAAGGGGTACGGGTATCGGGACTACGGGAGCAAGCTCCCGTTTACGCCCGGGACCCTCTTCCAGATCGCCTCCAACACCAAGCTGTTCACCGCCGTGGCCGCCGGCCTGCTGGTGGAGGAGGGCAAGCTGACCTGGGACCAACCGGTGCGCGACGCCGTGCCCGCCATTCGGTTCCACGACGACCACCTGAGCAACCACGTCACCCTGCGGGACATGCTCGCCCACCGCACCGGCATCACCCGGCACGACATGATCTGGTACAAGTCCGACTTCACCCGCCGGGAGCTGTTCGACCGAACCAGGCTTCTGGAGCCACGGGAGTCAATGCGGCAGACCTTCCTCTACAACAACCTGATGTATGCGGCGGTGGGGTACCTGATCGAGCTGCTGACCGGCAGAACCTGGGAAGAGCTCGTGCGGGAAAGGATCCTCGCGCCCCTGGGCATGACGCGGGCGACCTACTCCGTGCCCGAGATGGTGCAGGCCGAGGACCATGCCGTGCCCTTCACCGAGAGGCGCGACACCAAGGAGCTCTACCAGATCCCCCATTACGAGGATCAGGCGGGGATCGCCCCTGCCGGAGCCCTGATCTCGAGCATCGAGGAGGTGTCACACTGGCTGATCGCCTTGATGAACGAGGGGCGATACGGCGGCGAGCAGATCCTTCCCGCCAGCGTGCTCAAGGAGACCTTGGCACCGGCCATGGCCCTGCCCAACACCGGGGGCGAGGCGCGCGGCTTCTGGGAGCTGCTGAACTGTGCCTACGGGATGGGGCGCATGAGCGGGTCGTATCGCGGCCGTCTGCTGACCTACCACGGCGGCGCCATCGGCGGCTGCTACTCACAGATCTCGTACATGCCGCTGGAGCGCCTGGGCGTCATCGTCTTCGCCATCGGCCATCACTGCTCCCTGCTCTCTGACATCGTCGGCTACAATGTCTACGAGCGCCTCCTGAGTCTGGACCAGACGCCCTGGAGCGAGCGCTGGCTGGCGATCGTCAAGAAGGGGAAGGAGGCCGGCACCCAGGCCCGGGCCAAGGCCGGCGCCGATCGCATCCCGGACACCCGGCCCTCTCATGCCCTCGACGACTACGCCGGCGAATACGAGCATCCGGCCTACGGCATCCTCGCGGTCCTCCTCGACGTGGAGCAGGGACCCCTCTTCGACTTCCACAAGATCCGGCTGCCCCTGAGCCACTTTCATTACGATCGCTTTGATACGCCCGACGACGAACAGGACGGCAAGTGGTCGGTCAACTTCCTCACCAATCCTCAAGGCGAGATCGACAAGGCCGTCATCTCTCTCGACGAGGCCGAGGTCATCTTCACCCGCCATCCCGAAGCCCTGCCCGTGGAGCTCCTCGCGCGTCTGGCCGGTCCCTACGCGAGCCCGGACGGCTTTCCGTTCCAGATGGTCGTCAGGGAGGATGGAGCCTTGTATCGCGTCGTGAGCGGCGCGCCGGACGAGAAGCTCGTTCCCTACAAGGGTCTCAGGTTCCGCCTGCCGCGGTATTCCAACGTGGTCTACGAATTCGTCCTCGAGGGCGACCGAGTCACCGCCATCAAGGTCATCGTGCCCTCGGGCGAGTTCGTCTGCCCGCGCCGGTAACGATACGGCACGTCAGAGCAGCTCACCTGCGCTGCCGCTGGCCGAGGAGAACAGCGGCAGCGCCGCGGTTCACGGCTGGCCCGCCTCGCCGAGTACCTCCCTGGCCGAGGTGATGGCCGCGCGCAGCTTGGCCAGGTCCTTGCGGGACAGGGCCACGGTGGCGGGATTGGTCTGCCCGCTCCTCACCGCGGCGGTAACCCGCTTTCCCGGGTCGCCGAAGCTACTCACGCTGAAATGTCCGCCGGTCGTGTAGCTGGCCTCGAAGCTCCCGAGCCTGGTGTCCGCGGCCGTGACCCGGGCCACGTAGTCCAGGCCTAGCAGCAGGGGCTCGATCTCCTCCAGGTCGACGAAGGAGCGGCTGCTGTTCTGCAGGGTCCCCGTCTCGGCGACCTCGATGGCCAGGCCGGTTTGCATCCTGCCCGTGGCGACGTCGGTCAGCTCCACGGCGGTGACCTCCACCGAGCCGAACCCGCCGCTGCTCCGGATCCTGGCGATGCGCCGGAATTCCTTGAGGACCACGGCGCCGGTAGTTTCCTGGAGAGCCTCCAGCCTGGTCCGCGGCTCCTCACCCGCCGCGGCCGGCGGCTGCGCCTGGACGCGAGTCAGGGGGACCAGGATGATCGCCAGCAGCAGCGCCAGACCTGCCGAGGTGCGTGTCATGTCGATTTCTCCTGCAGAGGGGCCGCAAGCAAGCGCCGACAGCGACGCCATGGACGCACAAGATACCGCGCCGCGGTGACGAGACCAAGACCGAAGATCGAGCTTGACGGCAGGATGATGCGGCGGTTACGTACGCCCCTTCGTCGCATCCGCCGAACGCGAGTCATCCATCAAGAAGAGAGAAAGCCATGAGCCATCGCTGGCGGATCGCCGCGGCCGCGGTAACCACGCATCTGTGCCTCGGCAGCGTGTACGCCTGGAGCATCTTCGTTCCGGCCCTGCAGGCCCAGACCGGCTGGTCCAGGCCGCAACTCACCTGGGCCTTCTCCCTGGCCATCGCCTGCCTGGGCCTGACCGCCGCGCTGGCGGCGCCCCTGGTGCAGCGATGGGGGCCGCGCCGGACCGTGACCTTCTCGGCCGTGCTCTTCAGCGCCGGGCTCATCATTGCCGGCCTGGCGATCCACCTTGGCTCGCGCTGGCTCCTCTACCTCGGCTACGGCCTCGTCGGCGGCATCGGCCTGGGGCTGGGGTACGTGCCCCCGGTGACCACCCTGATGCGCTGGTTCGTCGACCGCAAGGGGTTCGCCACCGGGCTGGCGGTCGGCGGCTTCGGCCTGGGAGCGCTCCTGGCGAGCTTCCTGGGCGAGTGGCTGCTGCGGCATTCGGACTGCACCCGCACCTTCCTGCTGCTGGGGGTCGGATACGGCCTGGTGCTGCTCGAGGCCGCCCGCTTCCTGCGGCTGCCGGACGAACCAGCAGCGCCGGCACCGGCGAAACAGGGGAACCCCGGTCTGCTCGTCGAGCCGCGCTTCTGGCTCATCTGGACCATCTTCTTCCTCAACATCGCCACGGGGATCCTGCTGATCGCCCTGGCCCGGCCCATGCTCGAGGAGGCCGCGGTCGGTCTGACCCAGGGCGCCATCCCGGCGGTGACCGCGGTGGCGATCATGGGTCTGTTCAACGGTCTCGGACGGTTGGGCTGGTCCAGCCTGTCCGACCGCCTGGGACGCACCTCTACCTGGATCGGGATGTTCCTGGTTCAGACGGCGCTGTTCGGCCTGCTCTGGAACACCGAGTCGCCGCTGGTGCTCGCCGCCGGTCTCTGGCTCATCGCGAGCTGCTACGGCGGCGGCTTTGCCCTCTGCCCGGCCCTGGTGGCCGACACCTTCGGCCCGGCGCGGGCGCCGCAGATCTACGGCCTGACCCTGACCGCGTGGAGCGCGGCGGCCCTGCTGAGTCCGCCCCTCGCCGCGGGGATGCGCGAATCCTGCGGCTCGTACACCGTCACCCTGGGGTTCTGCGCGGCGGTGAGTCTGGTCGGTCTGATCCTGGTGATCGCGCTGAGGCGGATGCCGGCGCGACGCGAAGAGCCCGTTGATCCTGCCGCCGTCTCTTTGGCGGTGGGCGGGTTTAGCGCCGGTAACTAACCTCGGGTAGCGCCCCCATCATGCCGGTCCGGCAAGGCGCCGATCCCTCACCCGTCCTCTGACAAACGCGGGAGCCGTCCATGTCCCCGAAGAAGGTGTTGATCACCGGTATCTCCGGCATCGTGGGAAGCTCGGCCTACCTGCAGATGCGGCCCTATCCAGAGCGGTACGAGCTCTACGGCTTCGGCCGCCGGCGGGCCTTGTCCGACCGCGTCAAGGACGACCGCGAGATCGACCTGCCGGACGACCGTCACCTCGTCGGCGACCTGGCCGACTACGACGCGGTCTCCGGGGCCGTGCAGGGGATGGAGGTGGTCGTCCACCTCGCCGCCGACCCGGGGAGCGGCAACTGGGACAGCCTGCTGCGGAGCAACGTGGTGGGAGCCTACAACGTCTTCGAGGCCTGCCGCCAGGCCGGGGTGAGCCGCGTGGTCGCGGCCAGCACCATCCAGGTGTCCACCGGCCAGCGGGGCCAGGAGCCGTACGACGCGGTCAGCCGCGGCCGGATCGAAGCGCTTCCACCGGGCGTGCCCCCGGTAAGCGACGCGATGCCGGCCGAGCCGCGCAACCTCTACGCCTCGACCAAGGTCTTTGCAGAGTCCCTCTGCCGCACCTACGCCCACGGTCACGGCATCTCGTGCCTGGCCATCCGCATCGGCTGGGTGGTGGCCGAGGACCGACCGCCCAACCGTCGGGCCGTCGACGTCTGGTGCAGCCAGCGGGACATCGGCGGCCTGATCCGGGCCTGCGTCGACGCCCCCGAGGAGGTACGTTTCGCCGTCTTCTACGGCATGTCCCACAACCGCACCTGCTGGGTCGACCTGGAGAACGCGCGCCGGCTCCTCGGCTTCACCCCCCAGGACTGCGCCGAGGACTGGCTCGACCGGATTGCCGGTTGATCAGCTCAGGCTCACCACCTGACCGGTCTCGGCCGAGCGGATGGCGGCGAAGAGGACCTCCAGGGACTTGAGGTTGTCCGCGCTGCAGGTCAGGGTCGGCTCGCGCGTCTCGATCGCCCGGGCAAAGGCGGCCCAGGTATCGACCTTGGGCGGCTCCGGCGCGATGATCCGCGGCTCGGCCTGGGCCGCGTACCCGGCCCGGGTCTGCAGCACGATCCGGTCGTTGCCCAGGAAGAGCTCGCCCTCGCTGCCGGAGATCCGCGCCGAGCAGAGGTACCCCGCCTGGTCCATCAGCCGCCGGATGGAGGAGGTGTAGCAGGCGGTGACCGGCCCGGTCAGCTCGAGGATGGCGCAGGCGTCGGTGGCCGCGAAGATCCCCAGACCGGCCTCGACCGAGGGCCAGTCGCGGGCGTAGAGGCTTACGCACTCCTGCCCGGAGAGGTAGCGGATCAGGTCGAGGTGGTGAATCGCCAGGTCCTGGAGGATCAGGTGGGGGAGCCGGCTGCGGTACCCCTGCAGGCAGACGTCGGAGTGGACCGACATGGCAAAGTCGATCCGGCGCACCTGCCCGATCGCCCCCTCGACGACGAGCCGCCGGGCGTGGTGGTGCATCGGGTACCAGCGAAGCTGCTGGTGCACCATGAGCATCCGGCCCCGGCTCGTGGCCGCGGCGTGCATCCGGCGGGCGTCCTCCAGGGATTCGGCCATCGGCTTCTCGCAGATCACGTCGAGGCCGGCCTCGAGCGCGCGGATGGCAAAGGGGGCGTGGAACTGGTCCGGGGTGGCGACCAAAGCCGCGTCCGCCTCGACCGCGGCAAGGGCCGCTTCGAGATCGGTGAAGGTGGGAGCCCCGGTCTTCTCGGCAAAGATCGTCCGCGCCTCTTCCTTCACCTCCACCCCGCCGACCGGGGTGAAGCCACCCGAGGCGACGGCCGCGTTCCAGTCGTGGTGCCCCATCCCCCCAAGGCCGATGCACAGCAGACGGATCATCCTCCCCTCCTCGCGCTGATGAGGTGAACGGTTGATGCAGCCGCCGCGAAGATTGATCTTCGTGCGGTCGGCTTTGCCATTGCCCTTTTGCTGCTCATCCCGGAGTGCGTTGTGAAGATCCCCTTCTCGCCGTCGATCTACGAACACGCCGCCCGCTGGGTGGAGCGCTCGCCGTGGGAGGTCTCCCGCGACCCGGACCTTCTCTTCGAGGGGCATCGCCGGGCCTGGCTCGCCTACGGCCACTCCCCGATCGTCGTCGGGATCGACATCTACAACCTCGAGGCCGAGGCCTACGGCGCCCGGGTGCGGCGGCCCGAGGGGAACGGCATCCCGGCGGTCGACGAGCCGCTGTACCCGACCGTGGGCGAGGCCCTCGGCCGGCCGGCCTTCGACCCTGGCCGGGACGGAAGGATCGCCATGGTGATCGACGTCGGCAAGCGGCTGGCCGCGGCCCTGCCCAAGGCCGAGGTGCGGATCCCGGTGGCCGGCCCCTTCTCCATCGCCGTGAGCCTGCGCGGGATCACCGGTCTGTGCGAGGACCTGGCCCTGGAGCCGGAGCAGGTGGGCCGCTGGCTGATGGAGCTGGCGGAGAACCAGGCGGCCTTCTGTCGGGCCGTGGTCGCGGCTGGACTCGACGTAGCCTTCTTCGAGTCCGCGGCCGCACCGCCCCTGATGTCGCCGCGGCAGTTCCGCCAGGTCGAGCTGCCGGCCCTCCGGCGGATCATCGCCGTGGCCGAGGGGATCGTGGGCCATCCAGTGCCTTGCATCATGGGGGGCGACACCATCCACGTCCTCGACGACCTGCTGGCCACCGGCACCGGGTTCCTGGTGTGCAACGTGGAGACCGACCAGGGGGCCTTCGTCTCCCGGGTCGGGGCCACCCACCCGCGGGTGAAGGTCCGGGTCAACCTCGATCCGGTCATCGTCGCCGGCACCGACCGGGAGGCCATCCGCCGCGAGGTCGACCGGGTCCTGGAGGTTACCGCCGGCCACCCCAACTGCCTCATGGGCACCGGCTGTCTGCCCCTGGAGACCCCGCCGGAGAACGTCTACTGGATCCGGGATTACCTGTCCTGAGAGTCTGACGATCTACCTGCCTCGGCGGGCGAGGCTGCATACCACACGGGCTTGATGGCCCAGGAGATTCCCGCATGGTCATCGGATGCTTGAGCGGCAGCGGCCGGGGCACGGCCATCGACGGTTCCTATGCCTTCCTCGTGCCGGGACAGACCACGCCCCTGGCCCCTGATCTCGAGCCAGACCGCGCCCCGGACGCCGGCCCCTTCGGCTTCGGAGAGGGTCGACTCACCGACGGCAGCGCTGATACCCAGGTCGGCTGGCGCTCCGGCACCGTGGGCGAGGTGGGCGTGGACCTGGTGATCCACCTCTCCGGACCGCACTTCGTGGACCGGGTTCTGCTGCACCAGCCCGCGCCCCGAGAGGCACCGGCCAAGGCAAAGTCGGCAAGCCGCCGGGGCGGGGCTGACGGGATCGAGGCGATCGGCCACGTGGAGCCTGCCGGGCTGTCGCGGGTGGAGGTCTACGCCGCCGGGCCGGGCGGGCCGTCCCTGGTCGGTCATGCCGGCCAGCGGGGTCCGGCCCCCTTCCCGACGGGTCCCATCGTCGTCAGCATCGGCGTGGAGGCCGAGGAACTGGTCGTGCGGCTGATCTCGTACCAACGCGACCTCCGCCTGACCGGGTTCGAGGTGTGGGGTGCAGGACCGGGGGAGCCACGCGTCTTCCCAGTGCCGAGAACGATGGAGCCGCTGCCAGGGCCGGGACTGGTATTGAGCGCGGACATGGTCGTCTCGCTGGCGACCCCCGCTACGGAGGAGATCAGCTTCGCCGCTGACCTGCTGACCAGTAAGCTCGATGAGCGATATGGATTGCGCCTCACCGTGGCCGAGAAAGGCCACGTTCCGGCCGGCTGCGCCATCGCGATCGGCAGGTCGAAGGGCCGTCCCGGGCCGCCCTACCTGCCGCCGCCTAGCTGGTCAGAGACCTATTGCTTACGGATCGACGATGGCTACGCCGCCCTCGCCGCCACGGACCGCCGCGGTCTGATCTACGGGGTCGAGACCTTCCTCCAGCTCCTCGAGGAGCGCGAGACCCAGGTCTCGGCACCGGCCTGTCGGGTGGAGGACGTGCCGCGCCTACCCTTCCGCGGCGTCCATCTCTTCCTGCCGGCCCGCGACCAGCTCGAGTACACCCGGCGGCTGATCCGGTACCTGCTCGTCCCCATGCGGCTGAACACGATCTTCCTTGAGCTGGCCGGGGCCATGCGGTTCGACCGCCGACCGGAGATCGCCGAGACCTGGGAGCGGCAGAACCGCCTGGCCCGCGAGGGGAAGGCCCCGCCGGTGCCCCACGGCGAGGTCTCAGGCGGCGGGTGTCTGACCAAGGCCGAGGTAAAGGAGCTGGTGGAGTATGCCCGGTCCTACGGGATCGAGGTGATCCCCGAGATCCAGTCGCTCAGCCACGTCGAATACCTGACCATGACCTACCCGGAGATTGCCGAGGCCCCGGCGAAGAACGGCTACTCCGACTCCTATTGCCCCCTCCACCCGGAGAGCCGCCGCATCGTCTTCGACATGATCGACGAGGTGCTCGAGCTGCTCGGGCCGCTGAGCTACCTCCACCTGGGGCATGACGAGGTCTACACCATGGCCGAGTGCCCGCGCTGCAAAGACAGACCGCGAGACGAGCTCTACGCGCACGACGTCAACGAGCTACACGCCTACCTGAAGGCGAGGGGCGTGGGGATGATGGTCTGGGCCGACATGCTGCAGCCGTGGCAGTCCTACGCGGGGAAGAACGCGGCAGCCATGATCCCCAAGGACATTGTCATGCTGGAGTTCGTCTGGTACTTCCGTCCCTGGGCCGACACCGAGGACCATCTCCTGCGCAACGACTTCGAGGTTATCTTCGGCAACTGCTACTCCTCCCACTTCACCCGGTACGAGCGCCGCACCACCAAGCCGGGGGTGTTCGGCACCCAGGTGTCGGTCTGGTCCGGCACCAACGAGGAGGATATGGGACGGCTGGGCAAGCTCTATGACCTGGCTTACTCGGCCAACCTCGCGTGGGCACTTCACTGCCAGGAGGAGCTG
Source organism: Candidatus Latescibacterota bacterium (assembly GCA_041661365.1). Lineage (GTDB taxonomy): Bacteria > Latescibacterota > UBA2968 > UBA8231 > UBA8231 > CAITNQ01. Next base: position 8,841 of record JBAZUN010000084.1, read on the forward strand.
CGCTGGACCTACGACCGTTGCCTGGCCGAGATGCTCCCGGGGATCCGTGCTGGTCTGCGGGGCAAGCCCCGGCCGGCAGCGACGACGACCAGCGCCCGGGCCGTAGACCTGGCGCCCTATGGAACGGCCCCGCGTCGCGACGAGCGGGGTACGTACGGCGGGTACGACCTGACCGCGCTGCCCACGGAGCCCTTTGTCTGGCACGGTCTGCCCTGGCGCTTCGGTCCGGGCGTGATTCTGGTGGAGGGAGCGGAAACCCGCGGCCGTCGCTGTCCCACCGAGGAAACGGTGCCGATCGAAGGCCAGGTGCAGAGCATTCTCTTCGCCCATACCGCCGCCGGGTTCGGCCGCATCCCCCAACCCTTCGGGCCGCGTCAGGTCATCGGGCGGTACGAGATGCTCTACGCCGACGGCGGCAGCGAGATCGCGGAGGTCGCCTTCGGGCACCACCTGGCCGAGTGGAACCGGCGTCACGGCGCCCCCCTCGGCCCTACCTTCCACCGCCATGCCGGGTACGTGGCCACCTGGCCGGTCGATCCCCTCTGGCAGGGGAAGACCGCCATGGGTGAGGACATCACCATCTACGCGATGGAGTGGACCAATCCTCACCCGGACCGGGAGATGCTGGCCGTCAACATCGTTGCCAAGAACACCGACGCCGAGGTGGCGTTGATCCTCGTGGGGATGACGGTGACGCGATCGGCCTGATCCGGAAACCGCGCGTCAGCGACCCATCAACCAGGGACAAGGAGGCTCCGCGTGAGCGACAACGGGTACAGCCAGCGACCGATCGGCGAGGACGAGCTGCACGCCGCGCGGCAGATGCGGCACAAGCTGCTGCAGGACCCGTACCGACCAGCCTATCACTTCGTCGCGCCCGAGGGGCACGCCATGCCCTTCGACCCGAACGGGAACGTCTTCTGGCGCGGCCGGCACCACATGGGGTACATCTACCAGGAGCGCGGGGTGCACCTCTGGGGGCACGTCTCGAGCCTTGACCTGCTGCACTGGCGTCACCATACCCCGTACCTGCTGCCGACCCTGGACAGCCCGGAGACGGGGATCTTCAGCGGCAACAGCTTCGTCGACCGGGACGGCTCGCGGGTGCTTTGCCTGTACCACGGGTGCGACGCGGGGAACTGCCTGGCCTGGAGCGACGACCCGGACCTGGAGAACTGGCACAAGCTCCCCGGGAACCCGATCGTCCCCAACCCCGCCGACCCGGAGAAGGCGGACTACACCTCCTGGGATCCCTGCGGCTGGATCCTCGACGACACCTACTACGCCGTCTTCGGCGGGAAGAAGAACACGGTCTGGAAATCCACAGATCTGCGGCAGTGGACCAAGTGCGGCCCGTTCCTGGCCCATGCCTATCCCGGCGTGGATCTGGACGAGGACATCTCCTGCCCCGACTTCTTCCCTATCGGCGACAAGTGGGTGATGATCTGCATCAGCCATCGCCTCGGGGCCCGGTACTACGTCGGCCGCTGGGAGGGTGAGCAGCTCCACCCCGAGTACCACGAGCGGATGTCCCACGGTGACAACGAGTACTTCGCCCCGGAGAGCCACACCGACGACCAAGGCCGCCGCATCCTCTTTGCCTGGGTCTTCGACGGCCGGAGCGACGCGGTCCGGGGCGCCGCCGGATGGAGCGGGATGATGGCCCTGCCACGGGTGGTTACCCTCGGGTCGGATAATCGGCTTCTGATGCAGCCGGTCGAGGAGGTGCGGGCACTCCGCTACAACGGGATGACCAAGGAAAGCCTCGCTATTCCGGCCGACGGCGAGGTAACCATCCCCTTTGACGCCGTTACCCCGAACGTGCTGGAGCTGGAGGTAGAGTTGGCGAATGCCGGGGCCGCCGAGCTCGGGATCAAGGTCTGCTGCACGGCGGTTAATGGGAACGAGACCGTGATCGGGTACGAGGTCGCCGAGGGCAGGCTGAAGATCGACACCACCCGCACCAGCCCTCATCTGAAGAAGGCCCGGCCGGTGACCAACGCCGCGGCCGGCGCGATCGAGGCCGCCGCCCTGAAGCTGGGCCGGAACCAACCGCTGAAGCTCCGGGTCTTCGTCGACCGCTGCCTGGTCGAGGTCTTTGCCAACGACGGCCAGTTGGCCCTGTCGCGGGTGGTCTACCCGACCGCCGATGCCACCCGGATCCGGCTCTACGCCCGGGGCGGCGCGGCCACGGCCAAGACCCTGAGCATCTGGGACATCATGCCGACCAATCCCTACTGAGGACACGACCGATGCCCAGCTCAACCCCGCCAGATCCCGGCCATCTCCGAGATCCCGATGCCGGGGAGGGCCCGTCCGTCCCTCCCGGTGCGCCCTACGACGCGGTGTGCTTCGCCCAGATCCGCGTCGTCGATACCTGGAGCCGGTACGCGGACCGGCTCACCTGGGGCCGGGGGCAGTGCCTGGCCATCCTCGACGACGGTTGCAACCTGTCCGACCCGGCCTGGTCGGTCGAGATGCCCTGGGGCCCCAAGGTGATCGCCGCGCACGACAGCATCACCGGGGGCGACGATCCCTCACCGGTGCCGCCGGGGTACCACGGCACCTCGGTCGGCTATCCGTCCTCGCTCAACCACCAGGGGGTCTGCGGCATCGCCTGCAACGACTCCGTGGCCCAGGTACGGTGCGTCACCGTCGTCCACCTGCAGGGGCAGGCCGAGGCTCCCACCATCGCCCGAGCCCTCGATTGGGTGCTGGCGCACCACGCCCGGTACGGGATCACCGCGGTCAACCTTTCACCGCTCGACGACGAGCGCCATGCCGCACCGGTGCCGACGGCGATCGATGCGCCCCTGAAGGCGCTGCGCCGGCAGGGGATCTGGGTCAGCGCGCCGTGCGGCAACCATCACTACACCGACGGCATCTCCTGGCCGGCCTGCCAGCCCGACTGCTTCGCCATCGGGGCAACCGTTCCCGGCAGGCACGAGGCGCACCTGGATCGCTTCGCCAACACCGATCTGCTGGTCGCGGCCGAGGCCACCTCGTCGTCCAATGCCTACGCCGCGGCCGGCGCCATGATCCTGCGCGAGGCGATCCTGCGAAACGGGTACCGCTGGACGCGGGACGGCGACAACCTACCCGAGGCCCTGCTGGCGATCTTCCACCAGACCGGGATCCCGATACGCGATCAGGCCTCGGGCTGCGCCTTGGTCGAGCTCGACCTGCTGGCCGCGGTCGACCACGTCTTCAGTTGATCGCCGGTCGTGGTGATCACGCTTCCGGCTTGACCCAAACAGGACCCGACCTGGTCTGCTCCCACAACCGCTCGAACTCGGGCGTGGCCTCGTCCCAGAAGTCGCTGCTGACCGGATTGGCGTACCCGGGAGGGGGCGCGGGAACCTGATACCCGTGTAGTCGGCTCTGGAAGCGCAGGGCGTCGGCCTGCCCCGGCTGGTCCGGGTCGTGGCGCAGGTACAGGGTCAGGCCGTCGCTGTACCGCACCCGCACGAGGAACCGGCCGGTCGGCTCAGGAGACGCCTGGGTGTACCGCTCCAGCTTCTCGCGGTCGATCCTCACCCCCAGCCCGGGACCGGCGGGCACCGCCACCGAGCCGCTGACCGCCGGCAGGGTCTCCCGCGTCACGTCCTCCTGCCACAGGTGACCCAGGTCCACGTGGTCGAGGGTGGCCTTGCGGATCACCGCCGCCTCGTGGGCCAGGAAGGCGCGATTGATCGTACCGCCGCACTGCTGGTACATCACCGGGGTATTGGTCAGCTCGGCCACGGCCCCGACCTTCAGGGCCAGACCCAACGGCGCGTGCCCGGCCATGTACCCGTCGCACAGCCCCTTGAGCATGACCTCGGGCGGGCCGTGGTGGATGATGATCGGCAGCCTGGCCTTCTCGCGGAGGAGCCGGTACCCGTCCTCGTCTCCAGAGGGCAGGATGTCCTCGAAGCGACCGGCCACCGGGAAGCGCTCCAGCTCCTGGAGGAGGGAGCCCATGGCGTAGCAGTCGAGGCTGGCGTTGAAGTCGAAGTGGACGCGGAACCCGGCCGGCGCCACCCGCTGCATGGCCTCGGCCTGGGCAAGGACGTTCTGGATCTCGTCGACATGGTACTTCAGCCACCGGTAGCCTTGCCGGGCCGCCTGCTGCACCTCCGCGGCCATCCCCTCCGGCGCCTGGGACACGGTCCAGTACGACACCGGCACCCACGACCGCACCTTGGGCCCGATCAGCTTCCAGACCGGCACCCCGAGGTGCTGGCCCATCAGGTCGTAGAGGGCCATGCTCATCGCCAGATCGGCCTCGGCGTTCATCCAGTCAAAGGGGTCGGTGCCCAGGTACCGGGCGCGCAGGGGCTCGGCGTCGAGCCGGCCCCAGGACTCGCCGCACCCCTCCAGGCCGGTGTCGGTGTGGGCGATGAGGATCGTCCGCCGCTGGATCTCGCGGCCGTGGTACCGGGCCAGGACTCGGGCGTTGAACTCCTGGTACGGGAGCATGACCTCGTGGCTCTCGATCTCGACGATGCGCATGACTTCCCTCGCTGGCTGAGCTGCACGACCGGCAACCACCGCGACCGCCGACGAGCCCGCCCGTGCGAGCCCTCGCGCCGCGGGGGTCAACGGACCTATATTCGCACCCCGTTACTCCCTGTTCGCTCCCCCTCACGACCGGACGCCGACACCGCGGAAGCGGCCGTTGCCGACCGGATCTTCCGGAGAACTTATCCCATGCTCAAACAAGGCGCGTCCGGCGGCATCTACCTCCACCCCTGGGACATCACCGAGGAGGGGATCGAGACCTGCTTCGACCTGCTGGGCGATACCTGCGGCCTGAACGAGCTGTTCATCGCCGCGGCGTACCACGCCAACGTCTTCCTCCTCCCTCGCAACCCCAAGCGCCTGGTGCGGTGGGACGAGGGCTCGGTCTTCTTCCGGCCGCAGCACCCCCGCTGGCGCCAGACCCGGATGCGGCCGGTGCCGGGGGAATGCGTCGACACCAGCGGGTACCTGGCCAACATCGTCGACGCGGCCCGCCGGCGCGACTGGGGGGTGCTCTTCTTCGTGGTCTTTCACTTCAGCCACAGCGCGGCCCGCGCCTACCCGGAATCCTGCTGCGTCGACGCCCTGGGCGAGCGCCAGCGCGCCTGCCTGTGCCCGGCCAACCCCGAGGTCCGGGCCTACGACCTGGCCATGGTCGCGGAGCTCCTGGACACCTACGGCGGCGACGGCATCCGCCACGAGTCGCTGGGGTTCGGCCGGTGGAACTACGGCGCCGTGATCCCCGCGGCCGATCCGCTCCCCAGCCCCCGCGATCAGTTCCTCCTCAGCCTGTGCTTCTGCGGCTCCTGCCTGGAGCGCGCCCGGGCCGGCGGCCTCGATCCGCTCCCCCTGCGTCGGGCCGTCCGCGACCACCTCTGCGCCAACCTGGCCCGCCATCCGGACGAGTGGGACCGGGGGCCGGTGGACGAGGAGTGGGCCCGCAACGTCCTGGACGGTCGGCTCTGGCCCTACCTCGAGGTCCGCTGCGACACCGTCACCTCGCTCTAAGAGGAGGTCCAGCAGCTCACCCTGGCCCACGGCGCGGCCTTCATGCCCTTCGGTCCTGAACGGCATCGCGACGTGCTGGGGGGACTCGACCACGGCCGCTTCCACCCCCACCTCAAGCGGGTCAGCTTCGGCTGCCGCGGCGCCACGGCCGAGGAGCGGCGCGGCAACCTGACCGCCGATCTGGCGCTGGCCCCGGCCTGGGCCGAGCCTGAGATCATGCACAACCAGCGCGCCTTCGGCTCCCTGGCGGAGCTGCGCGAGCAGGTCTTCCAGGCCCGCGAGGCCGGCATCCGCCACCACTCCTTCCACTACTACGGCCTCAGCCGCGCCTACCAGTTGGAGTGGATCGGCCAGGTTCGCCAGGCCTGGGCCTGAACGGCGGCTGAACGCGGCCAGGGGGTGCCTCCGCCATCGCCACGGCCGAAGTCTGGCCGTCGCCGCATTCGCGTTGGGTAGAATACGGCACCGGCGCCGGTCCGGCCAGCGGGCCAGCGGCACGAAGATCCGGATCAGGCGAAGGGGTGGCCCTGGTGGAGCGTTGCCGGCCCTCTTCCGGGATGACGGCGCGGGTCAGACGATGTGCCGCTCGCACACCCGGCGGAAGTGGTGGCCGTAGATCGATAGGGTGACCGCCAGGGGCAGCAGCCGCGGGTGGCGGCAGAGCGCCCAGGCCAGCAGCCGCCAGTAGTGGAATCGCTCCTTGCCCAGGATGCCGAGACGGTAGGCGGCGCGGGCGAAGGCCAGCAGGTGCTGGAGGTTGGCCGGCGGCCGGCGCCGCGGCGGCCGGTATTCCGTGAGGAAGGTTCTCACCCTTTGGTAATAGGCCTCCGGCGAGTAGAGGTGGGCCATGAGACGCTTGTACCCGTCCCGCAGCAGGTCCAGGCTCATGACGGGCACGATGTTGGTCGAGCCGTCGACGTTGTCGCCGGACACCAGCCCGCGCAGTCGCCCCTCCCGCTTCATCCGCTCGTAGAGCTGGGTGCCGGGCAGGGCCTGCAGCAGGCCGACCATGGCCGTGGTGACGCCGCTCTGCTGGATCAGGTCGACCTGCCGCTGAAAGATCGACGGGGTGTCGCTGTCGAAGCCGACGATGAACCCCCCCTGTACCTGCAACCCGGCTTGGTGCAGACGCCGGATGTCGGCGACCAGATCGCGGCGCTGGTTCTGCCGCTTGTGGCACTCGGCCAGGCTGCCCTCGTCCGGGGTCTCGATGCCGATGAACACGGTGGTGAACCCGGCCTCGACCATCCGCGCCATCAGCTCTTCGTCGTCGGCCAGGTTGATCGAGGCCTCGGTATTGAACCCCCACCGGATTCCGTGTTGCCGGCGCCACTCGCTGAGCGCCGGCAGCAGCCGGGTTTTGAGCTCCCGCTGGTTGCCGATGAGGTTGTCGTCGACGAAGAACACCTGACCGCGCCAGCCTGCCCGACGCAGCCCGTCGAGCTCGGCGATGACCTGCGTCGCGGTCTTGGTGCGCGGCCGGTGCCCGAGCAGGGCGGTGACGTTGCAGAACTCGCAGTCGTAGGGGCAGCCGCGGGAATACTGGAGGCCCATCGAGGCGTACCGCTTGAGGTCGAGCAGCTCCCACAGGGGGGCCGGCGTCTGCTGGATATCGGCGAACTCGGAGGTGCGGTAGACCCGCTGCGCCTGCCCGCCTTCCAGGTCGGCCAGGAAGCGCGGCAGGGTGATCTCGGCCTCGTTGAGCACCAGGTGGTCGACCTGGGGGAATTCCTCTGGGGTGGCGGTGAACAACGGTCCGCCGGCCACCGTGCGCACCCCGGCCTGCCGGCATTGGTCGATCAGCTCCTCGGCCGATTCCCGCTGCACCCCCATGGCGCTGATGAAGGCCAGGTCTGCCCACTCCAGGTCTTCCTCGCGCAGCTCGCGTACGTTGACGTCGACCAGTCGCTTGGCCCAGGCCGGCGGCAGCAGGGCCGCCACGGTCAGCAGTCCCAGCGGCGGGAGCGCTGCCCTACGGCCGATGAAGCGCAGCGCGTGGCGGAAGCTCCAGAAGGTGTCGGGGAACCGGGGGTAGATCAGCAGTAGGTTCATGGCACGCGGCTCCTTGGACAGCGGGATCGGTCGAGGTGTGTCGGGGGTGTGGTGCGGGGGCGTCCGGCACCGGCTTCAGGGGGACCGCCGACGGGTCAACTCGGCTGCTCAGCCGACGGCTGCATGTCGAATATGATCCGCCCTGGTCCGCAGCGAAAACTGATAATCCCGACCTCACCCACCGGTAAAACCTGTGTGTTCCCCACCTGGAGTACCCACGCGAAAGGCCCGGCACCTCCTGGGAGGCGCCGGACCTTTCTTCGTGCCTGGGGTCGGCCGAGTTGCGGCTCAGCCAGCCTTGACCGGGATCTTGCGGGCCAGCGCCTCTCGCGCCTTGGGCAGCGTCAGCCGTAGGACCCCGTTCCGCACCGTGGCGCTGATGCCGTCGCGGTCCACCCCCTCGGACAGGGCGAAGCTGCGCTCGAAGTCACCGCTCTCCCACTCGGCGTAGGTCAGGCGGTGTCCCTCGCACGTCGGGGTGGCGACGTCGCCACGGACGGTCAGGACGTTCTTCTCCAGGGTGACGTTCACCCCA
>JBAZUN010000085.1:0-16767 GCA_041661365.1 Candidatus Latescibacterota bacterium
GGCACGGGCGCCTTCACGGCGCGGCCTTCAGGGCCTGCTCGAACAGCTCCACGTCCTCGCGGATCATCTCGGGCCGGTCACGGGGAAAGACCCCGACGCAGACCGCGTCCTGGGGCCGCATGCTGCGGGCGACCACGCCGAAGGCCGCGGCCGGGTCGTTGCGGCCGGCCGCCAGCACTTTATAATGCACCACCGGCCGCGACAGGGACCGGATCAGGCCGGTCATGATCCGGCGGTCCTCCTCGAGGAACCACTCGGCCGTGCCCGAGACGTGCTCGGCCCGCTGGTCCCGGTGGGCCGAGTTGTAGTAGCTGCACAGGTAGTAGTCGAGGTCGAGGTGTTCCTCGGCCCACTCGAAGACCGTGGGGTTGTGGCCGGCGATCCCGGCGAGCATGCCTTGGTCGCGGATCATGGCGATCACCGGTTGCACCTCCTCCTGCCGTCCCTGAGCCAGGAGGTGGTCCATCACCCCGCCGTGGACGTGGCAGGCCTTGGCCCCGCCGCTGCCGGCCCGGCTGACGCAGGCCTCGTGGTCGCCGACCTCGGGACAGGTCTGGGCGAACCACTGGAGCTTGCCCCCCTGGTCCCAGTACTCCAGCAGCAGGCGCATGACGTGGTGGTCCATCCGCGCCACCAGGGTGGTAATACCGACGGCCTCGGCGTCGCGCAGGGTCTGCTTGATCCGCTCGGCGGTGAAGTACCGCTTCATCTCCAGGTCGCGGTCGGTTCCCTGGTGAGAGAAACCGCTGAACGGATTACTGCCGAGGATGAAGCGGCTGACCGTGAGATGCTTGAGCTGAACCTGTTCCATCGATCCCTGTCTCCCGCGCCAGGCCCGGCCGACTCAGCCACCGGCGCGCTTCGCCTTGTACCCGCGTCGCCCCAGCTCGTCGACGAGATCGTCGCGGTGATCGCCCTGGATCTCGATCACCCCGTCCTTCACCGTGCCGCCGGTGCCGCAGCGACGCTTCAGCTCGCTGGCCAGCCCGTGCAGCTCCTTCGCCTGCAGGGGGAGCCCGGTGATCACCGTCACCCCCTTCCCCTTGCGTCCCTGGGTCTGCCGACCGACCCGCACGATGCCGTCTCCCTTGGGCACGGGAGCCTGCCGGCGACAGACACAGCCGGCCTTCGGCTTGCCGCACCCCGGACAGATCCGTCCGTGATCGGAGGAATAGACCAGGGTCATGGCGGATGGACCGGCTGGAGTCGATCCTGCCGGCTCAGTCGGCGGTCGCCTCGGAGGACGCGGTCTCGCCTCCTTCTTCAGGCGCCTCGGCGGTGTTCTGGGCTCGGGCTTCCGCCTTCTTCTGGCGCTTCTCCTCCTGCTTCTTCTTCTTGGCGAGGTCTCTCTGACGCTTGGCAAAGGCGTAGTTCGGTTTGGCCATCGCTCCTCCTCGGTAACGGGTACGCGGCGGCTCGCAGGCACCGGCCAGCTCTCCTGCGAGCACTTTGCGAACTCTTATAGTATACCGGTTCAGCGGCAAGCGTGCTCGTGGTGCCGGCAGGTCAGGTCGTCCCGCCCCAGGACGGCGACACGTTGACCTCGGCCGACTCCAGCAGCACACCTCCTTCTTCGGGGTCGGTGGCGACCGTTCGGAGCCGCAGGTAACAGATCCCCTCGCCGCGTCGCAGCAGGGGCAGGTGGGAAATGATCCCCCCGTCCAGGAGTACCTCGCACGTCGATCCGGCCAGGCGCCACGCCAGCACCAGCTCGTGCCAGAGACCGGGCTCGATCCTGACCCCGTCCGCGACATCGGCTGCCGGCAGGAAACACACCGCGAAGACCGCGTGGAACAGATCCTCCTCGTCAAAGGGGGTCGAGAAGTGATCGGCCAGACCGAGCCACACCCCCCGCGCCCCGGGCTCGAACCGCAGGCGCAGCCGCACCTGGCCGGTATGGCCCAAGGGGAGGTTCCAGACCGCGGCGGCCGGGAATTCGGCATCGACCCGCTGCAGCCGCAGGACTCGGGCCGCATCTCGGTCGGGGTGGGGCACCAGCCCGACCCCGCGGGTGCCGAAGACCGACCAGTCTTCGAGGCCGCCATCAAAGTCCGTTCGCTGCACCGTCTCCAGCAGGTACTCCGGCTCGAGCCGGGCCAGGATGGTCCGCCCTTCTCCCTGGCCGGTACAGACCAGCACCGCGCCGTCGGCCGTGACCACGGGGAAGGGATAGGCCGTGCCGTGGTCGCCGCTGACCGGTGGCGGCCGATGCCGCAGCGGGTCACGCGCCACCTCGCGCATTCCCCGCCAAGTGGCCCCCTCGTCGGCGGAGATCGCGGCGTGCAGGACCTGCCGTCCTCCATAGGCATACGGATGACGCAGACAGGCGTTCCACAGGAGCACGATCCGACCGTCAACGAGCCGCACTAGCCCTGCCGGTGAGTCGGAGGAGATGATCCGCGTGGGGGTCGGCCGCGACCAGGTCATGCCGTCTCCATCAGACGCAAGGCGCGACTCCCAGAACCGGCCGGTCTGGCCGCGGATGAGCATCCAGATCTCGCCGTCCGCCAGCTCCAGGACCACCGGCTCGCATCCACCGTACGCGTAGGTGATGTCCGGGGTCGGGATCCGCAGGGGGTTCGACAGGGCCCAGGTCTCGCCCCCGTCGTCCGAGCCGAGGACGACGCAGTCGAAGGAACCGGTGAAGGTGAAGGCGTCGAGGCCGGTCCCCCGGTCGGCCCAGGTCCTCGGGGTGTAGTAGGAGAAGGGCAGGAGGATGCGGCCCGACCGTGTCTGGATCACCGAGTTCAACGCGCCGGTGTACCCTTCCCAGATGCAGCGGGGCGTCGACCACTCGGTCCGGCCGCGACGGGAGCGGACGTACCAGATGTCGATGCGGTGGCCATGGTAGGTACCGACGCCACCGCGCTCGCCCTCGCCGCGACGGTCTGGACGCCATTGGTCCAGCAGGAACAGGTGCAGCTCGCCGGCCTGATCGACCAGGGCCTCGGTGACCCCGCCGATCCCGGGCAGCCAGGAGTCCAGCGACAGGAGCGGCGTCTCGGCAGACCAGGTCTCGCCGTGGTCAATGGAATTACGGACGACAACCTGGCGCGGGGCCGAGGTGAAGGCCAGCAGGGAGCCATCGAGGAGTCGGACGATCTTGGGTCGTTCGGTGAAAACGCCTGGGGCGATCGGGCGCAGCGAGGCGGGAGTGGTCATGCGGCCTCCTCGGAAATGGGGGAACGACCGAAGCCGGGAGCGCTCACGGGAAGAGCCGGTAGATCATCTAGCCGGGCCAGCAGGCCCCGTGACCGAACCCCGACCGCCAGACCGCCTCCCTCAGCACGAACATCGCCGCGAAGAAGACCGGGCACTACGAGATCCCCGCGGCGTTACCGATCGGGCCATGCTTGCCCACCAACCGTCAGGCCCCCGTTCTTTCGGAGAACCGCACCTTCACCCCTCACCACCCGGGGCCTGTCATGTCAGACCGCACGCGGCGAAGGTACCGCAAGAAGCGCGCCAAGAAGTCCGGGCTCCCCCCCGGCAGTCTGGTTCCCGTGGGCGAGGCCGTCGGTCCGGCCAGCATCGCGCGGTTCGACTACGACGCGGCCGGCCTGCGCGAGGAACGGCTGCCGGACCTGACCGGCTCCTTTGAAACCAGGGAGCCCGCGACCGTCACCTGGATCAACGTCGACAACGCCCACCAGCCCGAGGTGATCCGGCGTCTAGGCGAGCTGTTCGGCCTTCACCCGCTGGTGCAGGAGGACATCCTCAACCACGACCAGCGGCCCAAGGCCGAGGAGCACGGGGAGTGCCTCTTCGTGGTCCTCAAGGTACTCGATTTCAGCGACGAGCGGCAGGAGCTGACCGGCGAGCAGCTCAGCCTGGTGCTGGGCCCGGGGTACCTGCTGTCCTTCCAGGAAGCCCACGGCAGCGACGTACTCGAGCCGGTGCGCGAGCGACTGCGCACCAACCGCGGTCACCTACGCGGGGCCGGCCCCGACCACCTGGCCTACGCCCTCCTGGACGCGGTGGTCGACCACTACTTCGTGGCCCTGGAGAAACTCGAGGACCGGGTCGAGGCCCTGGAGGACGGGCTCCTGTCGGCGCCGGCGGCCGAGGTGCTGCCCACCATCCTCCAGCTCAAGCGGCAGACCTTCTTTGTCCGCCACGCGGTCTGGCCCCTGCGCGAGGTGATCGCCCAGCTCCAGCGCGGCGACTCGGGCCTGGTGACCGAGGAGACCAGGATCTACCTGAGGGACGTGTACGACCACGTGGTGCAGGTGATGGACGTGGCCGAGGACCTGCGCGAGACCGTGGCCGGGCTCCTCGATCTCTACCTCTCGACCCTCAACGTGCGGCTCAACGAGATCATCAAGGTCCTCACCCTCTTCACCGCGGTCTTCATCCCCCTGACCTTCGTGGTCGGGGTCTACGGGATGAACTTCCGGCACATGCCCGAGCTCCTCTGGCCCTGGGCCTACCCGGCGCTGTGGGTGATCATGCTCGGACTGGGGGCGGGAATGGTCTGGTACTTCCGGCGTCGCCGCTGGTTGTGAGGGATCGCCGCCGCGGGCGATGCGGCTCACCCCGGTAGGCCGTGGGTGGCCAGGCTCTCGTTCCGGTACCGTCGGTCCTCGGTGAGTTCGCGGCCCAGCCACGACGGCGGTGCGAAGGCCCGGCTCTCCTCCTCTGAGGCGAACTCGGCCTCGGCAATGACCAGCCCTTCCAGGGTTCCGGTGTACACGTCAACCTCCAGTGTAGCCCCGGACACCGGCACGCGGTACCGCGTCTTGGTCAGCGCGCGACCGGCGGCCAGCGGCCAGAGCGAGCGGAACTGCCCGTCGGTCAGCTCGAGCTCGACCTCCTGGCGGACCAGCCCCCCCCGACTCTTGACCGTGAGGAAGCAGCGCGAGCCCTTCCGCCGCACCCGGACCTCGTTGCCGTCGGGATCTTGCGCCAGGTATCCCTGGACCACGGTCTCGGCCGGACAGGTCGCCAGGTCGAAGGGGAGCGACCCGGGCCGCACCAGGAACTTGCGCTCGATCTCGCGGCCCACGGCGCCGGCGGCCTGACCGCGATCACTCACGCGCCTCGCTCCGCGGGTGTTCGAAGCAGCTCAGCAGCAGCATCGCCAGGACCAGGCCGATGATGATTCCCAGGAGCAGTCGCATGGGGTCCTTCCTCTCTTCCGCGTGGATCGCCTCGTGATCCGGCTGAGGTGATGGTACGCAGGCGACGCGCCCTCGCCGGCCGTCTGACTCAGGTTAGGGGATAGCGGCCGTACCGCCGGACGGCCGCGGCCATGGCCAGGACGTTCTCCGGCCGCAGGTACCCGGCCAGGCTGTTGCCGCTGGTCACCACGTACCCACCGCCCGGACCGATCCGGCGGATGAGCCCCTCCACCTCGGCCTCGACCTGGGCCGGGGTGGCCATCCCCAGCAGGTTCAGGTCGACGTTCCCCAGCAGGCAAAGACGCCGGCCGTACCGCCGCTTCACGGCGTCGATGTCCATCGCCCCTTTCTCCAGGGGATGCAGCCCGGCGATCCCCAGCTCGACCAGGTCGTCGAGGAAGGGGAGCACGTTCCCGTCGCTGTGCACCACCCAGGGGAGGGTGACCTCCCGGGCCAGCCGCCGGTACCGCGGCAGCACCAGCTCCCGGTAGATCTTCGGCGAGAAGAAGGGCGCCGTGTTGAAGGCCACGTCGTCGGTCGTCACGAACACGTCGAAGCCCAGTCCCATCACCCGGCGGGCCACGGCCACGGCCCAGTCGGTGTACCGGTCGAGCACCTCGGCGACGAACTCCCGGTCCTCGTACAGGGCCACGCCGAACCGCTCGGCGCCGATCCCCAGCATGGTGGGAAAGATCCCGGCCCGGGTGACGAACCAGGCGGCCCGATCCCCCTTGGCCGCGGTCAGGGCCGCGGCCTCGGCGTAGAGGCCGTCCTGTTCTGGATCGGGCAATTGGATGAGGCCCAGGTCCTCCCGGCCGCGCAGGAGTCCGTCGCCGTAGAACAGCCGGCCGTCCTGCCCCGGATGCTTCTCGGCGTAGACCGGCGCCCGCAGCACGGCGTAGAGGTTGTCCAGGCCGAGACGGTCGGCGATGGCGATCAGCTCGGACGGTCGATAGGGATTGGACTCCAGGTTGGCCGCCTCGGTCCCCTTGTCCCCCCAGCCCATCAACTGCCGGGCCAGGGCGCGGTCGATCCCCAGCTCGCAGTACGGCACGCGGTCCGGCTCTTCGCACCGGAGGGCGGCCAGCACCCGTTCCCGTGACGTCATCGGCACACCTCCGCGAGACAGATGGTCCACGTACCGTTCAGCAAGGTAGGGACCGAAGGCGCCGCGCTCAAGGTATCCCTCACACAAAGAGGGGACCGGCCGCTGGCCGATCCCCCCGGATACTGCCCGCCCGGGCCGTCGATCAGTGGGCCAGGATCTCCCGGGCCTTGGCGTCGCCCACCTCGGTGAGGAACGGGATCCCGGTCTCGCGCTCGGTCTCCCGGTTGGCCGAGAACAGGTCGTCCCGGCTGATCTCGGAGAGCTGGAACTTCCTGGCGCCGGCCATGAACTGCTGCAGCCCGGCGGCGAGCTTGTCGACCAGGGTCCAGAGGGCCACGGCCCCGAACGGCACGTGGGCCATCTCGTCCTTCCCCACCTTGGCCTGCACCTCGTGCCACCCGGCGAAGATCTCCTCGGGATAGGTGCCCACCTGGGTCACGTTGCTGGGCAGCTTCTCCCAGTGGGAGTGCAGCTCGGCGCGCTGGCTGGGCTTGAAGACCCCCTCGATGTTGCACCCGACGAAGCCGGGGATCATCAGGGACCGCCCCATGCAGACCATCTTGGTGAAGGGGGCTCCCAGGGCCAGGGCCTTGAAGACGTGGTCCTCGCGGGCCAGCCCGCCGGCGAAGGCCAGGTCGACCACCCGCTGGCCGCGACCGGCCAGGTAGCGGGCGTAGTCGGCGGCGCGGGCGTGCAGGAAGATCGACGGCACGCCCCAGTTCTCCATCATGTTCCACGGGCTCATGCCGGTACCGCCGCCTGAGCCGTCGATGGTCAACAGGTCGAGACCGGCCTCGGAGGCGTACTTGACGGCCATGGCCAGGGCCTCCATCCCGTATGACCCCGTCTTCAGGGTGATCCGCTGATACCCGAGCTGACGCAGGTAGGCCACGAACTTCATAAAGTCGTCGTGCACCGCCGCGGCGCTGCTCAGGTCGGTGTACCCGAGGCGGCTGTGCCGGGCGAAGGCGGTGATGGCCCGGTTGCGGAAGGCCTGCTGCACGTCGGGGTCGGTCGGGTCAGGGTCGACGAAGTATCCACGCTCCTTGAGGAAGATGGCGTACTCGAGGCTGTTCACCTGCACCTCGCCGCCGATGTCCTTGGCGCCCTGTCCCCACTTCATCTCGATGATGGCCTTGTTGCCGTACTTCTCGATGACGTACTCGGCCACCCCGTTGCGCGTGTCCTCGACGTTGAGCTGGACGATGATCGCGCCGTGACCGTCGTGGTACCGCAGGTAGGTGTCGATCCGGCGGTCCAGCTCCGGCGCCTTGCGGATCCGCCCGTTCTCGATCACCGCCTCGCGGTCGATGCCGACCACGTTCTCGCCCACGACGATCGGGAGTCCGACCAGGGCGGCCCCGGCGGCAAAGGACGGCCAGTACTTCGCCGCGATCATGGTGGAACCGAGGGCCCCGGTCATCAGGGGAAGCCGGGACTTCACCTTCTCCTTGGCCCCGAATTCGGCGCTAAGGTCGACGTTGGGGAACATGCAGTCGTCGGCTCCCGTGGTCAGGCCGGGCGGTAGCCCGTGGGCGCCGTAGTTGTACCCCTGGATGCGGAGCGCGTTGTAGGACACCGCTAGGTGAGTGGTGTTCCCGCTGCCGGTGGTGATATCGCCGAAATCTCTTGGATACAACATCTTACGTCCGACCATGCTGGCCAGCCAGGTCTCGCACTTCCCCGTGCAGTCGGCGCGGCACAGGGTGCACAGGCCCGACTCGGTGGGATTGCCCCGGTTCGAGGTTCCCAGGGCATCGATGGATTTGCTCGACTGCAACATGCCTTGCTCCTTGTCGTGACAGGGGTACGGGCGGGGACTCCCGGAGCTGTAGCCGCAGCCCCGGGTCGGCCTCATTTGCGCCTTGAACGGCCGAATTCCGCCAAGATCGGGGGCAATGTACGGCAGTTTTGCACCAGAATCCAGATGATCGATGCCAATTTTTTGCATGGGGGATCAGAAAGGGCCGGTATCGGAATCCAGACAGCCGGAGGTCGGACGGTCCGGACAGTCGGGCCGACTCGCCTCGCCATTTCCTGGAGAGGTCAGGAGGGGGATATACAGATAGAAGAGAGGCGGGAACGACTCAGCCGCGCAGGACCCAGCGCAGGATCGTGCCGAGCCGCGGCGGCTGCCCCTGCATGAGGAGGCCGACCCGGAAGACCCGACCGCCGGCCCAGACCGACAGGACCGCGAACAGCCCCATCCCCACCAGGCCGAGAACCGGCTGCCAGACCGGGACCCCGCCGGGTGAGGCCAGCCGGGGGAGCATGAGGAGCGGCGTCCAGATCGGCACCAGGGAGAGCCAGGTGGCCAACGAGCCCTGCGGCTGCTCGAGGATCGGCACCATGATGAACATCGGGATCATCAGCGGCAGCATGGCCGGCAGACCGAGGGTCTGCGTGTCCCTGGGCGTGTCGCAGGCGGCGCCGAGGGCCGCCATCATGGCCCCGACCATGAAGACCGCCAGAACCATGTAGGCAAAGAACCACGGCAGCACCGCGTAGGGGAAGAGCCCGCCGAATCCCTGGGTGGTGGCGGCGACGGCGGCCACCAGGACGTAGACGGCCGACGCGGTCAGGGAGACCGCGGCCCCGCCGACCAGCTTCCCCATCATGAACTCGAACGGGCGGACCGAGCCCAGGATGACCTCGGCGATCCGCTGGGTCTTCTCCTCCATCACCGAGTTCATCAGCGGCGCGGCGCCCATCATCAGCATCATGAACATGAAGAACATCATGGCCATCGGCACGCCCACCGCAGCCGCCTCGCTGCTGCGCTCTCCGTCGGCCACCTTCCCCGTCTCGCGGTCCATCGAGGCCAGCCCCATCCCCTCCACCGGGACCCAGGCCGTCGCCGCCTCGACCACCGCCGGGGAGACCCCGGCCTCGGCCAGCCGCAGTTGCCGCAACCGGCCGTTGATCGGCGTGGCCAGCCAGCGCCGCACCTCGTCCAGGGCGGCATTCTGCGCGTAGTACCCGATCCGGGCCCCCTCCGCCGACCGTTCCGGGTGGAGCACCTCCGGCCCGATCTCGACGAAGGCGTGCAGCTCTCCCCGGCGCACCCGCTCCGACAGGTGCAGACGCAGGACCAGCGGATCCTCGGTCGGCGCCGCCACGGGCTCGATGAGATACGCCGGCCGGACCTTGCGGCCCTCGGCGTCCCGCAGCTCCGAGGCGTTGCGGGCCTGGGCCGCCTCAAGCACCGCGGACGACAGGAGCCCCGAGCGGTCGACCAGCGCCACCCGCAGGTCGTCGGTGTCGGTGTGCCCTTTGAGCAGGACCATCCCGAGGATCCCGCCGCCCATCAGCAGGGGGGCCAGGACCAGGCCGATGATGAACCCCTTGGTGCGAACCGCGGCGTTGTACTCGCGCCCGGCCAGCCGCAGGACCTGCCTCATCGCCCCACCTCCTGGTCCTGCGGACCGGCGATGCGCACGAAGATGTCGTGCAGCGAAGGGTGAGCCACCTCGAAGCTCCAGACCACGGTGCGGTGGGCCAGCCCGGCCAGCAGGGTTTGGAGGTCGGTCCCGGGCGAAAGCCGGCCCTCCTGCACCTGGCCGAGGTCGGTCACCGACTCCACCCCAGGGAGATCGCGTAGCGCCGCGGCCCCCCCGTCGCAGCGGACCCGGACCGTATCCCGGCCGAACCGCTCCCGGATCTGCGCCAGGGTGCCGTCCAGCACCTTGCGGCCGCGGTGGATCATGAAAACGAAGTCGCACAACTGCTCGGCGAGGTGCATGTCGTGGGTGCTGAAGAGCACCGTGGCGCCCTGGGCCCGCAGCTCCAGCACCGCGGCCCGGACCGCCTCGGCGTTGACCGGGTCGAGACCGCTGAACGGCTCGTCGAGCAGGACCAGCTCCGGCCGGGCGACCACCGCGGCGATGAACTGGACCTTCTGGCTCATCCCCTTGCTCAGGGATTCGACCTTGCGCTCGGCCCAACCGCGCAGCTCCAACCGTTCAAGCCAGTGATCCACGTCGTCGTCGACCCGGTGGCCGCACTTGATCTCGCCGAAGAAGCGAAGCAGGTCCCGGATCTTCATCTTGCGGTACAGCCCCCGCTCCTCGGGGAGGTACCCGATCCGGGCCACCGCGGCCCGGTCGACCGGCGCCCCGAAGACCCGGACCGAGCCCCGGTCCGGGTAGAGGATGTTCATGATGATGCGGAGGGTGGTGGTCTTGCCAGACCCGTTGGGGCCGATGAAGCCGTAGATGCTCCCCGGCGGCACCCGCAGGGACAACCCGTCCACGGCCAGGTGGGAGCCGAAGGTCTTGGTGAGATCGTCCAGCTCGACCGTGTTCATCGGCGCGCCTCCCGTGGGCTCTCCCGATCGGTACCGCGGCTCGGTGCCCCCAAGATACGGGGAATCAGGGGCAGACCGCTAACGCCGCTCGACCCGGTCGAGGGAGCGGTACTGGATGGCCTCGGCCAGGTGTGGCGACCGCACGGCCTCCGCCCCTTCGAGGTCGGCGATGGTGCGCGCCACCTTCAGGATCCGGTCGTAGGCCCGGGCCGACAGCCCCAAGCCGTTGATCGCCCGTTCGAGGAGGGCCTCTCCCTCGAGGTCGAGCGGGCAGCACTCCCGGATCAGGCGCGGCGGCATGCCGGCGTTGCAGTAGATCTCCGGGTGCTCGCGAAAGCGTGCGAGCTGCCGGGCGCGGGCCGCGTTGATGCGGGTCCGGACCACGGCCGAGCACTCGCCTGACCCACGGCGGGCCAGGTCCTCGTAGCGGATCGCCGGCACCTCGACGTGCAGGTCGATCCGGTCGAGCAGCGGTCCCGACAGCCTGGCCCGGTATCGCTGCACCGCACCCGGGTCGCAGGTGCAGGGGTGTCGCGGATCGCCCTGATACCCGCAGGGACAGGGGTTCATGGCCGCCACCAGCATGAAATGGGCCGGATAGGACAGACTCACCGCGGCCCGCGCGAGGCGCACGACCCGGTCCTCCAGCGGCTGCCGCAGGGCCTCCATCACGTGCTTGCGGAACTCCGGCAGCTCGTCGAGGAACAGGACCCCGTGGTGGGCCAGGGAGACCTCGCCGGGCCGGGGCCAGGAGCCGCCGCCGATCAGCCCGGCGTCGGAGATCGTGTGGTGGGGGGCACGGAAGGGGCGGGCGGTAACCAGGGCCCGGTGCGGCGGCAGGACCCCGGCCACGGAGTGGATGCGCGTGGTCACCAGGGCTTCCTCCCGGGTCAGGTCAGGCAGGATGGTCGGCAGCCGCCGCGCCAGCATGGTCTTGCCGGACCCCGGTGGGCCGAGGAGGAGGAGGTTGTGTCCCCCGGCCGCGGCGACCTCGATGGCGCGCTTGGCGTGCTCCTGGCCGTGGACGTCGGCGAAGTCCACCTCGGCCTCGGCTCCCTCAACGGGCGAGGCCGGCGGATCGAGCACGTAGGGCCGCAGGCGGACGCTCCCCTCGAGCAGCTCCACCGCCTCGGTCAAGGTCTCGATCCCGTAGACCACCGGACCTCCGGCCATGGCCGCCTCGCGGGCGTTCGCCGCCGGCAGGATGATCCCCTGGACCCCCTGCTGCTGCAGCCCGAGGGCCACCGAGAGCGCCCCCCGCACCGGCCGCAGCCGGCCGTCGAGGGAGAGCTCGCCCAGCAGGACGAACTCGCCCAGACGGACCGCCTGCACCTGGCCCGAGGCCACCAGGATCCCAACGGCGATCGGCAGGTCAAAGGCGCTCCCCTCCTTGCGGACGTCCGCCGGAGCCAGGTTGACCGTCACCCGGCGCCGGGGCCACTGGTACCCGGCGTTGCGGATCGCGGCCATGACCCGCTCGCGGCTCTCGCGGACCGTGCCGTCGGGGAGGCCGACCACGGTGAAGGTGGGGAGCTGGCGATCGGTGTCGACCTCGACGTGGACGCGGTAGGCCTCGATCCCCAGGGTGGCGGCGGAGAGCACGGTAGAGGGCACGGCAGCTCCTCGGCGGATAGGAATGTCCCGCCGTTCGCAAGATCCGTGCCGAATCCGGAACGATCTCGGTCAGCGCCGGCGTCCTGCCGCGGACCATGCCTGGCATCCCGCGAAAAGCCGCTACTGCCTGGCAGGGGCGAGGAGGGCGAGGCCTGACCTGACCCAACGCGAATGGACTTACGGGTAGGAAGAGGAACGGCACCGTCCCCGGCACGACACGGTTCTGCCGCGCGGCCGATCAAGCCCGGGTTGCGGCGGACCGCCCCTCGGCCTTCCTTACCCCTGCCTCATCTCCCTTCAGCAGGACGGCCTCATGCCCGCGGACCAGCAGCACCACCCGGCGCCATCGCCGGTCCCCACCGAGTACCGGGGTGCCTCGCTCCGGGCCGTGGTCGTGGGCCTCCTCCTGTCCGCCTTCATGGGCGTGGCCATCCCCTGGGGGGACATGATCATCAAGGGCTCCCAGATGGGGATCTGGAACACCAACCCCGGGGCCATCTTCCTGTTCTTCGTGCTCGTCGCCGGCGCCAATACCGCCGTGGCCCTGGTCAGCCGCCGGGCCTCCCTCGACCGGGGAGAGCTGGCCGTGGTCTACATCATGCTGCTGGTGGCCAACACCCTTCCCGCCCGGGGGTTCGCGGCCCTGGTCATGCCGGTGGCCACCGGCGCGCTCTACTACGCCAGCCCCGAGAACGACTGGGCCGACCGGGTTCTCCCCTACCTGCCCGACTGGGCCACGGTCCAGAACGAGAAGGCGGTCCGGGACTACTACGAGGGCGTGGACCAGGTCGGGTCCGCCATCCCCTGGGAGGCGTGGGCCCGACCGATCGCCGCCTGGCTCCTCTTCGCCCTGGCCCTGTACCTGGTCATGGTCTCGATCTCGGTGATCCTCCGACGCCAGTGGGTCGAGCGCGAGCGCCTGGTCTACCCGATGATGCAGCTTCCCCTGCACATGCTCCAGGACGAGCCGTGTCCCTCGGCCGTTCCCCCGTTCTTCCGCCAGCCGATGATGTGGCTCGGGTTCGCCCTGCCCTTTGCCATCAACAACCTCAACGCCCTGCACAACTACTTCCACTACTTCCCGGCCATCAACCTGAGCTTCGGGGTGGTGCCGCTCTTCCGGGACTCGGTCACCGTCGGCTTCACCCTGAGCTTCGTGCTCCTCGGGTTCTCCTACTTCATCAGCCGGAACATCGCCGCCGGACTGGTCTTCTTCCACCTGCTCAGCGTGGTGGAACAGGGCCTGTTCCGCATGCTGGGGATCCACATCGACGCAGGACCGGTCGGCGCCTTCGGCCACTATGCCCAGCCGATCATCGTGTACCAGGCCATGGGCGGGATGATCGTGCTGGTGCTCATGGGCCTGTGGCAGGCCCGCGGCCACCTGCGGGAGGTCTGCCGCAAGGCCTTCTACGGCGACCCGAGGATCGATGACTCGAGGGAGATGATGTCCTACCGGCAGGCCGTGCTCGGGGGGGTCGCCGGCACCGCGGTGATGACCGTCTGGCTGTGGCAGGCCGGGGTCCCCCTGTGGGTGGTGCCCCTGCTCCTGTTCGCCTGCTTCGTGCTCTTCCTGACGGTGACCCGGGTCGTGGTCGAGGGGGGCGTGGCCGTGATGTTCCCGCCGATCACCGGGCCCGACGTCACCGCCGCGGCCGTCGGACCGAGCCTGCTGGGGGCCCGCGGCGGCGCCGGGATCGCCATGACCTACGTCTGGGGGACCGACGTCCTGCTGCTGCTGATGACCTCGTGCTCGAACGGGCTGAAGCTGGCCGACCAGTTCGTGCGGCGGAAGCGACCGCTGTTCTGGGCCGTCATGGGGACGATCGTGGTCACCATCGCCGTGTCGCTGTGGGTGCGGCTGGACGCCGGGTACCGCCACGGCGCCATCAACCTGAACCAGTTCTACGCGACCAACTGCGCCCAGTACCCCTACCAGTTCATGGAGCTGATCGTGGGCGAGTCCCAAGGCCCGTACCTCGACGGTCTGGTCCAGGTTGCGGTCGGCGCCGCGATCATGGCCGGGCTGGAGGTGATCCACTACAAGTTCCTGTGGTGGCCGTTCCATCCCCTCG
Organism: Candidatus Latescibacterota bacterium; assembly: GCA_041661365.1. Lineage (GTDB taxonomy): Bacteria > Latescibacterota > UBA2968 > UBA8231 > UBA8231 > CAITNQ01. Next base: position 14,224 of record JBAZUN010000085.1, read on the forward strand.
GCTATCCGATCAGCGCGGCCTTCGGGGGGATGTGGTTCAGCGTCTTCCTGGCCTTCCTCCTCAAGAACGTGGTCCTGAAATACGGCGGTCCTACCCTCTACCGGCGCACCATTCCCTTCTTCCTGGGCCTGATCCTGGGCGAGATCGTGCCGGCCGGGATCTGGCTGGTCATCGATCTGTTCACCGGGATGAACGGCAACGTCCTCGGGACTTTCCTGAGCTGAGCAGGTCACCCCGGCGGCAGCAGCACGTACCCCACCGCGGCCCGTTCCAGCCAGACCTCGAGAAACTCGCGCCGGTCGTAGTCGCGGGGGACCGACGCCTCGTCGGCCGCGGCCGGATCGTTGACCAGCACCCGGTCTGACCGGTACCCTCGCACCACCACCAGGTGCCCGTCGGTGCGGGGGATCGGCGCGCCGGACAGCTCCCCCTCGGCAAAGCGCACCGAGGCGATCAGCGGCAGACCGCGGTCAAGCAGCCAGCGGGCCGCGCCCCAGGACGGCAGATGCAGCAGATACCCGAGCAGGCCCAACCGCGAGGCGGCGTATAGATTCGCGGGCCAGACGCCGTAGAGCCCGCTCGGTTCGTGCCGGGTCTGTCGCACCACCTCGAGCACCGGATGAGGTCGGCCGTGGAAGGCCAGCACCATGGCCAGGCAGGTCGGTGAGCAGACCCGGTGAGCCAGCTCCTCGGGGAGGTCCATCTGGCTGGCCGGCGGCACGGCCAGGGCCACGCCCGGGACCGCATCGCCCTCGTCCGCGGCCTCGGGAACCGGCTGGCCGCGGAGCGAGACCGAGACCAGAACGGGTGGCAGAGCCGGCGCGGGCGCGTGAACCTCCAACCGCAGGTGCGCCTCGGCCAGGGGCTCGCGGATCTCGAACAGGTCGATGATCGCGCGGACCGGCTGGGTCTCCCCTGCGGTGGTTACCGCGCCCGAGCCCGGGGGCGCGGACATGGTTCCCACCGGATCCAGCGCCACCTCGCCGGACCGCTCGCCGGCCGATGTCCGGTACCGCAGCACGAACCGGTACCCGTACTCGTCCGAGGTCTGCAGGACGCAGCAGGCGAGAACCTCGCGCAGGCCAGCCAGACCGGCGCGAGGAAGGGGCAGATCCGCGAGCCAGAGGCCGTCTTCCCCGCGACACCAGGCCAAGGGCGACACGGTACCCGGACCGCATTCGGGAGGCAGGTAGCGGGATAATCGCTCCTCCGGCAGCCCGGTGCTCCAGAGCGACAGGACGATCTTGTTGGCCATGACGGAGCCCCGCGAGCCCTATTCGGCCGTGAGGACCGGGGACTGCGAGGCCCGTCGATGCAGATCGGCGAAGGCGGCCGAGCCGTCGTCCTCGATCAGCTCGGTCTGGTTCCCCCACTCGGTGACCGGCTGGTTCCCGTTCCCGAAGAAGACCCACTTCTGCGCCGTGTTGGCGAAGTAGGCGTTGAGGCCGCAGGCCCGGCTCACCTTGATGAGGCGGCGCGGCAGGGAAAGGTCGGCCCGCTCCACCCGGTACCGCTCGAGTGCGTCCTCGTCGATCTCCACGCCCAGTCCCGGCGCCTCGGGAACCGGGGCGTACCCGCCCTGCACCGGAATCCGTGCCTTGAGCAGGGAATGCTCGTAGAGCTCGTGGCAGGTGATGGTCGGCCATTGGTTGTGGGTCAGCACCGCCCCCAGGTGCAGGGCCATGGCCGCGGTCAGCCCGGCCCCTACCATCTGCAGGAAGAACGGCAGGTTCAGCGCCGCCGCGGCCTGGCCCTGCTGCATCACCGCCGAGGCGCCGCCGCCGATCACGAAGCCGTCGCACACCCCTCCCAGCTCCAGCCCGGCCCGCAGCTCGATGGCGCCGTAGTGGTGGGCGATCGCCGATTTGATCTGCTGCCGCAGGGCTCGGTTGCCGCTGGCGTCGTGCCGCGGGATCGGGTCCTCGTAGATCTTGATCTTGGGGAAGGTCTCCTCCAGCTCGCGGAGGATCGGCACCGCGTTGGAGGCGTTGTTGAGGAAGGCGTTCCAGTCCGCGTCGATGGTGAAGTGATCCGGGGTGGCGGCGGTGATCCGGCGCAGGGTCTCGCGCACGTCGAACCACGGCCGCGTCTTGATCTTCATGCAGGTGTACCCCAGGGAGACGGCCACCCGGGCCTCGGCCTCGTACTTGGTCGGGGACATGTCGTGGTCCCAGAACGACAGCGGGCACCAGTCGCGGCACTTCCGGCCCAGGAGCCGGTAGAGCGGCACCCCGGCCAGCTTTCCCGCCGCGTCGAACAAGGCCATCTGCAGGCCCGCGCCCAGGGAGTCGTCCCACATGGTGGCCAGCGGCGACTGACCGACGACCCGCTCCTCGTCGTGGATCCGGCCCCAGGTGTAGTTCTGGATGGTCTCGCCGTACCCCACGACGCCGGCGTCGGTGTGGACGCGGGTGATCCCCAGCTCGGACCAGGTGTGAACCCCGGCCCGTTCCATCTCGAGACGCACGCGCTCGACAAACGGCACCACCAGGGTGAAGCGCTCGACGCGGGTGACCCGACCGGTCATCGGACAGTCCTTTCTCG
>JBAZUN010000086.1:0-16572 GCA_041661365.1 Candidatus Latescibacterota bacterium
CGCGGGGCTCCCATGCTGAAGTTCGGCCGTACCCAAAACGAGTTCTACGACTCCTTCGAGCGGGCCGCCGGCCTGATCGTCCAGGCGGCGCAGCTCCTCTCGCAGTACCTCGAAGCGCCTGAGTCGCTTCCGCAGCACGCCGAGGAGATCCGCCGCCTGGAGCACGAGGTCGACGACATCGTCCACCAGACCATGGGGCGGCTGCATCAGTCCTTCCTCACCCCGCTGGACCGGGGGGACATCCGCCGCCTGATCAACGGGCTCGACAACATCATCGACAGTGCCAACGCCGCGGTCACCCGGATCCGGCTCTACGAGCTGGTCACCGTCCTGCCCGAGGCCAAGTCGATGGCCGCGGTGCTGGTGGAGGCGACGCAGGCCGTGGTGGCGGCCGTGGGCGAATTGCGGCGCCTGCGCCAGCGCCACGAGGTGATGGAGCACTGCATCCGGATCAACCGGCTCGAGGACGAGGGAGACGCGGTCTACCGGAAGGCCCTGGTGGCCCTCTTCGGCTCGGGAGCCGACCCCTTGATGGTCATCAAGTGGAAGGAGGTGCTCGAGTACATCGAGGACGCCACCGATCGCTGCGAGGCGGTGGCCGACATCGTCGAGGGGATCGTCATGGAGAACGCCTGAGAGGGGAACGATGAAGAAGCGACCCGACCTGGTAGGAGCCGACAGCCCGGCCGGGCTGGAGGTCTTTCAGTTGACGACGGAGTCAGGGGTGCCGTCCTCCCACGTGTACATGGAAGCGCAGGTCTTCACCCCTGACTCGCGGGAGCTGGTGCTGCACCGCTCGGCCCACCCGCACGGCTCGAACCCCCGCGACCCGGAGCATCGGTACCAGGTCTGCGACCTGAGCGACGGCGGTAGCCTGCGCCCGATCACCGAGGAGGCCGGCGCGACCGCGCCCTCGGTGTCACCGGACGGACGGGTCCTCTACTACTTCGTCGACCAGACCGAGGTGGGAGGCGGTACCCTGTCGCTCCGGCGGGTGAACCTCGATGGCACCGGGCGGGAGACCCTGCTGGTCATCGACGCCCCGCTCTCCGGTACCCGTTTCCGGCCCAGCCGGCCGTACCCCCTGTCCACCATCTCCTCGGACGGGGAGCGGCTGGCCATCTCGGCCTTCCTCGGCGACGGCCGCACCGAGGACGCGCCCTGGGGCCTGCTGGTCTGCGACCTCAGGCGCGGCCGCGTGGAGCTGGTGCTGCAGGGGCAGAGCTGGTGCAACCTGCATCCCCAGTACTGCCGGGGTATCGATCCCCGCGAGGCCCACGACGTCTTGATCCAGGAGAACCACGGAAACCACTGCGACCTCACCGGACAGTTCGACCGGCTCACCGGCGGCGAGGGTGCGGATATCCACCTGATCCGGGACGACGGCACCGGCCTGCGCGACCTGCCCTGGGGCCGCGACGGGAACGAATTCTGCCAGGGGCACCAGTGCTGGATCGGCCGCTCGGACCGGGCCCTGACCAGCACCTCGACGCGCCAGCCCCGCGGCGCCTGTCTGATCGCCGGCAGTCCGGTGCCGCACGTGGGACACCTGGGCGCGGCCACCCCCGGTGGTCGACGGACCGACCTGACCCGGCAGCTCGAGCGACCGGATTTCTACCACTTTGCCACCGACCTGGCCGGCCGTCGGCTGATCACCGATTCCGGCCCCACCGACGGCGGCGGGGGGCTCTGGCTGGCCGAGCTGCCGGCCGACGAGGACGCCCCGCTTATGGACCTGACCTTTCTCCTCAACCCCCGCTCCTCGTGGGCCAAGGGGACCCACATCCACCCGTTCCTGTCTCCGGATGGCCGCTGCGGTTTCTTCAACTCGGACGAATCAGGGGTACTGCAGGCCTACCTGGTCCGCGGGTGGGAGTGAGGGAGGATGAACCGCGAGGAGTTGAAGACCGCCGTCTGCGAGGCCATCGATCAACAGCGTGACCGGGTGATCGCTCTGGGCGAGGCGGTGATGGACCGTCCCGAGCTGGGCTTCAAGGAGACGGCCACGGCCCGTCTGGTGAGCGATACCCTTGCCGAGCTGGGGCTCGCCTGCGAGGAGGGACTGGCCCTGACCGGGGTGAGGGCGATCCTGCGGACCGCCCGGCCCGGACCGACCCTGGCCCTGCTGGCCGAGCTGGACGCGGTTCTCGTCCCCGATCATCCCCGGGCTGATCCGGTTACCGGCGCGGCTCACGCCTGCGGCCACAACGCCCAGGTGGCCGGTTTGCTGGGAGCGGCCATCGGCCTGGTGCAGAGCAAAGCCGCTGGCCACCTGGCCGGCCAGGTGGTCTTCTTCGCCGTCCCCGCTGAAGAATACGTCGAGATCGAGTACAGGCTGGGACTGGTCCGGCAGGGAAAGACCACCTTCCTGGCGGGTAAGCCCGAGCTGGTGCGGCTGGGGTATTTCGACGAGGTCGACCTGGCGATGATGATCCACAGCAGCAGCCCCGAGTGGGGCGACGGCGCCGCCGGGGTCGCGGTCTCCTCCAACGGCTTTCTGGCCAAGTCGATCCGCTTCATCGGTCGGGCCGCCCACGCCGGGGGCTCCCCGGAGCGCGGCACCAACGCCCTGCAGGCCGCCACCCTGGCCCTGGCCGCGATCAACGCCCAGCGGGAGACCTTCCGCGACCAGGACTGCGTCCGGGTCCACCCGATCATCACCCGCGGGGGAGACCTGGTGAACATCGTTCCGGCCGACGTCCGCCTGGAGACCTACGTCCGGGCCCGGACCGCCGAGGCGATGATGGACGCGGCCGGCAAGGTCGATCGGGCTCTGCGCGGCGCGGCGATCGCCCTGGGGTGCCGCGTCGAGATCGACACCGTGCCGGGGTATCTGCCCCTGCGCAACGACCCTGACCTGGCGGCCCTCTTCCGGACGAACGCCGGCCGGCTCTTCGGCACCGATGCCCTGCGTGAGTACCCCCACAGCGGCGGCTCGACCGACGCCGGGGACCTGAGCCAGATCATGCCGGTCCTGCACCCGGCGATGAGCGGCGCCACCGGCTCGGTCCACGGCGTCGACTGGCGGATCTCCGACCCGGAGGCCGGGTACGTGGCACCGGCGAAAACCCTGGCGATGATGGCCGTGGACCTGCTGCACGGCGAGGCTGCCGAGGCCCGCCGCATCGTGACCCACAACCGGCCGGCCATGACCCGAGAGGCGTACCTGGAGCAGCAGCGGGCGCTGTTCCACCGCGAGACGTTCGACGGGGCTGCCGCCGGCCCTGGAAAGGGAGAGCAGCCGTGAAGCTGGGACTGGTTACCTACAATCTGGCCAAGGACTGGGACCTTGAGACCCTGATCGCCCGGTGCGCCGAGACCGGCTTCGAGGGGGTGGAGCTGCGCACCAGCCACGCCCACGGGGTGGAGGTCGGTCTGGCGAAGGACCGCCGCGCCGAGGTGCGGTGCCGCTTCGCCGCTTCGCCGGTGACCCTGGTGGGGCTGGGCAGTGCCTTCGAGTACGACGCCCTGGATCCCGAGGAGGTGCGGCGACAGATCGCCGGCACCAAGGAGTACATCCTCCTGGCCCGCGACCTGGGGGCGCCGGGGATCAAGGTGCGACCGAATCGGGTCCACGACGAGGAGGGGGTGCCGCGGGAGAAGACCTTCGAGCAGATCGGTCTGGCCCTGCGCGAGTGCGCCGCCTTCGGTCGCGACCACGGGGTGGAAGTCCGGCTCGAGGTCCACGGCCGCGTCACCTGCGAGCCGGTCCACATCCGCCGGATCCTCGACCACGCGGCCCACGAGAACCTCTACGTCTGCTGGAACTCGAACATGCAGGACCTGGTCGACGGCTCGATCGACGGCAGCTTCGCCCTGCTGGCCGAGCGGATCCGCCTGGTCCACGTCAACGAGCTGTGGACCGACTACCCCTGGCGCCACCTGTTCACCCTGCTCGGGGGGCAAGGCTACGCCGGGTTCTGCCTGGCCGAAATCCCCGAGAGCCCGGAGCCGATCCGGCTGATGGAGTACTACCGGGCCCTCTGGCTGGCCCTGGCAGGGGAGGGCGCCCGATGAGCGAGATCGCCTTCGTCAACGGCACCTTCATGCCCCTGGGGCAGGCCGTGGTCCCGGTGGAGGACCGCGGCTTTCAGTTTGCCGACGGGGTCTACGAGGTCGTGGCGACCTACCGGGGGCGTCCCTATGCCCTCGAACCGCACCTGCGCCGCCTGGAGCGTTCCCTGCGGGAGTTGCGGATCGTCCTCGACATCCGGGCCTACGGCCTCGCGGGGGTCATCGAGGAGGGGATCCGCCGCAGCGGCTTCGCCGAGGCCCTGGTCTACGTGCAGATCACCCGCGGGGTCGCCCCCCGCCACCACGAGTTCCCCGCGGCCGGGGTGAAGCCGACCGTGGTGCTCACCGTGAAGGAGTTGCGCCGGCCGGCCCCGGAGCTCTACGAGCACGGGGTGCGCGTCATCGCCGTCCGCGACCTGCGCTGGAAACGGTGCGACATCAAGAGCATCGCGCTGCTGGCCAACATCCTCGCCAAGCAGGAGGCCGCCGAGGCCGGGGCCTTCGAGGCTCTGCTCGTCGACGACCAGGGGCAGGTCACCGAGGGCTCCTCGACCAGCGCCTTCCGGGTCACCGGAGGGGGCCTGTGGACCGCGCCCGAGGGGCCCCACATCCTGCCCAGCATCACCCGGGGCATCCTGCTCGACTTGGCGCGCCGGATCGACCTGCCGGTACGCGAGGAGGATTCCACCCTGGAGGAGTACCTAAGGTCGGACGAGGTCTTCCTGGCCGGCACCACCACCGAGGCGATGGCCGTGGTGCGGATCGGGGACCAGGTCATCGGCGACGGCCGCCCGGGGCCGGTGACCCGTCGACTGCGGGCGGTCTTCCTGGCCGATGAGGGGCGGGGCTGACCGGCGATCTGCCGCGGCAAACAACAGGGGAGCCGCCGTTTCCGGTGGCTCCCCTTGCCATGTCGTCCGGCCTGGACTTGTCGATCACGGATCCCGGGCGCATCGCACCCCCTGATACGGATTCCTGACCTCGCGGTCGCCCCACAGACGGGTGCCGATCCGGATGTGGTACCGGTCGCCGCCGTACGACCCGCCCTTGATGACCTTGTGCTTGCCGGTCTCCGGTCCCTGGGGGTCCTCGGCGCCCTCGGTGACCCGGTAGTAGCTCCAGTCGAGCCAGTCGTTGACCCACTCGTCGGCATTCCCGGCCATGTCGTACAGACCGAAGGGACTCACCCCGTCGGGATAGGTGCCGACCGGCGAGGTAAACCGGTGGCCGTCCAGCTCTGGGCCGCCCTCGACGGCGAAGTCGGCCCGCCAGACCCCGTCGGCGTCCGGGTCCTCGTTCCCCCAGGGATACTTGCGATAGACCCCGTCGTTGCCGCGGGCCGCGTACTCCCATTCGGCCTCGGTCGGCAGCCGGGCTCCGGTCCACTTGCAGTAGGCATAGGCGTCGAACCAGTTGAGGCCGACCGCCGGCTGGGTATCGTCGTCGAGGTTCTCGTTCATGTATTGCTGGTGGTGTCCCAGCCCGGCCGGTTGATCCGGGTGGTCCATGCCGCGGTCACCGGTGCTCTGGATATGCTCGAGAAAGCGCTTGTACTGAGCGTTGGTGACCTCGTACCGGCCGAGGTGAAAGGCGTGCAGGCGCACCCGGTGCACCGGGCGCTCCCCCTCGTAGTTCAGATACCCGCTGTTCCCGGTGCGGCCGGCCAGGTCCTCGGCCCTGCCGCCCATCTGGAACTCCCCCTCCGGCACCAGGACCATCTCCGCGCCGTCCTTCCCCTTGATCTCCGGATCGGGTCCGCAGTGCAGCAGGCCCGCGGCCAGTACGATGGCTACTCCGAGGTGAGACCGAACCTTCATGGATCCGTCCACTCCTTTTTAGATGGGCTCCGCGGTTCTTGATCGGCTCCATGGCTGCTAAGCAGCCGCGCCGGCGGGTATCACGCGCCACGCCGGCCGCGGGTTCCCGTCCAGCCGCGCCGCGATGGCGATAGGGCAATCTACGCGCGAGGCACCGCCCGAACAAGCCGGGTGCAGACCTTCTGGGGCTGTCCCTCCTCGGCCGTGGAGATGAGGAACCGCGCTCTCCTTGTTGGCCCGTACCGCGCGAGGCGGCCGCCTCCGTGCGAGCCTTCGCGGCAGGCGAGTCCCTTCCCTATCTGCGGGAGTGCTGCGATTGTGGACCGCCGTGAGGACGGGGAAGGCCCATGGCGAGGATCGTCATCCTCTACTATGCGGAGGGCCTCCAGGAACCAGAGGGACGTCATAGGGTGTTAGTACGTATTGCTTTTCCGCATCGATCTTGGTAATTTGCCGACGATATACAAATTTGCCGGGGATATCCGGCCAGCCGCCGCAGCATTCCAATCTGTGCTGCTAAGGGCCGTCTCGTTCCGTAGCAGGAGTAGCTTCATTTGAGTTGCACCGGCCGGGTAGTCTGGGCTGCCTGGCCCTACCTGGGAATCTGATATGGACGTGAGTGCCCGGTGTGCACGCGATCGGGTCGGTATGGGGATGGCGGTACTCCTGTCGTTTGTAGTTGCCGGAGTCGCCTGGGGGCAGGCTGACCCGGCCCAGGTGGCGCAACAAGTCCTGAGCGACCACTTGGGGGATGGCTCGGTAACCCTGAGCGCCCTCGTAACCGAGTGGGGGGAAACCTTCTCTCTACCTCCGGACTCGGTCCAACCCCAGGTGCAGGTCCTGGTCCGGCAGATCCAACAGGCCCTGGCGCAACCGGCGATCCGTGAGGTTCTCAAGCAGCGATGGGCTGGGGCTGAGGAGACCAAGGGGCTGGACTTAAAGCGAGGCACGGCGTTCCTCCAGGAGCTGGCCAAGGGGACAGCATCAGCGTTAGCGCGACCGGAGGACTATACGGTAGCGACGCTGGTGGCGAGCGCGGCTCGGAAGAAGAGCTTGCCGGTCTGGCAGGGGTTGGATGCACTGCGGGTGGCGGTGACCGGAGTCGGCGACGATAGCTCCACACGCGTACCTATCGATACTCTATATCTAGAGGTGCTTTCGAGGGAGCTGCTAGAGCTGGTACCCGGGATGGTAGACTCTCGGGAGCAAGCTCTTTCATATCACAAGTATTGGCACGTGCTACCACCCGACTATATGTCGAGGAGCTTCCTGGTGTTCTTCCTCTCTCCAGCCAATGCAGAAACAGTCTGGGGGCTGGCAGCAGAGGAGCTTATCACGGCTGGCGTCTGCCGGGTGGTTGCCCGGCAACCCCGTGGGGCTCTTCCCGGCCATCCTCTGCTAATCCTGTATGCAACCTTTTTCATACCTGAAGCGTATGGGCGGTTGCAGTTTGTCTCTTTTGAGATCGGGCAATATAGGGGTATGCCTCGCCCAGCTAGCCAGCGTCGTGTTACCCGTTACTGCCTCAAGCTCCACCAGACTCTGACCTTACCAGGCTCACAGCGCCCGGCCTGGGAGGACCTTGGGGCCGTGAGGCTCAAGGTGACCGAGTATGGTCCTCATCCTGATGACCCAACCGGCACGGGGCCACGTACCTACCCGGTCAAGGTCGAGTATCAAGAGACCATCATCGAGCAGGTATTCATCGAGTTCCTCCGAGAGAAGCTGTGTCCCACCGCGCAGTAGGGGGGCTGGCCATGACAAGAACATTGTCCCTGAGCGGAGACCTGACGAGTGCGGCTCTGCTTCCGGTCCTCGCTACCGAACCCATTCTGGGACGGAGGTCCCTTCGTCCCGGCCTTGCGGCATCCTGCTCGGACAGGGGCCGTGGGGTATCACCCAACACCAGAGAAGGAGATCGTCATGGTACTCACCAGGCGTCTGGTGGACTTCATCAAGCTCGAGGAGGCCGGGGTCGGCAAGGCCAACGGCTTCCGCACCTCGACCCTACTGGGCAGCGCCTTGCTCGGCGGGGCCATCCTGGCCGTCCAGGAGGCGCAGGCTGACGGTTGCCCGATCGGGACCTACCCGCCGGGGTCGGTCCCTGGATGCGTGGATTACCCGCATGACTGCGCGCCGTTGGCTGGTCACATCAATTACTGGCTCGGCCAGCCGCCGCAGCATTCCAACCTGTGCTGCTAAGGGCCGTCACGTTCCGTAGCAGGAGTAGCTTCATTTGAGTTGCACCGGCCGGGCAGTCCGGACTGCCTGGCCCTGCGCAGGTCCTACCTGAGAGAATCTGATATGGACGTGAGCGCCCGATGTGCGCGCGAGCGGGTCGGTATGGGGATGGCGGTACTCCTGTCGTTTGTAGTTGCCGGAGTCGCCTGGGGGCAGGCTGACCCGGCCCAGGTGGCGTTGCAGGTACTGCAGGCGCGCGTGGGGGATGGCTCGGTGACCCTGAGCGGCCTCGTAACCGAGTGGGGGGAAGCCTTCTCTCTACCTCCGGACTCGGTCCAACCCCGGGCTCAGGCCCTGGTCCGGCAGATCCAACAGGCCCTGGCGCAACCGGCGGTCCGGGAGGTTCTCAAGCAGCGCTGGGCTGCAGCCCAGGAGACCAAGGGGATGAACGCTCGGCGAGCCATTGCCTTCCTCCAGGAGCTGGCCAAGTCGACCGGAGCCGCGCTGTCACGGCCGGATGAATACACCTTGAAGTCCCTGGTGGAAAGTGCCGCGCTGAAGAACGGGCTGTCCTCCTGGCAGGCGGGTTGCGCCCTGCGAGTAGCTGCAGGCTTCCAAAGCACTGGGGGCATAGCTCGTGCTCCCATCGACACCTTGTACCTCCAGGTGCTGTCCAGGGAAGCGCTTGATCTGGCTCCGGGGATCCTGGACTCCCACGAACAGGCTGTTAGCTACCATAAATACTGGCACATCTTGGGCCCTGATCCAAAGTCCAGGAGATTCGCTCACTTTTTCCTAGATGGCAGCCACAAAGACGAGGTATGGAGTTTGGCTGCAGAGGAGCTGATTGCCGGGAGGATATGCCGGGCAGTCGTGCGCCCCCCCGTGCAAGCTCCGCTTGACCATCCGCTGCTGACCCTGTACGCCACCTTGTTTATACCGGAGGCATATGGTCAAGCCCAGCGCAGCTCTTTTGAGATCGGGCAATATAGGGGCATGCCTCGGCCCGCCAGCAAGCGCCGGGTTACTCGCCACTGTCTCACTCTCCACCAGCGCTTGACACTAAAGGGCTCGCAACAACCGCTATGGGAGGACCTTGGGGCCGCGGCGCTCAAGGTGACCGAGTATGGCCCCCATCCGGACGATCCTGCTGGTACCGGGCCGCACACCTACCCAGTCAAGGTCGAGTACCAAGAGAGCATCGTCGAGCCGGTGTTCATCGAGTTCCTCCGAGAGAAGCTGTGTCCCACCGCGCGGTGAAGAAGTAGGTCGTGGCAAAGAGGCTAGTTCTCTGGGCGGAGCTTTGAGAGGTGCGGCTCCGCTTCCGGTCCGAGCTTCCATACCCATTCATTTTGGGACGAAGGTCCCTTCGTCCCGGCCCTGCGGCATCCTGCCCGGACAGGGGCCGTGGGGTATCACCCAACACCAGAGAAGGAGACCGTCATGGTAGTCACCACGCCTCTGGTGGACTTCATCAAGCTCGAGGAGGCCGGGGTCGGCAAGGCCAACGGCTTCCGCACCTCGATCCTGCTCGGCGGGGGGCATCCTGGCCGTCCAGGAGGCACGCAGTAGACGAATGGAGCTGCCCAATCGGCACACGGGCCCGAGGCACGGTCGGCCTTCGCTGTTCAGCCGCTCCACACAACTGTGTCTTTTCGGACTGTGGTCACATCAACTACTACCCCGGCCAGCCGCCGCAGCATTTCAATCTGTACTGCTGAAGGCCGTCACGTTCCGTAGCAGGAGTAGCTTCATTTGAGTTGCACCGGCCGGGCAGTCCGGGCTGCCTGGCTCTACCTGGGAATCTGATATGGACGTGAGTGCCCGGTGTGCGCGCGATCGGGTCGGTATGGGGATGGCGGTACTCCTGTCGTTTGTAGTTGCCGGAGTCGCCTGGGGGCAGGCTGACCCGGCCCAGGCGGCGCTGCAGATCCTGCGCCAGCACCTGGACGACGATTCGGTGATCCTGAGCATCCTGGTGACCGAGTGGGGCGCTGCCTTGTCCCTGCCGGCCGATGCGCTGCAGGCTCGGGCGCAGTCTCTGGTCAAGCAGGTCCAGGAGATGCTGGAGCAACCGGCCTGCCAGGAGATGCTCAAGCAGCGCTGGGCTGCAGCCCAGGAGACCAAGGGGGTGAACGCGAGGCGAGCCATTGCCTTCCTCCAGGAGCTGGCCAAGTCGACCGGAGCTGCGCTGTCACGGCCGGACGAATACACCCTGAAGTCCCTGGTGGAAAGCGCTGCGCTGAAGAAGGGACTGTCCTCCTGGCATGCGGGCTGCGCCCTGCGAGTAGCTGTAGGCTTCAATCGTACTGCGGGCACCACCACCCGTGCGCCTATCGACACCCTGTACCTCCAGGTGCTGTCCAAGGAGTTGCTGGAGCTAGTGCCGGGGATCTTGGACTCCTATGAGAAGGCCCTTACCTACCATAAGTATTGGCATGTCTTAAGTCCCACCAGCCTTCATGCTTTCTGGTGCTTTTTCCTTACCGACGAACACAAGAGAAATGTTCGAGATTTCGCAGCTCAAGATTTAATATCAGGAAAGGTTTGCCGAGGAGTTGCTCGTCCTCCCAGTGGGCTGCCGCTGCAATACCCGCTTCTTACTGTTTATGCAGCCTTTAATGTGCCTGAGGCGCATAGTGGCAAGACGCATCGATCTGGTTCTTTGGAAATTGGGCGGTATCCGGGCATGCCCCATCCCGCCAGCAGGCGACGCATCACCAAATACAGCTTGAACCTTCACCAGACCCTGACTATGCCGGGTTCACCGCAGCCGATCTGGGAGGACCTTGGGGCCGCGGCGCTCAAGGTGACCGAGTATGGCCCCCATCCGGACGATCCTGCTGGTACCGGGCCGCACACCTACCCGGTCAAGGTCGAGTACCAAGAGAGCATCGTCGAGCCGGTGTTCATCGAGTTCCTACGGGAAAAGCTGTGCCCCGCCGTTCGGTAGGAACAAGGAGGCAAGCATGCTGACCAAACTCCTCTTGTACCTGCCGGAGATCCTGGCGATCGCTCCAGCGCTCTACCTCGGGTTCCTCATCGCCCGACAGGATATCCGGGAGCGTAAGGCGTCGAACCGGCTTACCCACCCGCTGATCGGTCTCGGCTTTTCAGTTCAGGTTCTACAGGTGGCGTATTCCAAGACCGCTACCTGGCTCGAGCTGGGAGCAAACCTGGGCGCGGCACTCGGCCGCTTGACAGGGGTGTAGGGTCGGGTATATTTGCCGCCGCTTCAACGGCAGGCCGACCGGGCGGCGGGACCTTCCACGCGCTCCGACGCGCGACAAGCTACAGAGACCAAGGTGATGGAGAAGGTATTCCGCGTCGAGACGACCCTGGCACACGACCTCGCCGAGCTCTATGCGGCCCTGATGGAGGCCTTTGAGGAGAAGAGCAGCATCCCCCTGGCCGACATGAACCGCACCCTGCTCCAGACCGGACTCATCCACCACCTGACCATGATGGGGGGACTCGGTCTGCTCGACCCCGAGCGCGCCAAGGAGGTCGATGCCCTCATCGACCGCGTTGCCCGCAACACCATCATGTGGGAGCTGCTGCAGATGGTCCGCGCCTACTGGCGTGACTGCGCCAGCGGCAAGGCCGGCGCGGTCGACTTCAAGGCCTAACAGCCCGTTGAAAAAGCCACTTTGGTTGGCGCGGCCGAGGGATGGCGGGGCCTGGCTAGGCGCGCGAGCAACAGCGCATCGAGGGAAGATGCGCAGCGCGAGCGGAACGACGCCAGGGCCCGTCAGCACCGGCCGCAGCCCGAATGGGCTTTTTCAACGGGCTGCTAACCCTCACGGGCCGACCCGCCTCGGGTTGACAACCCCCGAACCCCCGGATATATTGACCAACGCCCGTAAGCCACGGGCGTTTTGCCTCCGGCCGCCCTCCGGCCCGCCGCTGTCCCGCCGTGACCAACTTGACCCCGTACAACGCCATCGTTCTGGATCACTACCAGAACCCCCGTAACGTGGGGATCATCGAGGAGGCCGACGCGGTGGGGGTGGCCGAGAACTCGGCCTGCGGCGACATTCTGCACCTCTACCTCAAGATCGACGACCAGCGGGTCACCCGGGCCACCTTCCGCACCTTCGGCTGCGTGGCGGCGATCGCCGCCGGGTCGCGACTCACCGAGATGATCGTCGGCGCCGACCTGGCCCGGGTGCGGCAGATCCGGCGGCAGGAGGTGGTCGAGGCCTTGGGAGGGCTGCCGCCGCTCAAGGTGCACTGCTCGGTGCTGGCCGAAGCCGCCATCCGGGCCGCCCTGGACGACCTGGAGCGTCGCCGCCGGGAAGCCGGCCGGAGAACAGGATAAACGATGAGCCAGTACTACGTAGAAGAAGAGGAAACCAGCTCTCGCCAGCCGCCGTGGCTGCAGGGCGAGGGCCGGCTCAAGGCCGACCGGATCGCCGAGCACTTCGCCGAGATCATGCGGATCCTCGAGCTGGACCTGGACGATCCCCACCTGCACCAGACCCCGGGCCGCGTCGGCCGGATGTACATGGAGATCTTCCGCGGCCTGCAGCGCGAGCACGAGCCGGCGATCACCTGCTTCCCCAACGAGGAGGGGTACAGCAACATGGTGATCGTCAAGGACATCAGCTTCTTCTCGGTCTGCTCGCACCACATGATCCCGTTCTTCGGCAGCGCCCACGTGGCCTACATCCCGCAGAGCAAGATCGTCGGCATCAGCAAGGTGGCCCGGATCGTCGACTTCTACGCCCGTCGGCCGCAGCTTCAGGAGCGGCTGACCGAGCAGGTCGTCGACTTCCTCATGGAGCGGCTGGAGCCCCTGGGCGCCATGGCCGTCCTGGAGGCCCGGCACCTGTGCATGGAGATGCGCGGGGTGGAGAAGACCGGCGCGGTGACCACCACCTCGGCCATTCGCGGCTGCTTCCGCGACAAGGGGGTGCGCAACGAGTTCACCGAGCTGCTGGGCAAACACGAGCGGTAAGGAAAGGAACCCGATGTACGAGGAGACCGTCGCCACCCTGACGTCGCCGGCGCTCAAGCCGCCGGTGAGCGCGGCCGAGCTGGCCCATCGCGACCTGCGGGACGACGAATACTGGCGCGAGATCCCCGGGTACGCGGACCTGACCGCGGCCGAGTTCCACGATCACCGCTTCCAGCTCCGCAACAGCGTCACCAGCCTGCGCGATCTCGGCGAGGTTCTGGGCGGCCGCGTCAGTCCTTCCTTCCTGGAGGACGTGGCGGCCGGGCTCGAGCGCTCGACCATGAGCCTGCGGGTCTCGCCCTACGTCCTCTCCCTGATCGACTGGCGCGAGCCGTACACCGATCCGCTGCGCCTGCAGTTCGTGCCGGTCGGCTCGCGGATGCTCCCCGATCATCCGGAGCTGACCCTGGACGCCCTCGACGAGCAGCGGGACTCGCCGGTGCCGGGGCTCACCCACCGGTACCTCGACCGGGCCCTCTTCCTCACCCTGGACACCTGCCCGGTCTACTGCCGGTTCTGCACCCGCTCCTACGCCGTCGGCCTGGACACCGAGGGGGTGGAGAAGGTCCACTTCGGCGCCAATCAGCACCGGTGGCAGCACGTCTTCGCCTACGTCGAGTCGCGGCCCGAGCTGGAGGACGTGGTGATCAGCGGCGGGGACGTCTCTCAGCTCAAGGCCGAGCAGCTCGAGCGGATCGGCATGCGCCTGCTAAGCATCGACCACGTCCGCCGCCTGCGCTTCGCCACCAAGGCCCCGGCCATCATGCCGCAGAAGCTGGTGACCGATCACCTCTGGGTCGACGCCCTCACCCGGGTGGTGGAGGCGGGCCGCCAACGGCACAAGGAGGTGGCGGTCCACACCCATTTCAACCACCCGAACGAGATCACCGCGATCAGCCGGCAGGGCCTCGACCGGCTCATGGAGCGCGGCGTCACGGTGCGGAACCAGACCGTGCTCCTGCGCGGGGTCAACGACCAGCCGGCCGTCATGGCGCGGTTGATCCGCCGGCTCAGCTTCGTCAACGTGCACCCGTACTACGTCTTCGTCCACGACCTCATCCGCGGGGTCGAGGAGCTGCGCACGCCGCTGCACACCGCCCTGCGGGTGGAGAAGGAGATCCGCGGGATCACCGCCGGGTTCAACACCCCTACCTTCGTCGTCGACACCCTCGGCGGTGGGGGGAAGCGGAACGCGCATTCCTTCGAGCACTACGACCGCGAGCACGGGATCTCGGTCTTCACCAGTCCGGCGGTCCGGCCGGGCCGGCTGTTCTACTACTTCGACCCGCTGGACACCCTGACGCCGGCGGCCCAGGTCCGGTGGCAGGACCCCGACGAGCGGCAGGCACTACTGGCCGCCGCCGCCCGCGCCGCCGAGGCCGGCCAGCGCGCCTGAGTCCCGTCGGCCGGTTGCCGGTTGGCGCCGCGTTCGTTATCTATGGTCCACCTGCTATGATCCACCTGCCGCGCTTGGACCGGCGCGTCTAGACGCACCCAGAACGGATGGTGACGATGTCCCAGGAAGTCGTGACCCTGACGATCGCGGTGGCCTGCCTCCTGGTCGGCGGCGGGGTCGGTTACCTGGTCTGTCACCGGCTCCGGCGGAGCACCCTGGCCGAGCTGGAGCGGCTGGCCGAGGAACGGATCTCCCATCAGCTTGCCGAGGAGGAGCGGACCCAGCGCCTGTCCCTGCTCGAGGAGAAGGACACCTGGTACCGGGTCAAGAGCCAGCAGGAGAAGGAGCTCGAGGAGCAGCTCGCCCAGTTCTCCCGCCGCGAGAAGGGGCTGACCGCCCGGGACCGCGAGTTGGCCAGCCAGCGCGAGGAGATCCGCAAGGAGTGGGTGCAGCTCCGGACCCAGGAGCGACGCCAGAAGACCCGGGAGACCGCGATCCAGGAGCGCGAGGAGGAGCTGGGCCAGTTGGTCGAGAGCTACCGGCAGCGGTTGGAGCTGACCGGTAACATGACCGCCGACGAGGCCCGCGAACAGCTCATGGAGCACCTCTCGGACGAGGTGCAGGCGCGCATGGCGGCGATGATCCGCTCCGAGCGGATCCGGGCCAAGGAGGAGGCCGACCGCGAGGCGCAGAAGATCATCGCCCAGGCGATCCAGCGGTGCGCCGTGGAGGAGGTGGTGCAGATGACCACCTCCTCGGTGACGCTGCCCAACGAGGGGATCAAGAGCCGCATCATCGGCAAGGAAGGCCGCAACGTCCGCACCTTCGATCAGGCGACCGGGGTCAAGGTGGTGGTCGACGACACCCCGGACACGGTGCTCCTCTCCTCCTACGACCCGGCCCGGCGCGAGGTGGCGGTGCGGGCGATGAAGCAGCTCATCGCCGACGGCGGCTTCACCCCGGCACGCATCGAGGAGGTCGTCGAGCGCTGCCGCAAGGAGCTGGACGAGGACATGGTGAAGGAGGGGAAGGCGGCCCTGGCCCACGTGGGAGTCACCGACGCCCACCCCGACCTGCCGCACTACGTGGGGATGCTCAAGTACCGTTCGAGCTACGGCCAGAACCTGCTGCAGCACTCGCTGGAGGTGGCCCAGCTCACCGGGCTGCTGGCCGCCGAGATCGGGGTCGACGTGCGGCTGGCGCGGCGTGCCGGCCTGCTGCACGACATCGGCAAGACGGTGAGTCGCGAGCTGGAGGGGTCGCACGTCGAGCTGGGGATCGAGCTGGCCGAGCGGTTCGGCGAGCATCCGGTGGTCCGCGAGGTCATCGCCGAGCACCACGAGGACAACGAGCGGCTGTCGCCGATCTGCTTCCTGGTCAAGGCGGCGGACACCATCTCCTCGATCCGTCCCGGCGGCCGGCGCGAGGACCTGGAGGGGTACGCCCGGCGGATCACCCGGCTCGAGGAGATCGCCAACTCCTTTGAAGGCGTGAAGGACGTGTACGCCATCAACGCCGGTCGCGAGATCCGGGTCATGGTCAAGGGGGACCGCATCGGCGACGACGACGCCGAGATCCTCGCCTTCGACATCGCCGAGCGGGTCAAGAACGAGCTGACCTTCGCCGGTCAGGTGAAGGTGATGGTCGTGCGCGAGACCCGGGCCGTGCGGTACACCGGTCGACCCCGGGGCCGGCGCGAGGGACCGCGCGGGGTCGGCGTCCGACGCGGCGGACGGAACGGCAGACGCCCGCGGGAGGGGTTCAGCCGGAACTGAGACCGGCCCTCCCCAGACAGGAAGGTAGCCAGGCCCCTGGCGTCGGGATGATCGGCCCCGGCGCCATCGGCTTGTTGGCCGGTCCACCCGGTCGGCGACAGGAAGGAGCTCGATGCGCCACCTGCTGCAGCGACTTGGGCCCGCGCTCTGGGAGCTGCCCGTTACCGCCCGTGCCGGGATGAGGGTGCCCGCCCGTCTCTACTTCACGGAGAAGCTCCTGGCCGCCATGGACGACGGCGTCCTCGACCAGATGGCCAACGTGGCGGCCCTGCCCGGGGTGGTGCAGCATGCCCTGTGCATGCCCGACGGTCACTGGGGGTACGGGTTCCCGATCGGCGGGGTGGCGGCGATGGACGTGGCCGCGGGCGGGGTGATCTCCCCCGGCGGAGTCGGCTTTGACCTGAACTGCGGGATGCGGCTGGTCCGCAC
>JBAZUN010000087.1:0-16523 GCA_041661365.1 Candidatus Latescibacterota bacterium
CGCCGCTGCCGCTGCTGCGTACCGGGCCTTCGGGATCGAGGGGCGGGTGGTGCCGGACTCGGACGTCCATTCCCTCGAGCTGGCCCGCCGGTACACCAACGGCGACGAGTGTTTCCCCGAGATGGTCACCCTGGGCGACTTCCTGCGCGTGGTCGCGAGCCCGGGATTCGATCCGGCCTCCTCGGCCTTCCTCCTGCCCACGGCCGCGGGGCCCTGTCGCTTCGGCCAGTACCGGCAGCTCTTCGAGCGGGTCCTCCTCGACCGAGGGCTCGGGGAGGTGATGGTGGTCTCGCCGGGCAGCTCGGACGGGTATGAAGGGTTCGGCGAACAGGCCGCCGAGCTGCCGCGGCTCCTCTGGCGAGCCGTGGTCTGCAGCGACGGTCTGCGGCGATTGCTGCTGCAGACCAGACCGTACGAGGTGAATCCGGGAGAGACCGACCGGGTGCACGGGGAATCCCTGAGTCTGCTCTGCGCCGCGCTCGAACGGCCCGACCTGGCCGAGGGGCCGAGACTGGCCGCGCTGGTGGCGGTCATGGAGGAGATCGGGATCCGCTTCGCCGCCATCCCGGCCCGGTACGACCGGAGCCGGCCGCTGATCGGCGTGGTCGGCGAGATCTACTGCCGCATGGACGCCTTTGCCAACGCCGATCTGGTCCGTCGCGTCGAGCGGTTCGGCGGCGAGGTCTGGCTCACCGGGATCGCGGAATGGCTCTTCTGGGTGAACTTCAACGAGCAGTTCAACCTGCGCCTGCAGCGGCGGACCCTGTCCGGGGCCATGGTCAAATCCCGCCTGCGGGACGTGGTCCAGCGCCGTGACGTGCGCCGGCTCCTGGCTCCCCTGGCGCGACGCTTCGAGGGGTACGACGAGACCACCGACATGCGGGCCCTGGTGACCCCGGCCGTGCCCTACCTGCCGTACCTGGGCGCCCTGGGGGAGATGGTCCTCGGGGTCAGCGGCGCCATCCACCTCCACGGCCAGGGGGCCGACGGGATCATCGACGTCTGTCCCTTCTCCTGCATGAACGGGATCGTCTGCGAGGCGATCTATCCGCGCCTGAGCCGAGACTTCGATCAGATCCCGATCCGCAACCTTTACTTCGACGGCACCGAGGGCGACCACGACCGCGGCGTCGAGATCTTCGTCGACCTTGCCCGCGCCTATCAGCGACGGAAGCGGGTGCGCCGGACCTTCCCGGCCCACTTCGCCGCCTGACTCGTCCTCCGACCGATCCCCTCGTCTCGTCCCTTCCGGTTCGGCTGCGGTTGTCGAAAGCGGCTTTTCGACTACCTTTTGATCCACTTGTTTTCCGCTCCGCAGGACCCCACCAGAGAAAGGACCCGAGATGAGCAAGAAGGCCAACCCGGCCGGGTACGAGAAGGCGCTGGAGGTCGGCAGGCCGCCCAATGTCGCCCGGATCTTCCCCAACTCCAAGGCCCTGATCGTCAGCGGCAAGGTCATCGACCGGGCCATGCTCACCAAGGGGAAGGCGATCGCCATGGCCGCCAACGGCCGCACCAGCTTCGTCATCCGCGGCGCCTTGAAGGCGGCCCAGAAGGCGAACGCCGCGCTGATCGTCGAGATCGCCCGCTCCGAGGGTGGGGCCAAGGCCTACTGCCCGGTGAGCCTGTGGAACATTGCGGCTCAGGTCGACCAGGCCTGCAACGAGCTGGGGATCACCGTGCCGGTGGCCGTGCACGCCGACCACTACGGGATCAAGGCCGAGAAGGACCTGGGGCCGGCCAAGGTCGAGATCCCGACCCTCTTCGAGCACGGCATCACCTCGATCGCCATCGACGCCTCGCACCTGCCCGACGCCGAGTGCCTGCTGGCCAACCTCGAGCTGAACCCGCTGGTGCCTGCCTGGGCCGGTCTGGAGACCGAGGTCGGCGAGATCAAGGGGGACCAGGGGCTGTCGAACAAGGAGGAGGCGTTCTTCCTCATCCAGGGGCTGAACGCCCACGGGATCTCTCCCGAGTGGATCGCCCTGAACAACGGCACCACCCACGGCCTCGAGGCCAGCGGCCAGGGGATCCAGGTCGAGCTGACCGCGCAGATCCACGCGGCTCTGGCGCCCTATAAAGTCTCGGGCGCGCAGCACGGCACCTCGGGGAACGACTCCGACCGGCTCCGGGCCATCGCCCAGCAGACCCGCACGACCAAGGCCAACGTGGCCACGGCCCTGCAGATGGTCTCGTGGGGGGTGGAGGTCAACGACTACGGCAACGCCATCCTCAAGGACGGGCAGTTCATCAAGGTCAAGGGCGAGGGGGTCACCGAGGAGCTGTGGGCCGAGATGGTGGCCTACGCCGAGGCCAAGGGGTGGAAGGCGGGGGACTACAAGAGCCTCAACCTGCCGTTCGAGAACAAGCTGCTGGGCCAGCCGCGCGAGGTGCGCGAGCGGATGATCGACCGGGTGGCCGAGTTCGTCCACGGGATGCTGACCCAGGTCTTCAACGCTCAGGACACCGCGCCCCTGGCGATCGACGCCCTCCTCGCGGCCGGCTCGCACGACCTGGGACCCAAGGCCGGACGGATCGAGGACCCGGCCGAGTGGACCCGGGAGAAGATCCTCGAGCGGGCCAAGGGGATCGCCTCTGCCGAGGGGCCCAAGGGGAACTTCGACGACTGAGGCCGCTCCGAGGTCACCCTCACTGCCACCAGTCACCAAGAAGGGGGAAGAGCATGGTTACCGGCGAGACGAGATTGTGGAAGCTGACGCGCCGACAGGTGCGCGAGGCCCTCGAGGCGGGGAAGATCCGGGCCGCGATCCTGCCCACCGGCAGCACCGAGCAGCACAACGAGCACCTGGCGATGGAGCACGACACGGCCAGCGCGGTGCACGTGGCGTACCAGGCGTCGCTCGAGCTGTTCCCCCAGGCGGTGGTGGCCACCCCGATCCCGGTCGGTCTCTCCGAGCACTGGATGGACTTCCGCGGCACCCTGACCCTCAAGCCCGACACCTTCGCCAGCGTGGCCTTTGACATCTGCGACAGCCTGAAGCGCCACGGGATCGAGCACGTCCTGATCGTCAACGGTCACGCCGGGAACGGACCGCTCGGGCAGCGGATGCCGGAGTTCCGCGAGAAGCTGGGGATCGACGTTCAGTTCTGTTCTTACTGGGAGGCCTACACCCCGGAGTTCGTCAAGGCCCACATGGAGTCGGGGGACTGCCCGGCCCACGCCGCCGAGTTCGAGACCTCCTTTGCCCTGGCCGCCTTCCCCGAGAACGTCCACTGGGAGGGGGTCGACCTGAACGGATTTACCCCACCGACCAAGAACGAGGGGTACGCCTCGCGGGAGCCGGGGTACTTCCGCGCGGCCCGGGACCTGGCTACCCCGGGGAAGGGACGGGTGATGGCCGACGAGGCGATCCGCTGGGTGATCGGCCGGGTGCGGCAGATGATCGGCGAGTAGAGGTCGCCGGCCGGCCGCTCAGCTTCCGGTGGAGCGGTAGTGGCGCACGCCGATCCGCCAGGCCTGCAGGGCCACGGCGAGGAAGAGGAAGCCGATCCCCGGGGCCAGCCATTGCAGGACCCGGCTGGAACCCAAAGGATCAGACCGGCCCAGCAGGACCAGGGCCGGGAGGTAGCTGACCCCGGCCAGGGGCACTACCCAGGTGAAGAAGCGGCGGAACCAGTCCCGATAGATCGTGAGGGGGTACTGGGCCGTCTCCACCCCGCCGTAGGTCACGGTGTTCATCACCTCCAGGCTCTCCGTGGTCCAGAAGGCCAGGGTGGCCTGGAGCACGATGAGCCCGTAGAACAGAGAAGCGCCTCCCAGCACGGCAAAGACCAGCAGGAAGGTCTTCGCCAGGGTCCACGGCACCTCCAGGGCGTGCACGGCCCAGAGGAGCACGGCCAGTCCCTGACCGAACCGGCCGACCCGCCGCAGGGTCAGCTCGTAACCGGCGAGCTGCAGGACCGTGCTGCGCGGCCGGAGCAGGAACTGGTCGAACTCGCCGTTGCGGACCAGGGAGGGGAGGACGTCGAAGCCGCGCGAGGTGGCGTCGCACAGGGCAAAGGCCATGTGGATCATCCCGTAGAACAGGGCCACCTCGGGGAGGGACCAGGTCTCCAATCGGCCGAACCGCGCGAACAGGGCCCAGACCCCCAGGAACTCCATCCCGGTCCCCAGCAGGTGGCCCAGGGTGAGCATGACGAAGGAGGCCCGGTACTGCATCTGTCCCCGCAGGGAGAGGGCCACGTACCGTCCGTAGAGGCGCAGGCCGTTCATCTCGTCATTCGCCCCTCTCAACCCCCCTGCACGGTCAGGCGGCGTAGCCCGCGGCCCAGGAGCCAGCGGCCGAACAGGGCCAGTCCCAGGGTCCACCCCAACTGCTGGGCCAGCACCGACCAGAGCGCGGTCGGCGGCAGGTGCCCGGCCCACAGGCGGAAGGGGAGATCGGCCAGACCCCGGAAGGGGAGCCAGGCGATGGCTGTCTGGGCCCAGTCGGGGTACAGCGGCAGGGGCACGATGAGCCCGGAGAGGAGGAAGACCGCGACCTGCACGAGCTGGGCGATCCCCTCCCCGGTGATGGTCCACATCAGGGAGACGTGGAGCAGGTTCGACACGGCGCCGCTCAGCAGCAGAGCCCCCACCATGGCCAGGGCCCAGGCCGCTCCCGCGGCTGCCGAGGCCGGCGGTCGCAGCCCCAGGCAGAGGAGGGCAACGGCCAGCACGGGGGTGGCCCGCAGCAGGGTCGGCGCCCCGCGCGAGGCCAGGGCTCGGAAGTACCAAAGCGTATACAGGTCGACCGGGCGAACCAGCTCGTAGGCCACGGCCCCGGACCGGATCATCTGCCGGATCTCGCCGTCGATCGCCCAGGGGAGCATGGCAAAGGCCGCCTGACCGAGCCAGACGTAGTCGATCGTCTGGGCCAGCTCCATCGGCTGGGGACCGGTCGCGGCCCGGTAGAACGCGGTGAAGATCATGGCCCGGATCAGGCCCCAGAAGAGCTGGGTGGCCATCCCGGCCAGGGCCGCGGCCCGGTACTGCAGCAGCATCCGGAAGCGGGCCCCGAGGACCGCCAGGTACGGGGTCACGCCGGCGACTCGCGGTAGAGACGGGCCACGATCTCCTCGATAGGCGGGTTCTCGACGAACAGGTCGCGCACCGCGTGTTGGCGGGTGATCCGGCCGATCAGCTCGGCCGCCGGGGTCACCCTCGGGTCAAAGCTGAGCTGGACCCGGTGTCCCTCGCGCGCCACCACGCGGGTGCCCGGCAGATTCAGGTCGGCGGTGGCGTCCTCCAGGTCGACGATCAGGCGGCGCTCCGGAGAGACCTGGGCGCGGAGTCGGTCCAGGGAACCGTCGGAGAGGATGCGGCCGGCCCCGATCACCAGGACCCGGCTGCACAGGGCCTCGATGTCGTCCAGATCGTGGGTGGTCAGGATGACCGTGGTGCCACGCTCCCGGTTCAGGCGCCGCACGAACTCCCGGACCGCGAGCTTGGAGACCGCGTCCAGACCGATGGTCGGCTCGTCGAGGAAGAGGAGCTCCGGACCGTGCAGCAGGGAGGCGGCCAGGTCACAGCGCATCCGCTGCCCGAGGGAGAGCTGGCGGACCGGCACGTCGAGGAGCGGACCCAGATCGAGGACCTCGATCAGCTCACGGCGACGGCTGGCGTGCTCGGCCGCGGGGGTGCGGTAGATCGCCCGCAGCAGGTCGAACGACTCGACCACCGGCAGGTCCCACCAGAGCTGGCTCCGCTGTCCGAAGACCACCCCGATGCGACCGACGTGAGCCACCCGGTCGAGCCAGGGGACCCGGCCCAGAACGGTGCAGCGGCCCGAGTCGGGGACCAGGATCCCGGCGAGCACCTTCACCGTGGTCGACTTGCCGGCGCCGTTCGGGCCGATGTACCCGACCAGCTCTCCCGGCTCCAGGGAGAAGCCGACTCGGTCCAGGGCGCGGACCAGGCGGTACCGTCGCTGGACCACGCCGCGGAGCGCACCCCACAGCCCCGGGCGGCGCTCGGCCACCCGGTAGGTCTTGACCAGGTTCTCGACCAGGATCTGCGGCACGGTCGGCTCCTACGCGATTGGCGCGCGTTCGGGCGCCAGCGGGCCACGGCGAGCATCGTGGAACCGCAGAGGTGTTCCGCGCTGGACACAAAAGAAAACCCCCGCCCGAGCGAGGCGGGGGTTTTCTTCCATCAGCCCGAGAGGCTGACAGGGAGTCCGGTCGGACTCGGGCCCACCCAGCCGGGCGGGATGGGCTGGGTCGGCATCCTGGAAGGTGGCCACGCCACCGACCCGGATCAGACAGCAGGTCGGCCACGGGGCCGGGTGGCAGGTCAACTCCGCATCCGAAGCTCACGCGGCCACGCTGAAAACCTGGCCCAATAATAACACAATCACCAAGGCCTGTCAAAGCCTTTTTGAACGAGATGATCGATGGGCTAATCCATTGGCATGGTGTCGGTTATCCTGATTTCGTGACCGTTTGAGATAAAGCCGACGGAAGAAGGAGTGCCCGCGGCGATGGTCGGGGCCGAAGGCTCGGCTTAATTGGCCCGCCCTAAGCGGTCGCGATCCGTGCCCTTGCGCACCTCGAGGCGGATCTTCTCCGGCCGGACGGACACGACCTCCAGGTCGGTGCCGTGACGGACTGATTCCAGGGGAACGGCAAAGGTCCGGCGCCCCAGGCGAACCATGGCCGCGTCGACGATCACCTCGAAGTCGGCCGCCTGGGCCAGGAGGAGCTGCCGCCTGGGTCCGGTCACCGTCACCTGGGCCGCGTCCGGCTCCACCGCCTCCAGGGTATACCCCTCGGGCATGCTCTCGATCACCACCGGCACCTCGAGGGTGAGCTGGTCCATGGCCGAGCCGGGGACGAAGGCCACCCAGGCTCCCACCGCCAGTCCCAGGGCCAGCCCTCCCTCCAGGAGGCGCTGTCGCACCCGCGGCAGCAGGCCCCGGTGGTCGGGGGTCCGCTGCAGCTCGAGATGTCGCCGCAGCTCCTCCATCACCTGGGCCGGCGCCGGCAGGACCCGCAGTTGCCCCTGCTGGGCCACCGAGACCGTGCCCCGCTCCTCAGAGACCACCACGCAGAGGGCATCGCACCGCTCGGCCAGCCCCAGGGCCGCGGCGTGCCGCGTGCCTCGCGACCCGAGCTGGGCGCGGTTCTCCGACAGCGGCAGGTGCATGCCGAAACGGGCCAACCGGTTCCCCTCCACGACCACCGCGCCGTCGTGGCCGGGAGAGTGCGGGTCGAAGATGCTCAGCAGCAGCTCCTCGCTGATCTCCGCGTTCAGCTCGACCCCGCCCCGCAGATGGCGCTCGATCGGCTCGCGACCGGGAAGGACGAGCAGGGCCCCGGTGCGGGTGCGGCCGAGCTGGACCAGGGCCCGGAAGATGGCGGCCGAGCTGCCCGGGTCGGGCCGGGCCGGCCGGCGGCGCAGCCCGAGCACCGCGATCTGCTCGAACAGGCGGCGCAGATCGTCCTGGAAGACCACGACGAGGAAGATCACCAGCACGGCGAAGAAGCCCTGGAAGATCCAGGCGGTGAGCTGCAGCTCGAACTGCAGGGCGATGAGGTAGAAGCCGCCGAGGATGGCCAGCCCCATCAGGGCCAGGTTGGCGTGGACCCGGCGCGACCAGGCGATCAAGGCCCAGAAGAGCAGGCCGACCACCCCGATGTCGATGAGGTCGGTGAACCGCAGGAGTTGCAGCCAGTGCAGCACGGCGGGCGGAAACGGGTTCATGCGGCTGTTCCGGTGGCGGGCGACGGGCACCCGCGGGTCAGATGGATCGACATGGCGCGCGCCGTTAGAACTGGATCTGGCGCTGCACCGGGAGCCGGTGCTGGTCCACGCGGGCCGCCAGGGGCCAGCCGCGCAGCTCGGCGACCAGCTTCACCAGGCCGGAGACCGCGGCCTCGAAAAGAACCGCGCCCTTGGCCGCGGTGGCCCGGGTCGGGTCCCCGTGCACCCCGCTGGTGGTCCACCGGCCCCAGTAGTCGTTGAACCGCACCAGGGGGCTGGTGCTGTCCGAGCTGAGGAACTCCCCCCGGCGGTCGTCGCCGGCCTCGGCCCGGTCCCAGCGCACCCGTTCGGGCGCCAGGTGCAGGTAGAGCGAGGTCTCCAGCTCGTCGGCGTGGGCCACGACCTCCGACTCCCGGATCGAGGCAAAGGCCTCCTGCAGGAAGGCGAAGTAGTTGGTTGCGAAGCAGAGGGACTCGGTCTCCAGCACCGTGCGCCGGGCCACCAGGTCGACCAGCGGGGCGTTGGAGCCGTGGCCGTTGACCAGCAGGACTCGCTCGAAGCCGTGGTAGGCCACGCTCTTGGTGACGTTCAGGCAGAAGTCGATGAAGACCTGCGGCTGGACGTGCACCGTCCCGGGGAAGTCGAGGTGATGGCGGTTGAGGCCGTAGGCCACCGGGGGCAGGACCAGCACCTGGTCGGCGGCCCGACGCCCTACCTCCAGGCAGACGGTCTCGCAGAGGAAGGTGTCGGTGTCCAGCGGCAGGTGCCGGCCGTGCTGCTCGGTCGAGCCGGTGGGGAGGATCACCAGCTTCTGGGCCTCGATGGCGTCGTTCATCTCCTCCCAGGTGAGCCGGTTGTAGCGGTACTCGGTGGCGGCGGACATCGGCTCTCTCCTCAGAAATTGAAGATCACGTTACCCTGAACCCCGGACCAGCCGTCGATGAACACCCACAGGGAGGCGGTGGTGAACTCCCCCAGGGTCAGCCCGAGGAAGAAGGGGAGGAGCACCCGGTAGAGGCGCACCCCGCCGTAGCGCAGCACCGCGCCCTTGACGAGCCAGGCCAGCAGGATGGCCAGCCAGGCGTAGTACTCGATCGTGTAGGTCAGGGCGATCGGGAAGCCGACCGGGTGCAGCGGCCACCAGAGGAGGCGCTGCCGCAGGAAGAGCAGCACGGCCATCACCCCGGCCCCGACCGCGGTGAACCCCAGCCTGGGGAGGAAGGAATCCTCCGGCAGATTGTAGACCGAGGCCAGGTACTCGAACGGCCAGCGGGCCGCGCCCCCGTAGTACCACCCGTTCAGGTTGATCCCGCCGTGGGCGTAGGCCATCTCCATCGTCACCCAGATCGAGCCGGCAAGCCCAACCAAGATGGCCAGGAAGATCGCCCCTGGCAACCGCCGGCTCGGGCCTCCCTCGCCGGAGACCAGCTTGAGGCCGTGGACCACGGCGTTCATCATGTTGGCCGCGGTCTCTCCCAGCCAGGTGGTGCTCAACCCCAGACAGGTCAGGTTCTGCAGCCCCAGCACCTCGGGTCCCAGACCCCGGGCGATGAAGGCCTGCGGCACCATCGGGGTCTGGGCTCCGGGCAGGCCGGCCTCGCAGACCACGCGCGACAGCCCGATGAAGACCACCAGGGAGCCGGCCACGAGGAGCACGGCCACGTACAGGGACATCCCGGTGAGGACCAGCCACAGAAGCATGAACGCGATCCCGACGGCCAGTCCCACCAGGGCGGTCCGGGGGGTCAGGATCTCCTCGGGATCGCGTTCTCCCTGCCAGGCCAGGCGACCCAGGCGGAGCAGGTGCCCGCGGGCGGTCCACAGCACGAAGACGGCCAGGGCGATCAGACCGCCGGCCATCTGGTGGGCGATCGAGGGCGGCGGACTCCCCGAGGTCCAGATGTCGTTACCGCCGCTGAGCTGCAGGCCGATCCGGGCGAAGAGGAGCTTCTCCGCGACCCCCAGCAGGTAGAAGAACCAGACGCTGAAGGCCACGTTCAGCGGCATCAGGTAGGCCAACCCCAGGATCGGCAGGTTGAGCCGGAAGGGGAGCCAGACCGCGCCCTGGAGGAGGACCACGCTACCGTCCAGGGGGATCGGCTGGAAGGCCTCGTGGTAGGCGTGCAGGGAGTTCCAGGAGTGCAGCAGGAGGGGCACGGCGAACCCCAGCCACATCAACTTGCTGCGGAAGAGCGGGGCCAGGCCCGAGGTCCGGCTCCGGTCCTCCTCCAGCATGGCCAGGGGGAGGCGGGTCAGCGGGAAGACCAGCCGCTCGTGGTTGACCCACTGGCCCCGCAGCAGCACCCCCAGGCACAAGGTCACCCAGTAAAAGGCGAGGATGAAGGCGGTCCAGGCCAGCAGCGGCGTCCACCAGGCCCGCCAGGGGACGGCCATCCCTTGGGGCATCCCCTCGTAGAACAGCCGCACCGCCTCGGGATCTCCCGGTGCCAGCCAGGGGTGGAGATGGGGCAGGAAGAGGTCGCTCCACTCGTTCTCGGGGGTGGCGTAGTACTGGGCGCCGGTGATGATCGAGAGGAAGGAGCCGGTGAACCCGGTGGTGACGACCACCGAGCCGACCAGCATCATCACCCAGACCGTGACCAGCTCCCCGCGCGACAGGGCCCAGGTCCGGCGCCAGGTGCGCAGCAGCGGCCCGGCGCCGGCCGTCAGCAGGAAGAAGAAGAGCACGGCGATGATCGGGATGGCGTTGCTGGTCAACTGCGAGCCCTGCACCACCAGGACCGCCCAGGGGCTGATGAGGCTGATCGCCAGGACCAGCAGGGCACCGGCCGCCACGGCCCGGAGGGTGACGGCCTGGACGGGCGGGGCCACCGGGTCCACGGGTTCCAGGTCGACCATGGAAAGCCTCGCGGGTGCGTCCCGGGTCACGCCGCTGCCACCAGCGTTTCTCCCGAGAGCACCGGTCAGTGCTGGTCGGCGAACAGTTCGCGGCGTCCCACCCGGCTGCACAGGGGACACTGCCGCGGATCGTGTCCCCGGGCCGGGCAGTACCGCCGGCCGAAGAGGATGAGCTGCAGGTGCAGGGTCCGCCAGCGCTGGCGCGGGAACAACCGCCGGCAGTCCCGTTCGGTGCGAGTCACGCTGCTCCCGTCCGACAGACCCCACCGCCAGATCAGCCGGTGGATGTGGGTGTCGACCGGGAAGGCGTCCTGGCCGAAGGCCTGGGCCACGACCACCGAGGCGGTCTTGTGCCCCACCCCGGGCAGGGCCTTCAGGGCCTCCAGGTCGGCCGGCACCCGACCACCGTGTCGCTCCACCAGCAGGACCGACAGCCCGTGCAGGGCCGCGGCCTTGCGGGGCGCCAGCCCGCAGGGACGGATGATCCCCTCGATCTCGGCCACGGTCAGGGCCGCCATGGCCTGGGGGGTGTCGGCCCGGGCAAAGAGCGCCGGGGTGATCCGGTTGACGCAGGCGTCGGTGCCGTGGGCCGACAGGACCACGGCCACCAGGAGGGTAAACGGATCGCGGTGGGTCAGGGTCACCGGCGGGTCGGGGAAGAGCCGGTCCAGGGTCTCCAGGATACACTCCACCTTCTCGGCCCGGGTCACGGCGCGGTTCCGCCGGAGAGGAACCAGTCGATCAACCGCCGCGAGATGCTCAGGCCGTCGGGGAGGTCGGGGAGGTTCTCGGGGCCGTACCAGCCGGCGTCGGCCAGCTCGCCGTCCTCCAGGCGGATCTCGCCGCCGGCGTGCTCGGCGACGAACCCGAGCATCAGGGAGTGCGGGAAGGGCCAGGACTGGCTGCCGAAGTAGCGAAGGTCGCGGAGGCGCAGGCCGACCTCCTCGCGGACCTCGCGCACCACGGCCTCCTCGAGGGTTTCCCCGGGCTCGACGAACCCCGCGATGATGCTGTACCTCCCCGGCGGGAAGCGGTGGTTCCGGGCCAGCAGCATCCGGTCGCCGCGCCGCACCAGGACGATCACCGCCGGCGACAGCCGCGGGAAGACCATGGTCTGACAGCGGTCGCAGACCATGGCCCGCTCCTCGGGATGGGATCGGCTCCGCGAGCCGCACCGGCCGCAGTACTGGTGGTCGCGCCGCCAGTTCACGATCTGCACCCCGCGGCCCCCGATCCACAGCAGGTCCTCGTCCATCCGGCCGTAGAGCTGTCGCAGGCCGTGAAAGGCCATCCCCGCCGGAGCCTCGGCCTCGGTCGCCAGCTCCACCGCGTAGCAGGGACCGTGTTGCAGGGATACTCCCAAGAAATGCTCGACGACCACCGGCAGGTCGAGGCCGCTCAGCTCGGACAGGCTGGGCACGCGCGTCGCTCCCCCGTCGGGAGCGACCAGGAGCTGATCCCCGCGGAAGGCGAAGCACCAGGCCTCCGGGGCGCGGTCCTCGGGGGGGATCGAGGCAGGAACGAACGATTCCTCCATCGGGATCAGGCTCCTATATGCAGCCCGCTGAAAAAGTCGCTTTGCCTGGCGAGGCCGAGGGATGGCGGGGCCTGGCTAGGCGCGCGAGCAACAGCGCATCGAGGGAAGATGCGCAGCGCGAGCGGCACAGGGATGTGGCCGGATCGAGAGCGATCCGGCACACGACGCCAGGGCCCGTCAGCACCGGCCGCAGCCCGAATGGACTTTTTCAGCGGGCTGCTATACCGCAACGTCGACCAGGACTGGCTGCAGCACCCGCACCAGGTCGGTGGGGGTCATCCCCACCAGATACCCCCGCTTGCCGCCGTTGACCAGGATCCGCGGCAGGTCGAGGATGGAGCGCTCGACGTAGACCGGCATCGCGCGGCGCGTACCGAACGGCGAGGTGCCCCCGACCAGGTACCCCGTGTGCTTCTGGGCCACCTCCGGGGCGCAGGGGGTCACCCCGCGCGCGCCCAGCAGGCGGGCCAGGTTACGGGTGGAGACCTCCCGGTCACCGTGCATCAGGACCAGCAGCGGCCGGCCCTGGTCGTCCTCCATCACCAGGGTCTTGACCGTCAGGTGTTCGTCTATCTCTAGCTCGCGCGACGCCACCGCGGTGCCGCCGCGCAGCTCGTAGTCGTAGAGGTGGTCGGTAAACGCCACCCCGTGCTGCCGCAGCAGACGCACGGCAGGGGTCACCGGGGGCTTGGCCGCGGACATCTCGATAGGCTCCGCGCAACGACCGATCCAGGAACCGCTACTCCCAGACCGGTCCCTGGCTCTGGACCTGGGCGAAGCGGCGCGCGAACTCCTCCGAACCGTCGTCGGTCCAGACCTCGACGCGCACGCCGCGGACGTTCCCCTCGGGGAAGCCCAGGAGCCGGTCCAGGCTGGGGAAGGAGGCCGTGTACACGCGGCGACCGCCTGGGAGGAGGAGCCGGCAGAGGTACCGGGGCAGGACCGTGGCCGGGGCCGCGGCCAGACGCCGCAGGATCTCCTCGTCCACCGTCACCCCGAGGCCCGGCTCCTCCGGTACCGGCGAGCTCCCCTCGGCGATCGGCAGTCGGCCGCCGGTGACGTCCTCGTCGTACTGGTCGTCGAGGTTGATCGAGTGGGAGACGTAGGGGATCACCGCGCCCAGGTGCATGGCCATGGCCTTGCACAAGGTGCCGCCGGTCATCTGGATCACCGTGGAGACGTTGGCCAGGGCGCAGGCGAACCCCCGCCGCAGGGAGCGCTCGATCCCGTGCTCGCCGATCATGTACAGGTCGGCGCAGCCGTGGAGCAGCTCGGGGCCGCCCCCGAGCTGGGGCACGTGCATCACCAGGGGCAGGCTGGTCCGGCCGCGCAACTGCCGCCACCCCTCGAGGTCGCGCCACTCCAGGGGATCCTCGAGGAAACCGACCACCGGCGAGCGCTCCAGCTCCTGCACCAGGCGGTTGACCGCGGCCGCGGGCCGGTTGTGGTTGAAGTCGTAGTGCATGCGGAAGCCGCGCGGCGCCACCTCCTCGACGGCCCGGTTCTGCTCCAGAACGTCGTAGTATTCGCAGGTGTGCATCTTGAAGGCGAGGTACCCCTCGGCCGCGGCCCGCTGCACCTCCTTGGCCAGGTCCTCCGGCGAGGCCGGCCGGGTCCACGCCGCCACCGGCACCCGGTCGCGCACCTTGCGGCCCATCAGGCGATAGGCCGGCACCTCCAGGTGCTTGCCGACGGCGTCGTACAGGGCGGCAATAAGACCGGTGCCCAGGTCCTCGTGGAGCAGCTCCACCGGGTTGCGGCCGACCATCGCGGCGACCTGCGGCTCGCTCAGGTGCACGTGTCCGCGGCAGTCGCCGTACCCGACGATGCCGTTGTCGGTGCGGACCCGGAAGACGGTCTGGGTGTCGATGCCGGCAAAGCGGACGCGCTGGCCGGCGTTGCGGCTGGCCAGCCTGGGATTGAGCTGGATCGCTTCGACCTCGGTGATCTTCACGGCGTGCTCCTGTGGGCGATGGGGGTCACCGCGCGAGCTGTCCCGACTCTCGCAGGTACTCGATGGCCTCGAGGTAGATCTGTTCGGTGGTGAACCGCGGTTTATATCCCAGCAGGCGCGCTCCCTTGGCGATGCTGGCGCAGGGGGAATGGCGCACGTGGTCGGTGATGATCTCGGCCGAGCGCTGGCCGACGAACTCGGCCATCCTGGCCAGGGGCGCGAACTCGAGGCGAGGCTCCTGGCCGAACAGACCGGCGACGAACCGGCAGCAGCCCAGCAGGGAGAGGGCGTAGGGGGAGACGGCGCTGAAGCTCTGCCCCACCGCCTGCGGTCGCTGTTCGATGGCCAGCTCGAAGAGCTGGGCCACGTCGTCGCCGTGGACGTGGTGCAGGGTCGCCAGCCCCAGATCCGGAAGGTGCACCGTCTCGGCCTGCGCCAGGCGGCGATAGACCTCGACCCCGTCCCGGCTCCCCTGGGGATCGATCGGCAGCCAGCGGCGGCCCGAGATATGCCCGGGGTGGATCACCGTGGCCGGGAATCCCTGGCGCGCGTGCGCGGCGAGCAGGTCAGCCTCGATCCGGGCCTTGTGGATGCCGTATTCGGTGATCGGCCGACGGGGGAAGCGCTCCTCGTACGGAGCCCGCTCAACCGGGCCGTAGGCCCAGACCGTGCCGCAGTGCAGGAAGTGGTCGACGCGGCCGGTAAAGGCCTCCATCATCAAGTGGTTCTGTTCCGGGGTGTAGCAGATCAGGTCGACGACCGCCTCGGCCTCCAGGCCGGCCAGGCGCGCGGCCCAGGTGCCGGCCCACTCCTCGGCGCCCCGGTCGGCCACCACCCACTGAACCTCTGGCCAGCACAGGCCGGGGTCGGTGTACTGGGGCTCCGGCCGGCGGGCGATCACCGTGACCCGGTGACCTGCCTGGACCAGCCGCGGCACCAGGTAGCTGCCGATGTGTCCGGTACCGCCGATCACCAGGATCCGCATCGCTCGCTCTCCTCGGAGGAGGATCGTTTCGCTCGGCGCCGTGAGGGAACCCACGCGGCCGCATACGGCCCCGCGTTGGCCGTCCCGGCCCGGGTCACAGGGTGCACCCCATCTCGGCGGCCACCTGGCGCAGGTAGGCCGCGGCCAGGTCGTACTCGGCCTCGTTCGGCAGGTGCTCCAGCATCAGGGGGGTGTCCGGGTCCAGGCGGGAGATCTCGCGCAGGAAGGTCGGGTAGTCCAGCCCGCCGGTCCCCGGCCGCACCTCGTCGAGGTGGACGGTGAGTCGGTCGGCCAGGAGGATGTCCTTGGCGTGCACGCTGCGCACGTGCGGCCCGAGCTTCTCGAAGCACTCGCGCAGGAGCACCCGGTTGCGGAAGTACCGCTGGGGCGAGTTGACCAGGTTGACCGGATCGAGGTGGGCGGCGAACCCGGGCCGGTCGACCGAGCGGAGCAGGCGCAGGTACCCGTCCGCCGAGTCCGGGGGCATCCAGGGCATGGTTTCCAGGGTATATCGGGTCTGTTGCGGGGCGACGGCGTCGACGATCTCCTGGACGCAGGCGACCACCTCGTCGAAGAATTCGGGGGTGAGGTCGTCGGGGTGAGGACCGTCCCACTTGGCGCCGCGCGACCCGGCGATGTTGACGCAGCACCGGGCGCCGATCCGCTCGGCCAGCTCGAGGCTGCGCTTGCACTTGGCCAGGGCCACCTTGCGGGCGACGATGTCCGGCCCCAGGGGATTGCACCAGGCCCCCACCTCGGCGATGACGATGTCGGCCTCGACCGCCGCGCGCTGATACCCCCTGGCCAGGTCCGGAGGATCGTCCACGGTCAGCGGGCAGTAGGCCGCTTTATACCCCTTGGCCCGCACCGCCGCCACCCAGGCCGAGGGGGTGGTGGTCTGCTCGAAGATCGGTCCGCCGAGACGCATGAGGTACCTCCACGTCCAAGTCGAGCGCGGGATGACAGCCCCCGGACGATGTTGTATACTTGCAGGCGGCCACCGGCGGTGGACGCCTGGGCAAGTGTAAGGAAGCGGCGCGTCGCTCTCAAGGCCCCGCGGACGGGTTGGACGCGAGCATGGCGCGGTGGCCGGAGAACCACAGAGTACCCTTCATTATGGTTGACGTCGTCTTCGACATCCCACCGGAAGATCCCGCCCAGACCAGCCGCGGTCGCTCCCTTCCCCTCTGGAAAGGCCGGCCGTGACCCCTGAGTTCTGGGACGGCCGCAGGGTATTCCTCACCGGCCACACCGGGTTC
Organism: Candidatus Latescibacterota bacterium; assembly: GCA_041661365.1. Classification (GTDB taxonomy): domain Bacteria; phylum Latescibacterota; class UBA2968; order UBA8231; family UBA8231; genus CAITNQ01. The sequence continues at coordinate 16,300 of JBAZUN010000087.1, forward strand.
AAGGGAGCCTGGCTTTCCCTCTGGCTGCACCGGCTGGGCGCCCGGGTGACCGGCTTCTCCCTGGGCGAGGTCACCTCCCCCAGCCTGTTCGCGGCCGCCGAGGTGGGCGGGCGGGTGGAATCGGTCACAGGCGACGTGCGCGACGCCGGGGCCCTGGCCCGGGCCCTGGAGTCGGCCTCGCCCGAGATCGTCCTGCACCTGGCGGCCCAGGCCCTGGTCCGTCG
>JBAZUN010000088.1:0-16472 GCA_041661365.1 Candidatus Latescibacterota bacterium
GGGCCATCCCGAGACCCGGTGCCGGTCGGTCATCGTCGGCGGCACCAACGGCAAGGGGACCGTGAGCAGCCTGCTGGCGGCCCTCCTCGGGGCTGCCGGGTTCCGCGTCGGGCTCTACACCTCGCCGCACCTGCACACCTGGCGCGAGCGGATCCGCCTCAACAAGGCCGTGGTCACCAAGGATCGCTGGGCCGAGGGGGTCAGCGTCCTGTACGACGCCACCCGGGGGTTTGAGGCCGAGGGGTACGGACCGTTCACCCGGTTCGAGGCGCTCACGGCCCTGGCCGCGCACCTGTTTGTTGCCGATGGAATGACCTTCGCCGTGTACGAGGTCGGTCTGGGTGGACGGTACGACGCCACCAACGCCTGGGACTCCGAGGCGGCGGTCCTCACCTCCATCGGGCTCGACCACGTGGAGGTCCTCGGCCACACCCTGGCCGAGATCGCCGGCGATAAGGCCTGCATCGCCCGGCCCGGGGGACCCTTGTTCACCCTGGCCGGTCAGCCGGCCGAGGCCCTGGCCGCGCTCCTGGCCGACGCCGGGCGCCGCAACGTCGCCGTGCACCTGGTCGGTCCGTCAGGGGTGATCGAGCCTGACGGGCTCGTTCGGCCGCTGATCCTCGAACCTGGTCCGCTGCCAGGTCGGCCGGCCACCTACGAGGAGAACAGCCGGCTGGCCCTGGCCGTGGCCGGCCACCTCGCCGGCGACCGGCTCACCCGCGAGCAGGCCCGGTCGGTGGTGGCCGACCACCAGTGGCCCGGTCGCTTCGAGACCGCCCGGCGCGAGCCCCTGGTGCTGCTCGACGGGGCCCACAACGCCCCGGCCGCCGCGGCCCTGGCCAGGGAGCTGCAGGCGATCCGACCGTCCTGGACCATCGTCGCGGGCGGGACCCGCGGTCACGATGCCGCCGCGGTCCTGGCCCACCTGGCGCCCGTTGCCCAACGGGTTCTGCTGACCTCGTCCGACCATCCGCGGGCCCTGCCGCCGGCCGAGCTGGTCCCGATGGTCCCTCCTGGTCCCGTGGTCGAACTGCTGCCCTCCTGCCGGGAGGCCCTGGACCGCGCTCTGGCGCAGACCGGCCCAGGAGAGGGGATCTGCGTCACCGGATCGCTGTATCTGGTGGCCCGGGCCAGGGAGTACTTCGACCTGCCCGCAGAGCGCGACGGGATCACCGAGGACGTGGCCCTTGAAAGCCTGGCCTGTCTGGAGCTGGCCTGCCGGCGGATCGGTGCGAGGTACGAACCGGTGTCAGGGGACGGGAACGTGATCCGCGTCACCCTCGGCGGGCAGCAGCTCCATTTCCTGCGGAACAAGCACCCGTTTAACGACTACGTCGCCGGGCGGCTGGCCGAGGACAAGGGGTACCAGCACGAGCTGTTCCTCCGCGCCGGGGTGCCGACCCCGGAGACCATGCAGGTCTTCAATCCCCTGGCCGATGCCCGCTTCGACCGGTACCGCACCCATGCTTCGCTCGAGGCGGCCGTCGACGAGGCCGAGCGTCGCCTGCACTACCCGGTGGTGGTCAAGAAGCACCAGAGCTCCCTGGCCCAGGGCGTCTTCCTCGAGACCGACCGGGCAGGCCTGCGGCGACGGCTGCAGGCCCTGTTCGAGAACGCCGGGTTCCTGGACAACCTGGTCCTGCTGCAGGAGTACGTGGCCGGTCCCGAGTACCGCATCGTCGCCACTCAGGAGGAGCTGCTGCTGGCCTACGCCAAGGTCAGCGACGCCCCCTCTGGCGCGGGCGACCTCAACCCGCTTCACCAAGCCGATGGCCGGGCCGTGCGGGTGGAGGACCAGGCCCTGCTGGAGAGGATGCGCCTCCTGACCGCACAGGTGGGGCTGATCCTCGATCTGGGCTTCTACGCCATCGATCTCATCGACGGGCTGATCGACGGGGAGAGCGGCTTCGTCGTCCTCGAGCTGAACCCGAACCCGTTCTGCTTCTTCTATAATCGCAGCCACGGACGAAGGGATTTCGTGGGGATCTACGAGCGTCTGCTGCGCCGGTACCTGTCGCTCGACTGAGTCGCAGCCCAATCCTCTCTCCGGACGGGCTTTTTTCTCAACCTTTGCCAGGGGGTGCCGATCCACTTAGTGTGGGCCGGACGCCGCTGGCCTTCCAGCCAGGCCGCGGGTCCCAGTACCTCCTGTTCCTCCTTGGGGCAGCCTCTGTCGGACGGGTTCTCCGCCTGTCCGGCAGGGGCTTTTTTACGCGGTCCCTGATCTCGTGGGGTCTCCGAAAAATGGGCCGGACGGAATCGCTTCCGCCCGGCCCACCACGTACACCGCCGGGGCCTATGCTGCCCTTGATCTCAGGCCAGCAGCTCGGCCAGCTCAACCTCGCGGCCTTCTTCCTTGGAGATCCGCGCTGCCTCGATGGCGGCGACGATCTCCAGCAGGTGCTCGTAGGACAGGGCCGGCTTCTTCTCCGCGTCGGCGAGCATGGTGACCCAGGCCTGCGCCATCCCGATGGCTCCGTGACGGTAGGCCGGGACCGGGGTCTCGCGCCAGGCGATCCCCTTGGTGCCGTACACGTCCAGGCGGAACTCGGCCGGGACGCCGTTCATCTGGACGATGCCGAGGCGGCCATCCTCGTACAGGAACCGCGCGGTTTGTCCCTTGGCGTTCTCCCGGCCGCCCAGGAAGCAGGCCGACTTGATCCCGGGGCCCATGAAGCCGTTCAAGGTAGAGAAGGTGTGGATGGCGCTCACCGGCTTGTCGAAGGAGCCGCCGCCGGTCGCCACCACGGTCCGGATCTCGCCCAGGTCCAAGGCCTTCAGCTCCGCGGTGGCCTTGACGTACTGGAGCAGGGAGGAGGTGTAGACCGGCACGCCGGTGCGGCGGGCCAACGCGACGATCTCCTTGGCCTTGGCCAGGGAATCGGCGAACGGCTTGTCCAGGTTGACCGGCAGCCCTTTTTCGAGGAAGAGCTTGGCGATCTCGAGGTGGTTCTCCCCCGGGCCGCCGGTGTTGGCGTTGAAGATGGCGTCGGAGATCCCCGCCAGGTCGGCGACCTGGTCGACCACCTCGCAGTGGAAGGTCTTGGCGTACTGCTCGGCGTTCTTGCGGTCCGCCGACCAGACCCCGGAGATCGTGGTGTTTTTGAACGGGATGACCGGGATCGAGGACGACTCCATGATGTCGATCTGGCCGCCGCCCAGCAGGTACTGGTACCGGTCGTAGGGAGCGAAGCAGGCGCCGTAGAGGTAGGCGTGGATGCAGGTGTTGATGACGCCGATGCGGATCATGCGAATGCCCCTTCCTGAATGGCGGCCGGCGGTCCATCCGCCGGTCCCTGGTTAGGCGATCGACTCCGGCCCCTCCCCGGGCCAGAGCCCTCGGTAGTGCTATTCCTCCGCGTCCTCCATCTCCTCGAAGTCGGCGACCAGGATCGGCGGAACCCATTCCTCCGGCACCCGGTCGTCGGTGTCCAGCTCGATGCGCACGTCCAGCGGATCGGCCAGGCGGGCGTACCATTCCTCGATCTGGTCGAAGCGGTCAACGTCCTCCCTGCCGAGCTGGAAGGGCGTCAGGGCCATCTGGTCGTAATACGTGGCGCCCTTACCGACCTTGATCATGCGCTGCGGGTTGTTGCTGCCGAAGGCGTAGGTGTAGACCCGGGAGAAGTAGGTCCACGGGCCCCAGGCCAGGTAGATGAACGGGTAGTCCTTCCGCGGCATGCCGTCAATGCGCCGCATCTCGGCCAGGTTCAGGGTCATGGCGCCCAGGCCGCACCCTTGCTCGCGGTTGTAGTAGGCCAGCCAGGGGGTGTCGGCCTCGATCCGCATGGCGTGCCGGGGGTGCCGCGGACCGTCCTTGATGACCAGGCTGCCGATATCGCCGCTGGGCTTCTTCCAGGCGAACTCCTTGAAGACCGAGTGGTTGAAGACGAACTCGCCGTTGCGCAGGGCGATCACGTGGAGGTCGTCGACCACGTCCATGGTCGACGAGTACAGGAAGTAAGGGTTGTGGGCGTAGAGGGTGTAGGTGACCGAGAGCTCGACCTCGGGGTACTCGGGCATGATCCCGGCGCGCTTGGTCATCAGGAAGATCGGGCCGCGGACCTCGCTGTAGTGGGCCGGCGGGTTCCAGTCCGAGGAGTGGGTCCAGGGCCGCTTGGGCGAGTAGCAGTCCGGGTTCCACTGCACGGCCCCGTTGGTCTCCAGCCGGTGCTCGAAGACCGCGTCGGCGCCCATCTTCATGTCGATCTCGTCGATGGCGCCGCCGGTCCCCTGGGTATGGAGCTTGTAGTAGGAGTTCTCGACGTTCAGCTCGAGCCCCTGTCCCTCGACCGTCAGGTCGGTCACGTAGACCGGCTTGGCGGCCTTGGGGTTGCCGTAGAAGGCCAGGAAGACCTTCTCGCTCAGGGCCGGAACGTCGGCGAGGAAGGCCACCTCGCAGGTGGTGGTGTTCTGGCAGTACTTGTCGGGCTTGGGGGTGGTCCAGGTCGAGACGTGGTAGGTCTGGCTCGGGATCTCGGTCTGCACCCCGCTCAGCGGGTCGACCTCCACCACCCGCACCTCGCGCTCGGGGTCGGTGATCCGGTCGGCGTAGGTGGCCAGGGTCAGGTGGATCGGCTCCTGGGTGCGGGTCAGGCCGGTGTTCTCGCGGGCCACCACCCCCAGGTAGTACCTCCACGCCGGGTCCCAGTACCCGCCCGAGGCCGGCGCCGTGGACTCGGCCTTGATCGTCTGCGCGGCGCTCCCCTCCTCCTGCTGCAGGTCCAGCTCCAGGGCCTGCGTCGAGCCGTTCTTCCAATCGCAGCGCACCAGGACCTTGGCCAGGGCTCCCCGCTGCAGGATCCGCAGCTTCTGGGGCTGGTCGTCGTTGTAGACCCAGAGGTCCCGGACGCGACGGCCGTTGACCCTGACCTCGACCACCTTCCAGTCCCGCTCGGGGTCGACGCCGACGGCGGCCACGAGGTGGTAGCAGGGGTGATCGGGTCGGGGGAACGAGTACTTGATCCACTGGACGACGTTCGGTTCGCTCATGGCGTATGCCTCCCGTGAAAGCGACCCTGGGGTCGGTCAGGCTGAGGGACGACGGCCCCTAGACTAGCTAAAACGGTGATCGTCGGAAAGGGGCGCGAAGGATCGCCCCCTCTCAGAGAATCCCGTACTTGTCGAAGACCGTCCGGGGGGAGTGTCCCGCGGCCAGCTCCTCGCGCACCGTGTTCTCGCCCTCCAGCTTCTCCATCGACTTGATGAAGACCTGGTCGAGGATCGCGGCCGGGATCACCGCCACCCCCTCGAAGTCGGCGAGGACGAAGTCCCCTGGCCGGACCAGGACCCCGCCGCAGGAGACCGGCACGTTCACCTGGTCGGCCACGCACCGGCCGGCCGAGTCCAGCGGCGAGAAGCCGCGGCAGAAGCAGCCGAACCCCATCTCGTCCATCTTGCGGACGTCGCGGACCAGCCCGTCGGTGACCGCGGCCGTGACCCCCCGGGCCGCGGCGGCCGTGGACAGCAGCTCGCCCCACATCCCCGACCGGACCTCGCCGTTGCTGGCCAGGACCACCACCTGTCCGGGCTTCATCTGGTCGTAGGCCTCGAAGATCCGGCCGTACGGGTCCGGGTTCGGGCCGTGGTTCTCGAAGGCGTTCAGGGTCACGGCCGGCCCGGCGAACCAGGTGTCCGGACGGGTGGGACGGATGTCGGGGGTCATGGCCTGGTCGCGGTACCCGAGCTGGTCCATGATGTCGCAGACCAGCGCGGTGTAGATCGGTTGCCACTGCTCGTACATGACTTGCCTCCTATGGCGGTTTGGTTGTTGCATGAGCGTCGCTCCTTCAGGCGGGAATTCTCCGGACCGGCGGCGGCAGGAACAGCCCCAGCAGGGCGGTCAGCACCGGCAGCAGGGCCAGGTAGCGCAAGGTGGTGGTCAGGCCGATCAGGTCGGCCACGTGACCGACCAGGGGCAGGGTCAGTCCTGCCAGGCCCCAGCTCAGTCCCAGCGGCAGACTGGAGGCCAGCGAGGCGTGGTCCGGAGCCAGCTCCTGGGCCATGGCGACCAGGACCGAGTTCGAGGCCAGGATCATGGCGCCGCCGACGGCCAGCAGGGCCAGCGCGGTCCAGCCGTCGGTCAGCAGGTACCCGTACAGGGCCGGGCAGGCCAGCAGGATCGAGCCCCAGACCAGGGGCCGCGGGTCCATGCGGTCGGCCAGGTACCCGGCCAGGAGGCTGCCGGCGACCCCGCTGATCTGGTACACGCTCAGCGGGATGGCGCTGGCCTGCGCGGTCAGACCGCGCTCCTGCCCGAGCACGGCCAGGAAGGTGGCGAAGGCGATGTGGGTGACCGAGCGCAGGGTCACCACCAGGGTGATCACCGTCAGGGGGAGCCACTGTCGGGTGAGGGCCCCCAGGGCCGCGCCGAGATCCTGCTGGCGCGGGGAGGTCCGTTCCAGCGGCAGCAGGCGGGTCGCCACCAGGGCCAGGATCAGCCCCGGCACGGTCAGCAGGGGCAGGCGCTCCAGGCCGAGGTGCTCGGCAAAGCCGGTGACCAGGAGGGGGGTGGTGCCCAGCGCCAGGGTGCCGCCGAAGATGAACAGCGCCAGCCCGAAGGAGCGGCGGGAGCCGCTCAGCTCCCCGGCCAGGGAGAACCCCTGGGGATGGAAGGCCGAGACCCCGATCCCGCCGAGGGCCAGGAGGAGGACCATCGTCCAGTAGGAATCGGCCACCCCGAGCATCGGGGTGAAGACGGCGGCCATGGCCACCCCGCCCACCACCAGGTACCGCCGCCGCATCCGGTCGGCCCAGATCCCCATGATCGGCTGGCTCAGGCTGATCAGCGAGCCGACCGTGCCCAGGACCCCGGCCGCGGCATAGCTCAAGCCGAGCTTGCCGATGACCATCGGCATGATCGGGGCCAGGATGCTGGCGTAGGTGTCGACCAGGAAATGGGCGACGGTCAGCAGGAAGAGGCGGGTTCTCTGCACCTGGAGATCTGGGTCGGGGTACCGGGGGTCGACGAGGAGGCCGCGCCAGAGCCCGGCCGGACGGCCGAGCGCGGCGCTGGTCGCCGATGGAGGGGTGGGAATATCGGCGTCAGCTTCCGTTCCTGTCCAGACGCACGCAGAGGCGCCAGGCGCAGAAGGTGCCGGCGCTGGCCAGCGCGGCCCCGGTGAAGAAGGGGGCCGCCGGGTGGGCTTCGACCAGGACCCCGCCGACCAGGCTGCCGGTCACCATGGCCGCGCTCCAGACCAAGTGTCCGAGACCGACCAGCAGGTTCTTCTCCTCGGGAGCGGCCACGTCGTTGATCAACTTGGGTAGCAGGGTGGACACGGCCCAGGCCGTGCCGGTAAGGGCCGTGCCCAGGACGAAGAGGCCGGGGACGGACTGCCAGAACAGGGCCAGGCCGAGCCCGCTGACCGCGATCCCCGCGGCCGAGAGGAGGAGCGGCCAGAAACGGCCGAAGCGGTCGCACAGCAGGCCGGTCAGGAGTTGGCAGGCGGCGGCAAAGGCCAGGGAGACGGCCGCGAAGTAGGCGGGCACCGACTGGCTGCCGCTGACGCGGAAGAGGACCAGGGGGAGGAGGAGGGTGGCCATCCCCCAGAAGGAGGTGATGAGGAAGCGCAGGCTGATCAGGAGATGGACCTCGCGGCGGGCGAGCAGGATCCGGTACGAGGTCCAGAAGGTGGGCGCGCGCCGCGGACCGGCCTCGCGCCGGGGTCTTCGCTCGCCGGGGAGCAGGATCAGGGCCAGGGCAAAGGCGGCGACCAGGGAGGTGGTCATGGCCGTGCCGATCCGTGAATACGGCCAGGCCTGCTCCTTGAGCAGGCCGGTGACCAGGCTGCCGAGGGCGTTGCCGGCGGTGTTGCTGAGGAAATACAATGCCGCCCCCAGGCCGAGGCGGCGGCTGTGCACCGAGGTGATCAGGTAGCTCTGCCCGGCGGTGGAGAAGGGACCGGTGGCCACCCCCAGGCCGATGACCAGCAGGGAGAGGGCGAAGGGATCGGAGACGTTGAAGACCAGGCCGGTCAGCATGGAGCCGGCCAGCCCGATGAGGAGGGTGACCTTGCGGCCCAGCAGGTCGCACAACCGGCCGCCGATCACCGCGAAGATCCCGCCCAGGGCCAGCATGACCGCGCGCAGGTACCCGGTGAACCAGGGCTGCCGCTCCAGGTCGGCCTCGACGTAGACCGGGAAGAGCGAGGAGAACGGCGCCACCAGGAAGCTGTTGAGGAAGTAGATCAGGCAGAGGGCCAGGAAGGCGCGCCCGAGCACGCCCGAGCCTGGCCCTGGCTCTGCTGACTCCGGGGCGTCGGCCAATGGGCGCTACCGCCTGCTGGCGGCCACCGGATTGCGGAGGGCGCCGATGCCGGTGATCTGGATCTCCACCCGGTCGCCGGGCTGGAGGAAGGTCCCGGTAGTCGCCCCGATCCCGGCGATGGTGCCGGTGCTGATCAGATCGCCGGGCTCCAGGGTGATGATCGTCGAGAGGTACTCGATGATGCGGTCGACCGGGTAGAGCATCTGCCCGGTGTGGTTGTGCTGCTTGCGCTCGCCGTTGACGTAGGTGCTGATCTCCAGGGTCTGCGGATCGGGGATCTCGTCCCGGGTGACCAGCCAGGGTCCGTGCGGGGCAAAGGTGTCCAGCCACTTGCCGTTCAGCCAGTCGAACCACTGGTCGCGCGGCCGGCTGTCGGTCCGCTGCTTGATCTCGAGCTGCCGCTCGGAGACGTCGTTCATCACCGTGTACCCGGCGACGTGGCCCAGGGCCTGGGCCGCCTTGACCCCCTTGGCGCGGCGGCCGATCACCACGGCCAGCTCCCCCTCCCAGTCGACCGAGTGGGCCACCGGCGGGATGAGGATCCGGTCGCCCGGACCGATCACCGTGGTCGACGGCGGCTTCATGAAGATCCGCGGGGTCTCCCGGTCCTGGATCTCCATCCGGGCGCGGCCACCTTCTTCGATGTGGTCCTGGTAGTTCCCGGCCAGACAGAAGACCTTGCGCGGCCGAGGGACCGGAGCCCGCAGCCGCAGGTGGGACAGCGCGAGGATCAGGCGGCCGTCGGCCTTGCCGACCTTGGCGAGACGCTCCTCGGCAAGGCGCAAAGCGGCCCGGGCCGCGGCCATCCCCTTGGTCCCGGCTTCGAGGAGATCGATCATCCCGCCGAGGAAGGGGCAGGCCGGTCGCTTCTGGCCACGGGCCAGGGTCTGGTCGGCCACGGCCAGGTCCACGGCGAACCGCTCGCCGGGGAGCACGGCACCAAGGCGCTCTTCACCGGCGCGGGTATAGGTAATGAGTTTCATCGGTAGGCTCCTGCGGGGAGGGTGAAGGGAGAGATCTCCGGCCGGACCGCCGGTACGGTGGTTCGGCCGACACTCGGCGCCTATATTGGGGATCGCGCCGCGTCTCGCCCAGCCTGAGCCCGGGCGACGGGCGCTGCCGACCGACAGCGCCGCGCACCGGCGGCCAACCACGCGCCATCACGAGGGACGGGAAGCATGGGCAGCGACTACTTCGCGCACGAGACCGCGCGTCTGGAACAGCCGTGCGAGATCGGCGCCGGCACCCGCATCTGGCTCTTCTCCCACGTCATGTCCGGGGTGCGCATCGGCGCCAACTGCAACATCGGCCAGAACGTGTACGTCGACCACGGCGTGGTGATCGGCGACGGGTGCAAGGTACAGAACAACGTCTCCCTCTACAAGGGCGTGATCCTGGAGGACGGCGTCTTCTGCGGTCCCTCCATGGTCTTCACCAACGTCATCAATCCGCGGGCCTTCATCGAGCGCAAGCACGAGATCCGGCAGACCCTGGTGAAGAAGGGGGCCACCCTTGGCGCCAACTCCACCGTGGTCTGCGGGGTGACCATCGGGGAGTACGCCCTGGTGGGGGCCGGCGCGGTGATCGTGGACGACGTGCCGCCCTACGCCCTCATGCTCGGGGTGCCGGCCCGGCGCCGCGGCTGGGTCTGCCGCTGCGGCACGACCCTGCCCGACCAGGACGAGACGCGCGTCTGCCCGGCCTGCGGCGAGCGGTACCGCGTCGAGGAGAACCGGCTCGTACCGCTGGACTGACGCTCAGGCCACGCGATACCGGGCCACCGTTGCCGGGTCGAGCTCGACCCCCAGGCCCGGGGCATTCCCCAGACGGAGCGCTCCTCCCTCGAAGGTCAGGTCGGTCCGCACCAGGTCGCGCGCCAGAGGGGACGGAGCCCGGGTAAACTCGGTCAGCGGGCGTTGGCTGGCCGCCGTCCACTGGGCCGAGGCCGCCAGCATCACCCCGGTGCCGTAGGCGTGGGGCACCGGCCAGGCCGAGACCTCCTCGGCCAGTGCCGCGATCCGTTGCGCCCAGGTGATCCCACCCACCCGTCCCAGGTCGGGCTGGACCACCTGGATCCTCCCGCGCCGCAGCAGGACCTCGTACTCCTCCAGCAGACAGATCGCCTCCCCGGCCGCGATCGGGATGGTCGGCTCCTCGGCGAGCCGCCGGTACCCCTCGAGGTCGGCCGGCTGCAGCGGCTCCTCCAGCCAGGTCAGCCGATACGGCCGGAACCGCTCCAGACGAAGCCGGGCCTGATCGGTGGTCCAGGCCCGGCCGGCGTCGACCATCAGCTCGATCCCCGGCCCCAAGGCTTCGCGCGCGGCAGCCACCAGCTCCACGTCCAGCTCGAGGTCCGGCCCCATCGGCAGCCAGCCGTACTTGACCGCTTTGTACCCCTGCTGCACGAACCCGGCGGCCGAGGCCGCCACCTGCTCGGGACGCTCGGGCCAGAGGACGCTGGCGTAGCAGGGGACCTGATCAACGGCCCGGGGGTCGAGCAGCCGCCGCACCGGGATCCCGGCGGCCTTGCCGCGGATGTCCCAGAGCGCCAGGTCGATCCCGCTCATGGCATGGCGGGCCACCCCGCCTGGTCCGAACCAGGCCGTGCCGCGGACCATGGCCTCCATTACCGCGGCAGGATCTTCGGGGTCCAGGCCGAGGACGATCCGAGCCAGGCCGTGGCGGAACGGGGCCGACCGGGGAGCCTCGACCACGGCCCGGGCCACGTAGGAGCAGGAGACGACCTCGCCGAGGCCGGTGATGCCGGCGTCGGTGGTGACCTGCACCAGCAGGCAGTCCTGGGTGCCGTCGGCGACCTCGCGGACCTCGGGGAGGCGAAGGTGCAGCGCTTCGACGCCGGTGATCTTCATGGGCAGGCTCCGTTGCCGCAGGCCGGGATGATGAATCGGGGGGCGAATACCAGGTCATCTTTCGCGGGGCATCAGCGCCGTTCAGCGCAGGCCGAGCCAGGTGTGGATGCGGCAGGAGAGCCGCCAGTGCGGGTGGCGCCGGAGGATCTCTAGGGCGCGCTCCACGTACCGGGGCTCCGAGGACTCGGGCTGCAGGTAGATCCAGTGGGCCAGCTCCTCCTGCACCCGCTCCTCGCGGAAGGACCGGCCGACCACGTACTTCAGCTCGGTGATGCGCTGGAACCCCGGAGCCACGGGGTAGCGCTTGGGGGAGACGGTCCAGTGCTCGATCAGCTCGAAGAGCCGCGGATCGGGGGACAGGGTGCCGTTGGTCTCCAGGTGCAGCCGGTACCCGGCGGCCGTCAGGTGGCGGGCCAGAGGCTCCAGGTTCTGGGCCAGCGGCTCGCCGCCGGTGAGACAAACCCACCGGGCCGGGTGGGCCGCCACGGCCGCGGCGATCTCGGCCACGGTCATCTCCTCGTGATCGTCGAAGTCGGTATCGCAGAACGGGCACCGCAGGTTGCACCGCGACAGCCGCACGAAGGTCGTCGGCTCGCCGACCCGCACCCCCTCGCCCTCGATCGACCAGAAGATCTCGTTGACCTGCAGCGTCTCGCCGCTCTCGCGCCAGACCGGCAGGCGGTCGGCCTGCTTCTCGGTGGGGTTCTCCGGCTCGGCCTCGGAGGGGAGCCCGGTGGTCATGGCGTGCCTCGACCGGTCGACCAGGTCACCGGGATCGCATAGGGGATCGGGTCGGCGATGGCCTGGGCCTGGAAGGCGGTGATCCGCTCCATGCAGGCATCGCATCGGCCACAGGCCGGCCGAGTCCCCTCGTAGCAGGTGTGGGTCTCCGCGTACGGGACCCCCAGCTCGAGGCCGAGCCGCAGCACCTCCCGCTTGGGCAGGTTGACGAAGGGGGTGTGGAGGCGAAATCCCTCATGGTCGCGCGTGGCGCCCAGCCCCAGGGTCTGCTCCAGGCTGTCGTAGAAGGCCCGGCGGCAGTCCCGGTACGCCGCCTGGTCGTCCTGCACCGGGGCGAGGTACAGGTCGCGGATACCCCTGGGCTCGGCCCAGGCAGCGGCCAGCCCGGCGAAGAGCAGGTTGCGGAAGGGGACCACCGTGGCGGCCTGCCGGTGCTCGTCGGCCGCGGGAACGGCCAGGGCCGCGTCGACCAGCGGGCTGCCGCCGATCGCCCGCAGGTCGAGGGAGAGGATTCGATGGGCCACCCCGGCGAGGCTGGCCAGGCGACGGGCCGCCTCCAGCTCGGTGCAATGGCGCTGGCCGTAGTCGACGCTGAGCGCGTGGATCGGTCCGGCCCCGGCCGCCTTCAGCCACCAGAGCAGGGTGGCCGAGTCCATGCCGCCGCTCAGCAGCAGCACGGCAGGCCCCGGTGGATCGGCCGTCAGGACTCCGGACATCGGCGCGTCGTCTCCCGAAGGCTCAGGTGTGGACCAGGCCGCCGTCCGGCAGGAGCGGCAGCCACGGGCTCGGGCGGGGCTTGTCCGGGTTCCAGGGCACGGTGGCGATGAACTCCACGTCCAGCTCGACCCCCCATCCCGGTCCGGTCGGCACCTCGAGATACCCGTCGCGCGGCTTCTCCCGCCCGGTCTGCCGGATCAACCGGCTGCGCTCGGGCGGGGCCCCGGCCGTGGGGATCTCCTGCACCAGGAAGTTCTGCACCACCGCGTCCAGGTGCAGGGAGATCGCCGTGGTCAGGGGGCTCCACGGGTTGTGCGGCGCCAGGCTGACGTAGAAGGCCTCGGCCATGGCCGCGATCTTGTAGACCTCCAGGATCCCGCCGGCATTGCCCACGTCGGCCTGGATCACGTCCACGGCGCCGCGGACCAGCAGGTCCTTGTACGCGTACCGGGTGAAGAGCCGCTCGCCGGTGGCGATCGGGATGTGTGCCACCCGCCGGATCTCGGCCATGGCATCGACGTTCTCGGGAAGGACCGGCTCCTCGTAGAACAGGATCCCGAACGGCTCGATCCGCTTGGCCATCTCCACGGCGTTGACCGGATTGAGCTGGCCGTGACCGTCGATGGCCAGGTCTACCTCGTCCCCGATCATCCGGCGGACCGCCTCGACGCGGGCCTCCACCCGGCGACCGTGGGCCACGGTGTATCCCAGCCCGCAGAACTCGAACGGGGTGAACTTGACCCCGCGGAACCCCTCCTCCAGCCGCCGCGCCGCGTCCTCGGCGTAGCTCTCCGGCGTGCTGCCGTGGATCCAGGCGTAGACCTTGACCCGGTCGCGGACCTTGCCGCCGAGCAGCTCCCAGACCGGCACGCCCAGGGCCTTGGCCTTGATCTCCCACAGGGCGTGCTCGATCCCGCTCAGCGCCGCCATCAGCACCGGCCCGCCGCGCCAGATCACCGTTCGATACATGTAGTTCCACAGCCGCTCGACCGCGAACGGATCAGCGCCGATCAGGTACGGCTCCAAGTCGCGGACGGCGCCGACCACGGCCCGCTCCTTGCCGCAGCACGACGGCTCGCCGACGCCGCAGATCCCCTCGTCGGTGTGGAGCCGGACGAAGAGGTAGACGCGGCCCAGGTCAGCGGCGATGATCTCCAATCGGGTGATCTTCATGCGATCCTCAGAAGTAGTCGGAGAGCCGCTGCAGCTCCCAGCGGACGGTGAAGGGGTCGACGCGCGTTCCGGCCCGGAGGCCGCGGCTGGCGGCCTGAGCCCCGTCCATCCGCTTGAAGCGGATCTCGAAGCTGAGCGGCCCCTCGAAGCGGAAGGGCTTCATCCCGGCGGCGCGGGCGGCTGCCCGTTCGGCGGCTTGCTCGATCTCCGCGGCGCAGCGCCGGGGATGCTTGCTGAGGGCGGCGTTCCAGCCCAGACCCTGCTTGGTGATGACCGTCTCGATGTCCGGGAAGGAGTGACGCGCCTGGGCCACGGCCTGGTCGTCGCTGGCGACCAGGACCAGGGGGACCCCGTGCTCGCCGGCCATGGCCGCGTCGATCTCGATCTCGCCGACCTCGCGGCCGTCGACCTTCATCCACTGGTAGGTCGCCGAGCTGAAGGAGTGGGCCATCACCCCGTCCTCGGTGTCGTCCATGGCGTGGTACCCCACGAGGACGACGCCGGCGAAGGTCTGGTCGAGCCCGGGCCAGCGATGGGCGAACCCCGAGCCGAGGGCGATGTCGCACCGCTCGTCGAGCTGGTCGTAGTGGAGGTTGACCCCGCCACCGTGGTTGTCCCAGATGATCACCTGAGTGGCGCCCCCGGCGAACAGGCCACGGGCCGCGGCGTCGGCTTCGCGGGTGGCCTGCAGCCGGGCGAATTCCCAGTTGGGCGAGGAATTCAGGGTGCCGCCGGGCGCACCCACGGCGCCGGCTACCCCCTCGCAGTCGACGGCGACGATGAACTTCACGGCGCTCTCCTTTTGTTTCTAGCGGGCTACTGAGCTATCAGCCCACGTCCACCAGGGCCACGCAGGCCTCGGCGTCCAGATGATCGTCGATCTGGAGGTCGGCGGCCAGCAGGTACCTCCCGGGCTCGGTTCTCCGGGGCACGGTCACTCGAAACCTTATGCGTCGTTCGTTGCCGGCCGGCAGACGGAGGCAACGGCTCGCCGGTTCCAGGGACCACCCATCAGGACCGACCGGACAAGCGATGGCCCTCATTTCACGACGAGCGTGATTGGTCAGACAGAGGTGCAGGTCAAAGGCGCGGCCGGCCCGCGCCTTGGTGACGAACGGCTCCCACCGGGCCGCCCGGCAGTCGTAGTCGGCCAGCCAGTCGGTCGATGGGCACAGCTCCCGCACCGCGGCCTCGGCCGTCTGGCTCCAGCGCACGATGCGGCGGTAGTGCGAGGGTGCGAAGCGGTACACGCAGCCGTGGCCGTTGCAGATCAGGTCCGGGGCCAACTCCAGGACCAGCGCGGCCGATCGGCCGAACCCTTCGCTGAACCGGCTGCCGTTGTAGGCGCAGAACCCGCCGGTGCCGTTCCAGCGGCTCGGGGGCTGGTAGTTGTCTCCCGAGAAGAGGACCCGGCACCCGTCGATCTCCCCGTCGAACGCCGTGTGCCAGCGGGTCTGCCCTGGAAAGGCGTGGCTGCGGAAGCGGTACTCCTGCCAGCGGAAGGGGCCGTTCTCGGGGAGGAGGCGGTCGACCGGTACAGAAGCGGTCGGCAGCCAGGGAAGGTCGTAGCGATTTCGGTCGAGGATCGGCTCGGCGACCCAGGGGTGGACCCACGAGCAGGCCCCGTACCGGTCGCGCAGTTGCCCCAGGCCATCCGAGTGGTCCAGGTGGTAGTGGGAGGCCGTGCCCACGCTGATCCGGCTCAGCCCGAGCTCCTGCATCAGGGGCTCCAGACGGCTGAGGTCGACCAACTGGGGATCGACCACCAGCCCCTCGCCGGCCCGGCTGACCAGGAGAAAGCTGTTGGCTCCGAACTGGTAGAGATGGGGGAGCACCCGCCAGGCCCCACAGGACGTCGGCTCGAGGTCGACCCAGCGATTCGGCTCCCCGGCACAGACCGAGCCCTTGGCCCGGATCAGTTGCAGCAGCCGCCGCTGGACCTGGGACAGGCAGGAGCGGGGCCGTTCCAGGATCGGCGGACCGTGCGACGGCAGGAGGGCGTCGAAGCCGCAGTACCCCAGCCGCTCGAGCCCGTGCCAGGCCGCCAGGCAGCCCGAGGGGGTCCAGTGATCCCACTCAAGATGATAGGGCTGGTGGATGGTGCCGCCGGCGTGGACCGCGTCGCCGCAGAAGGCCAGATGACGGCCGCGCCACTCGACCAGGTAACTCAGGGCGCCCTGGGTGTGCCCGGGGGTGGCGATGGCGCAGAGCCGCACCGGCCCGATCCGAGTTTCCGTGTCCGCAGTCAGGTCGGCCCGCGCGTGCGGAACCGGGCCTCGCGGGGCCGCATAACTGGCGGGACAGCCGTTGGTCTGATATACGACCCAGAAGTGCTCCACCTCCTCGGCGCCCACCAGGGCCGCGTCGCCGGCCGGGAGGTGTACGGTCAGGGTCGGATCGGGCTCGCGGTACAGGCCGCAGAGCTGGTCCCGGTGCGTGTGGGTCAGGACGACCTGTTCCACCCGCCGCACCTGGATCCGGTCCAGATGGCGCCGCCAAGCCCCGGTGCCGTAGTCGATGGCCAGGGCTCGTTCGCCGTCGCGCAGCAGGTAGACGTTGCAGGCGTCGGGCCAGAGGAAGAGGTCCGGGCCGAGATGAATCCAGGAATCGCGAGCGGGCATGGCATCCCCCGAGAGGCAGGCGGCGCATCGTCGGGCAGCGCGGGTCCCATGATAGGCACTGGGTTAGGGCACGGCAAGGAC